>DCHJ01000113.1:25551-49860 GCA_002314805.1 Lachnospiraceae bacterium UBA1755 | reverse complement strand
GTTTTTTGTGCAATATGCACAATTTGAACTTAAAATTTAGTTGTAGTTTACAATAGCAAAAAGCCCACCTTTCATACTATAATGAGAGGTGGGTTTACTGTTTTAATGAACAGTGCAACAAAATCTATTAGGAGGAAAAGAAATGAAGAAGATTTTAGCAATCGTTTTGGCTTCAGCTATGGTTCTTTCACTCGCAGCATGCGGTGCAGCACCAGAGCAGCAGGCAGCAGCTGAAAAGGCAGTCGAAGCAGTAGCTGAGGCAGCAGAAGAGGCAGTTGCAGAAGCTAAGGAAGAGGCAGCAGCAGAGGCACCGGCAGAGGCAGCAGCTCCCGCAGAGGGCATCCTTACAGAGGAAGAGGCAGCAGAGGCTCGTGATGCAGGTACACTTGTAGGCGATCCGTATGCCGGATATGATCACAGTGATTCAACAGGAAACTGGTACTATTCAAACTATCCTAACTACAAGGATTTCAAGGAAGACGGAGCAGTTAAGGTTGCTTTCGTTTGCAAGTTCTCAGGCGCATGGTTCACACCAAAGGCTAACTCACTTGGTGAGACTGTTGAGGCTCAGGGTTATGAGTACCTCTTCATCGATGCTAACTCAGACGAGCAGGCATGGATGGATGGCGTTCAGAACATCATCAATCAGGACTTCGATGCTGTAGTTCTTACACCTGTTAACACAGCACTCCTTCCTGACGCTGTAGACCTCCTTCAGGAAGCAGGTATTGCTTACCTTACAACTGATGACCCGGGTCCTGACGCATACGGATTCTATGCTCCTCACTACGGACTTGATGACTACTTCCTTCACAATGAGCTTGGTAAGCTTGTTGCAAAGGCAGCAGCAGATCGTGATTTCTTCGCTGACGTAGCAGATGATTACAGCAACTTCATGCTCGTATTCCAGGATTCACCGGCAGTTGAGGCTATTCACCTTCGTAACGTAGGTTTCTCAGATGCATTCCTTGCAGCTTATCCCGATATCCCGGAGTCACAGATTCAGTGGCTTGACTGCGGCGGCTCACTCGGTGATGAGTGTATCGCTAAGTTCGCTCCGCTGGTACAGGCTAACATGGCTAACGTTGACAAGTGGGTAGTATCAGCAGGCGGTGCTGCATCAGTTGCTCCGACTATCACACTTTTCAAGGAGAACAACATTGACCTTGCTAATGTACTTGTAGCTGACTGCTTCTCAACAGAAGAGCCGCTTCAGGTAATGCGTGAGGATGAGAAGGCAAAGAACTGCTGCTTCGGCGCATTCCTTGCTTCAGCTCCTTCAGGAGTTGGTATGGGCGAGATCATCATCGACCTCGTTGAGAACGGAACACCGATCCCATGCTTCACAGGCTATGCTTTCATTCCGTGTGATGCAACAACAGTTGATGAGATTCATGCACAGTATTTCGAGTAATCAGTACTGACTGATGATTCAATGAAATTTCCGGGGCGGCGGCCTAGTCGCCGTCCCGGATGCATTTTAGGAACTTTACAAAACATACTGCGAGGTTAATTATGAGTAACGTTATTTTAAGAGCGGAACATATTTCCAAATCCTTTTACGGGAATAAGGTACTCGATAACGTGGAGCTCTCTCTTGAACCGGGCAAGGTCCATGCTCTCTGCGGAGAGAATGGTGCCGGTAAGTCTACGGTCCTTAAGATCATTACAGGTCTTTATACAAAGGACGAGGGTGAGATTTATCTTGAGGGAAAGCAGATCGAAGTACCCAATGTAGATGTTGCTAAGAAATATGGTATTCACGTAGTACCTCAGGAAATGCAGATGCTTCCTGAACTTTCTGTAGCAGAGAACATCTTCCTTGGCAACCTCCCAAGGACAAAGTCCGGGTTGGTTGACTGGAAGACAATTTATTCGAAAGCAAACGAAGTAAAAGCTATGCTTGGCAAAGCAGGTGACAAGATCGATATTCGCCAGAAGGCAGGCGAACTCGGAATGGGCGCTTGGCAGCTCATTGAGATCATGAGAGCTTTTACCAGTGACAATATCAAGGTTATCGCATTTGATGAGCCTACATCTTCACTTTCAGATAATGAAGTTGAAGTGCTGTTTGACCTTATCAGGGGTCTGAGAGCAAAGGGGCTGGCTGTGGTATACGTAAGTCACAGACTCAAGGAGATCTTCCAGCTCTGTGATCAGGTTTCAGTATTCCGCGACGGACACTATATCGGCACAAGAGAGGTCAGTGAGATCCAGACCAGCGATCTTATAGCAATGATGATCGGACGTGATCTTAACATGTTCGGCGATGCCAATCCGGGTGCTGACGTACAGGCTGAGGTTGCCCTCAAGGCGTCAAACTACAGCCACGGCAGGTTCTATCAGAACATAAATATTGAAGTTCACAAGGGAGAGATCCTCGGTATGTACGGACTTGTAGGAGCCGGACGTACAGAATTTGTAAGAGGTCTTTTCGGAGCTGATCCCAAGGACAGCGGCGAGCTTGAAATATTCGGTAAGAAGGTTAATATCAAGATCCCGAGAGATGCCATCAAGGAAGGTATCGGTCTTGTTACAGAGGACCGCCGAGGTGAGGGACTCATGCTGATCCAGGCGATCAAGTGGAACCTTTCTATGACCAACTTCCCTGCAATTACAGGCGGACTGGGTATGCTCGACCTGAAAAAAGAGAAGGAATATGCTGCCAAGGGTATGGATATCTTCAGCGTTAAGGCAACAGGTATCGATCAGGTGGCAGGCGGCCTTTCAGGCGGTAACCAGCAGAAGGTCGTTCTTGCAAAGTGGGTCCTTGCAGATTGTCAGATACTCATCGTTGATGAGCCTACAAGAGGTATTGATGTCGGTGCCAAGGCTGAGGTTTATGCGGCACTTCACGACCTTGCAAAGCAGGGCAAGGCAATAATCATGGTTTCATCTGAATTACCGGAGATCCTCGGTGTAAGTGACAGGATAGTTGTTATGTGCGAAGGAAGACAGACAGCAGTACTGGATAATAAGAACCTTACCGAGGAAGATGTAATCCAGTATGCATTCTCAAAGTAAGTCTGGAAGGAGGGAGAAAAATATATGACAAAGAAATTATCTCGTGATGCCAGACAGAATATCGTAATTCTTTCAGTACTTGTTGTTGCGATCATCATCTTCTCGGTTATTTCACCTTATTTCCTTAAATGGGATAATATCGTAGCAATTCTCATAGCAGCTGTTCCGCTTGGACTGGTAGCTATTTCAGAGAGTACATGTCTTATGATCGGCGGCTTTGATATGTCCGTCGGCTATGTAGCATGCTTCTCGGGTATTATCTGGACAACACTCATTGCTTCAAGCGGCTGGCCCACATATGCAGCGCTTGCGGTTGCACTTCTGTTCGGTCTTGCATCAGGTATACTGGCAGGTCTTTCGGTAGGTGCGCTCAATATGCCGCCATGGATGACGACCTTTGCTCTTATGAATATCTGGCAGGGCTGCGTTCTCATTGTTACCAAGGGTGAAGCAGTGAGAATGACCAAGTTCAAGGCCTTTAAGGTCCTCGGTCAGTATGACATGCTTAAGACAGGAGTCACTCCTATGGTGCTGATCCTCGTACTTGCCTATGTCATCATGTATCTGGTTTATAAGTTTACCAAACTCGGACGTGAGCTCTACGTTATCGGAGGCAACCCTGAGGCTGCCAAGAACGCAGGTATCAATATCGTAAGAGGCAAGATATTTGCATTTGCTCTTTCGGGTTTCCTCGCAGCACTTGCAGGCGCACTCTTTGCATCACGTTCAGGTTCAGGTCAGCCCAAGGTCGGCGGTATGTACGCAATGCAGGGTATTGCAGCTGCTACTATCGGAGGCTCCAAGGCAGGAAAGACCAATCTGGCAATGACCTTCGTGGGTGCAGTTTTCATCATGACTGTTCAGAACGGTCTTAACATGATTCAGGTTCCGGCATTCTATCAGTACATCACGACCGGTGTTATTCTGGTACTCGCCATCCTGGTTCAGACAGAAAAGAAGAAATAAGGGAGGAGAGAAATCATGAATAAGCTTAAAACAACGAGTCGTGAAAAGCTCCTGCCGTTTATCCTTGGCGGACTTATTATACTTCTGTCTGTAGTATTCACGATTATCAATCCGGCATTCATAACATTCAGCAGTATTCATTCGATACTGCTTACAGCAGTGCCTGTAGCTATCGTAGCTATCGGTGAGTGCACTGCGATCACTGCAGGATACTTCGATATGTCAGTAGGTCTTATCGCGTCTCTTGCAGGTGTATTTGCAGCTAAGGTCGTAAATGCAACGGGCGAGGCAGTACCTGCAGTTATCGTAGGTCTCTGCATAGGTCTTCTGGCAGGTGTTGTAAACGGATGTCTTGTTTCGTTCCTTCATATGAACGCATTCATCACTACATATGCAATGCAGCTCGTATACAGAGGAATAGTATACATCATCACAGAAGGTATGCCTGTAAAGATGGTTGCCGAGACATGTAAGAAGTATCTGGTAATCGGACAGGCAAAGGCTTTCGGAGTCATTCAGATACCGATCATCGTAATGCTCTGCCTGTATGTTCTGGTATGGCTGTTCTTAAGGTACAGGAAGCTGGGCCGCAGTATTTATCTTGTAGGTTCCAATGCAGCCTGTGCACATATCAGCGGTATCAACGTAAGAATGGTTCAGTTCTTCGTATTCCTTCTCACAGGAACACTTGCTTCTATCGCAGGTATGCTTTACGGATCACGTGTAGGTACGGCTCCTGCATTCATGGGCGAGACCCTTTGCCTTGAAGGTATCGCTTCATCTATCGTCGGTGGTACATCAATGTCCGGTGGTAAGTCCAACCTCGCACTTACCTTCCTCGGAGTACTGGTCGTATACATCGTAAAGCAGGGACTTGTAATGGTAGGTCTTGACGACGCATATCAGTATGTTGCAACAGGCCTTATCCTGTTCCTCGGAGTTCTGTTCCAGATCGAAAGAAAGAAGAACTAATTTATCTTTGGGAGGCATAGTATGAATATTCTTGCAGTAGGAGCACATCCTGATGATGTGGAGACAATGTGCGCCGGTACATTGGCCAAGTATGCATCACTCGGACATAAGGTTTTTATTGCTACGGCAACTAATGGTGATATCGGTTCAGCGACCCTTCCCATGGAAGAGATAGGCAGGATCAGAAAGCAGGAGGCTGCCAATTCAGCAGCTATCATCGGAGCAGAGTATATCTGCCTTGACTATCACGATGAGATGTTTTTTGAAGAGCCGAGAAAGACAAGACTTGATTTCATCAATCTGGTACGTCATTGCAAAGCAGACGTGATCTTCACACATTATCCTGAGGATTACAATCCTGATCATGAGCTTACAGGCAAGATCATCAACGATATCGCTGTCATGATCCCGATTGCAAAGCTTGAGACAGAAGAGCCGCCATATGACGTAATTCCGTCGATCTGGTATTTTGAGCCATCCTGCTCAATGAGATTTGTTCCTACAGATTATGTGGATATCACAGATTTCTATGATACAAAGATGAAGATGCTCAACTGCATGGAATCACAGCGTGCATGGATGGCAGATAATTATGCTTCTATGCGTGGTGACGAGGACAGATTCTTCGATACCATCAGGATCACATCAGAGTTCAGAGGAATGCAGGCTCAGTGCAAATATGCAGAGGGCTTTGTCCGTGCACTCGATGGCATGAGAACACGCATGACAGAGCGTGTCCTTCCGTAAGAAATCATAATAAATGTCCGGAGTCAATGGGATCATTCCCATTGGCTCCAATTTTAGGTTTGGATATTGTACTGATCAATAGCTGTATTTGCATCAGAAAAATGTACTGTAATATCTAATAATACAAACAGGAAATTATCCGGAAATGGAAACGGAATCACATATAAAAAGACCACACTATGCGTGGTATATATTGGCAAGCTGCATCGCCTTTTATGGCGCTACTATGGGCATCCTCATCAATACCCAGGGTATCTTTATGCCACCGATGCTTAAGGATCTGGGATGGAGTGCTACACAGTATTCAGCAGCAGGAATTATCTCAGGACTTGTGTCGGTCCTGACTTTATTGATAGTAGATAAAGTATATAAGAGGTTCCCGACAAAGTGGGTACTGTTCATCAGTGTATTCATTTATGCAGCGGGATTTTTACTGAAGGCGTTCACACACAATTATATATATTACTGCTGTATATGTGCATTATTGGGTATCGGTGCAGCATTCGTCTTGTATGTCCCGGCACCAATGCTCATAAACGCATGGTTCCATCAGAAAAAGGGTTTTGCACTTGGCATGTGCATGCTTTCATCAGGGATCGCGGGTGCTGTTATGAATCCGATCGTAAGTGCGCTCATCGAGAGTCTGGGATGGAGGACTGCAGTACTTATCAATTCTGCAATAGCAATGATTGTCGCGTGCCCCATAGTGCTGATCGTGGTAAGAAAGACACCGGAAGAAATCGGGATGCTGCCTTATGGAGCCAGGACCAACGTACACAGCCTGTCTGAAGCCAGGACCGACGATCACGGAAAGGCAGCTCAGCAATTCTTTAGCAGCAGATTTTCCGGGAGGCAGAAGACAGGAAAGTTCATCATCTGCCTGTTACTTGCGACACTGCTCAACCTGCTGTCCTGCGTATCGTCGCATCTTGCGAACTTTGCTGCTTCCAGGGGACTGGCAGCTGCAATCGGAGCAACGCTTACCACCGCACTTATGCTGGGCAACCTTTCAAGCAAGGCAGTTATGGGGGTGTGCATGGATAAGTATGGCAAGAAGACCACCCTGCTGATATCGATGATACTGGTGGCTGTATCTTACTTCGGTCTGGGGCTGAGTGGAGATGCTGTAGTACTTATGTTCATCTGTGCATTCTTCCTCGGAATTACTGCAGCACATAATACGATCGTAATGCCGTCCATGGTCGAGACCTTTGCAATCGGAGATGAATACACCAGGATCATTTCAAAAGTGTCCATGGGTACCATGCTTGCAAGCGCGTTCTCTGGGGTCATCACCAGCGGACTTTTCGACCTGACAGGAGCATATTCTCCGGTGTGGATCCTCTATGGGAGTATTGAGATAGTATGTATAGTATTGTTACTTATCTTCTATAAAAAGAGCGGAAAGACATCCGTGTACGCCGGGAGATAGAAAACCGGAAAGACTGAAGAATGTCCGCGCATATCAGAACCGGATTACATATGCACATACATATGCACTATAAAAAGTCAATATGGAGACATGTTTATGGGCATGTTATAATGCCTATGGAGCTACCATAACGGTAGGCGGTTGGCCCTCAGTCAGAGGGCAATGGAGCCCTCTGGACATCGTGAAAGGAGGGATGCCATATGACGGATTATCAGTTACTCACGATAGTGCTGTCGGTTATCGGACTTGTAGTAACGGCCTTTGGCCTTACTGCGAAGATACTGATAGAGTGGATAAAAGATAAAACATCAAAAAAGTAACCGCCTCACCCAAGGAAAGGTTACTTTTTTGTAAGTAATATTTTCGGGGTCAACCGTCTATCGGTAGTTCCCTTGATTGATATAAATATACTACATGGAAAGAATTAAGTCAATTTGCGCAGACTTTTTGACTGCAGTGAAAATACCGTCAGTTAAAAAACAAAAAAAGCAATAATGGGCAATAATAAGCTGAGTATCGGAACCTTGAGGTACAATGATTTTGAGACTGTTTACGTTTACCGTGCTTTGTAAAAGTGATAGACTGATATAGGCGTATCGCAGGGATGCGCATAGCAAATACAGAGCAAATAAATATCAAATACTCGGAGGGATATTATGGGGATTTATAAAAGAGAACCGGACATTATTATTCGTAACGGCTGTATCGTGGACGGCACAGGCAAGATGCCGTATTACGCTGATCTGGCAATTGTGGGAGATAAGATCGACTACATCGGAGATCTTAAGGGTGTGAAGGCAAAGAAGATGGATATCGATGCTCATCACAAGTATGTGACCAATGGCTTCATCGATTCACACACGCATACAGACCGTTCTATATGGGCGGCTCCTGAATGCCATAGCTTCGTAGCACAGGGTATCACTACACAGGTAGTCGGAAACTGCGGATACTCAATGAGAACAGTCATGGAAGGCTGCGAGTTTGATAAAGCGGGCGACGGCATTGACTGTGTATACAATCTCCCGGGACCTAAGTACCCGAAGGGAAGCTTTGCAGCAACACTTGATAAGGCTGAGAAGATGGGAGTGGGAAATAATCTGGCATGGCTCTGCGGACATAATGATATAAGAGTTATGGCGGAGTGCACACAGCCTATCCCTACCAGGGAACAGATGGATGAGATGAAGGCATGGGTCCGTGAAGCTATGGAGGCAGGATTCTTCGGATTCTCAACAGGTCTTGAGTTCCATCCGGGTATCAATAGCAAGACTGAGGAAATAGTGGAACTTGCAAAGGTGGCCGGTGAGTACGATGCCAATTACTCAACTCACATGAGAGATGAGGGTACCTACATACTTGAAGCTATCAACGAGTTCCTTACAGTGATCCGTGCTACAGGGATGAGAGGAACGGTATCACATCTTAATGTTAAGTATGATAACGGTGTGCCCAACGATTATCTTGACAAGGGCATGAACATGCTCAAAAAGGCACGTGAGGTCGAGCACCTCAATGTACTCTGCGACATGCTTCCGACAACATTTGCAACAGGCGGGGCAATGGCACTGCTTCCTCCGTGGCTCTGGGCTGACGGCTGGGACATTGCAAAGGAGCGTCTTGCTGATCCTGCCATCCGTGCAAAGGTTAAGGCTGACTTCTGCCGTTACTGGAGATTCCTCGCATACGGTCAGTGGGACAGGCTTCTTTATGTGCAGCCGGAGTATATGCCTGAGATATGTAACGTGCCGTTCGGTGAGCTTGTTGAAAAGAGCGGCAAGGAGCCTGTAGATGTATTCCTTGATATCTGCATGGCAGCTCCGACAATAGATGATATGAATGCAGTGCACATCCAGGGTACGGTATTCTTCGAGCAGCAGCTTATCGATTCTGTAGTTACGGATCCGATCTACATGTGGATGACAGATGCTACATCAACCTACGAGGCTAAGGACGGACCCCTTGCTAAGAATACGGCTAATGTACAGGAGTACATGAGCATGGTTTATTTCTTCAAGAGATACGTTGACGAGCTCGGTGTGATCTCTATCCAGGATGCCTGCAGGAAGGTCGGAGCGGTGCCTGCTCAGCACTTCATGCTCGAAGGCAGAGGAACCCTTGAGGTGGGCAACTATGCCGATATCAATGTCTTCAATCTCGGAGAGCTTAAGATAAATTCAACCTTCATGGATCCCTGCCATTATTCAACCGGTATGGATTATGTGTTTATCAATGGCAAGGCTGTGATAGCCAATGGTGAGCACACCAATGAGAGGGCAGGCAAGGTGCTCAGACATCTGCCAAAGCGCTGATTTGGCGCAATGCTTCATTGCTGCGTAATTAATGTAAAAGGAGAAAACAAATGGGAATATATAAAAGAGAACCGGATATCATTATCCGCAACGGCTGCATAGTAGACGGCACAGGCAAGATGCCGTATTACGCTGATCTTGCGATCATGGGAGATAAGATCGACTACATAGGCGACCTTAAGGGCGTGAAGGCAAAGAAGATGGACATCGATGCACATCACAAATATGTGACTAACGGATTCATTGACTCACATTCCCATGCGGATCAGACCATATGGTCGGCACCTGAGGCAAAGAATGTCGTTGCTCAGGGAGTAACAACTGAGATAGTAGGGAACTGCGGGTTCTCAATGCGGACGAGCGTGCCCGCTGAACGCTTCGATAAAGCCGGTGACGGTATCGACTGCGTTTACAATCTGCCCGGCCCCAGGTATCCGAAGGGATCAATGGCAGCTACACTGGACCGTGCAGAGAAGCAGGGCTGCGGCGTCAACACTGCATGGCACTGCGGACATAATGACATCCGTATGATGGTCGGATGCATGCAGCCTGTACCGACAAAAGAGCAGATGGACGAGATGAAGGAATGGATCCGGGAGTGTATGGAAGCCGGATATATCGGATTCTCAACCGGTCTTGAATTTGTACCTGGTATTGTGAGCAGACCTGAAGAGGTTGAGGAGCTTGCAAAGGTGGCAGCAGAGTATGATGCCAATTATTCAACTCACATGAGAGATGAGGGAACATATATACTCGAGGCGGTAAACGAATTCCTCAACGTGATACGTAAGACCGGTATGAGAGGTACTGTATCGCATCTTAATGTAAAGTATGACAATGGAGTACCCAACGATTATCTGCAGAAGGGTATGGATATGCTTAAGCAGGCGCGCGATGTCGAGCACCTCAATGTATACTGTGACATGCTGCCTACGACCTTTGCAACAGGCGGCGCGATGGCGATGCTTCCTCCATGGCTGTATGCCGAGGGGTGGGATAAGGCAAGAGAGATCCTTGCGGACCCGGCAGGCAGGGAAAAGGTCAAAGCAGACCTTAACAGGTACTGGAGATTCCTGGCAGCGGGTCAGTGGGACAGACTGCTCTATGTGATGCCGCCATATGATGCAGATATCGCAATTACTCCTTTTATGGATATTGTTAAGAAATCAGGAAAAGAACCGGCAGATGTGTTCCTTGATATCATGATGGGCAATGAGACGATCGAGGGAGCCAATGCCACCGGCATGACAGGAACAGTATTCTTTGAACAGCAGCTCATCGATTCAGTAGTAAAGGATCCTATCTACATGTGGCAGATGGATGTAGGCTTTATTGATCTTGAAAAACCGGTTGGCAGATGCGGCATGAGACAGACCTATATGAGTATGAGTCAGTTTATCATCCGCTACGTGCGAGAACTTGGAGCGATCTCCATCCAGGAGGCATGTATGAAGCTTGGCCAGATACCTGCACAGCATTTCATGCTTGAGGGCAGAGGTACCCTTGAGGTTGGAAAATATGCGGATATCAATGTGTTTGATATTAATGAGCTCAGGATCAATTCTACATTTGAGGATCCGATGCATTACTCGACCGGCATGGATTATGTATTTGTAAACGGTGTTGCTGCAGTGGAAAAGGGACAGCTCACGGGTACAAGATCAGGAAAGGTGCTCAGGCATCTGCCACGGTAAAATATCAGATAAAGAGGCTGCGGCTCAGTCTGTTGAAACCGCAGGCGGGGCCGGACCGGCCAGCAGCATCTTCAGCAGCATAGCCTGTTATCCTGAAAAGGGAAAGAACGGCTATGACTATATAATTAAGGGGAGTCTTAACAATGGGAAGTCTCTTTGTGATCACGTTGCAGCAGATGATCATACTGTTTGTATTCATATTGGTAGGATGGATATTGAAGCATTTCAATATCATTTCAGACAGCGCGGCCGGAGTCATCGGAAAGCTTGAAATGTGGGTATTTATGCCTGCACTTATCATAAGGAGTTTTTCGACAAACTTTACGGTAAGTCAGTTAGCCGGAAAGATGGGAGTACTGGTCACAGGAGTGATCGTTGTTGCAGTCACCTTTATACTGGCACAGTGGATGGGGCGGATCTTCGGCAGAGATAAGATGACGCGCAATATCTATGCATATTCGTTTGTTATACCTAATACCTCTTATGTGGGATATCCTCTTGCTGCTGCTGTATTTGGTGAAGTATTCCTGTGTGACTTCATTACATTCACTCTTCCGATGTGGATAGTAATGTACACCTGGGGCATGTTTGTGCTGACCAATCAGGAAAAGGTCAGCTTTAAGAGCTTCAATAATCCGTCCATATGGTCACTTATCATAGGGATCATCATGGGCCTTCTGGGAGTAAAGCTTCCGGAGGTGCCGATGACAATTATCAATAACGCAGCCAACTGTATGGCGCCATGTGCAATGCTGCTGGCCGGTATCGTGATCGGTAAGCAGTCACTTAAGGCAGCCTTCTGTAATGGAAGGGCTTACATCGCATCGCTCGTAAGGCTTATAGCTCTGCCGGCGATCGCTGCCGCAATAATGCTGCTTTTCAAGGTCGATAAATATCTGATCCAGGTGACGGTTATGGCATTGTGCATGCCGATGGGACTTAATGTGATAGTATTCCCGGAATCAATGGGACAGGATTCTTCAGCCGGTGCGGGTACGGTTATCGTCTCACATCTGCTGGGGCTGATCACGATCCCGCTGGTGACTATGCTTGTGGCCGGTCTGTGACGGCAGGATAACAATCAGGACAAGGAGGAAGGCAAATTGGTTTTCAAGGATATCAACTGCAATTTTTATATGCAGCCGCAGCCGCTGCAGTACGCAAGTGATCATGACAGTGTTGCCTCAGTATGTGAAAAAAACAATATCGTCACACGTGCGATATACAATCTGGACAAGGCCGGTGATGCCAACGATGTGACGCTCAGGTATGCACGGGAATCGGCAGGAACAGAGTATCCCGTCATCAGACTCATGCCACCGGTATATCCGGAGGAGACATACACCAGGGATGAGATGATAAGGCTTATTGATAATGATAAGGCGCTTTTCAGGATACATCCGAAAAACTTTGCCGCACCGATGTATACATGGCTTTATGACTGGATGTTTGACATCTTAAGTGAGAGCAGGACACCGCTTCTTGTATCACTTCAGGAGCTTGATCTCAATGATGCTGCGGCAGTTAAGGAAAAGTACCCGGAGCTCAGGCTGATCATCACCAATACCGATCAGTGGCTCAACAGGCAGTACATCGGTTTCTGTAAGCATTTCAGGAATGTATATTTCGATACGTGCAATACTATTGAGTATTACGGCATCGAAAACATGGTGGGGCTCATCGGTGCGGATAAGTTCCTCTTCGGAACCTATATGCCGGAGAAGGAGCCGTATGACAAGACCTTCCAGATCCTGTTCTGCGAGCTTTCTCAGGAAGAAAAGGAGATGATAGCTCACGGAAACTTTGAAAGACTGGTGGAGGTGAGAGCATGATGACTGTCAAGGAATATGCAATGCAGGGACAGATAAAGCCGGGACTGCGCATCATCGATTCTCACTCACATCTGGGAGATGGGGAACAGTGTCCGTTATATATTAAGACATTACCGGCAGAAGAGAGTATAAGGCTGAGCAAGCGTATCGGAATCAATGCCATGGTGGCCAGCTCACTCAAGGCATTGTTTGGAGCGGCACCAGCAGGCAATGAACGGATCATGGAGATGACAAGACTTTTTCCCGGATATGTCTATGCATCCATCTTCTATGATCCCCATTATCATGAGGAGTGCATCGCACAGATAGAGAAGTATAAGGATGATCCGGGATTTGTGGGTGTAAAGATCCACCCCCGTGAATCACATACATGCATAGCGACGGCAGATTACGACAGACTCTATGAGTATTGCATCGCTAAGGATATACTTGTGGCATGCCATACCTGGGAGACGGAGCCTGCCAATAATCCAAAGGATTATGATGCAGTGCTTTCAAGGTATCCGGAGCTAAAGCTCCAGATCTGTCATATGGGAGGTACCTACAGAGGCTGTCTTGATTCCATAGACCTTGCAAACAAGTATGAGCATGTATATCTTGATTTCAATGGATCGCTCTATTCACAGATATGGCTTGAAGAGCTGATCAAAGAAGCACCGATTGAGAAGTTTGTCTTCGGTTCGGATCAGACCTTTAATGATCCGCGCATCATGGCAGGACGTGTACTTATGGCGGACATTGAGGATGATATAAAGCAGAAGCTGCTTGCTGACAACTTTGAGGCTATCATCGGAAGGAAGCTGGTATAAAAGCTACAGACTTGTATCTGCGGATTATGCGGACATTTCAGATTATGTGGACATTTCAGATCATGAGATAAAAGTGAACGCCGAACTGCATAGGATCACAGAAAAGTCGGATGACAGCAAGCTTTTCATGCGGATCATAAAGAGAGAGTATACGCAGATAGTCCAAGGATAAATGCGAGTTAAGATACATATTCAGATAATTTACCGGGAGGAGAAACCATGGGAATTTACAAGAGAGAACCTGATATCATCATCCGCAATGGCTGTATCGTAGACGGGACAGGTAAGCTGCCGTATTATGCAGACCTTGCAATCGTGGGTGATAAGATCGACTATATAGGAGACCTTAAGGGGGTTAAGGCAAAGAAGCTGGATATCGATGCGCATCATAAGTATGTGACCAACGGCTTCATTGATTCCCATACACATTCGGATTATACCATCTGGGGCAATCCGGAGGCATATTCGGCGATACTTCAGGGAGTAGCAACTGAAGTGGTCGGAAACTGCGGCTTTTCCAGAAGGGCATACGTATCCTATGATAACTTTGACAAAGCCGGTGACGGCATCGACTGTGCTTACAATCTGCCTGGACCGAAATATCATCCTGGGGATATGGCAAGGACACTTGATAAGGCAGAGAAGATGGGTGTTGGTATCAACATGGCATGGCTCTGCGGGCATAATACGCTAAGAAACATGGTCGGATGCAGGACCACGGAGTATACTCAGGAGCAGTTTGATGAGATGGCGGCATTCCTGCGAGAAGCAATGGAGGCCGGCTTCTTCGGATTCTCAACAGGTCTTGAGTTTGAGCCGGGTATAGTAAGCAGACCCGAGGAAGTGGAAAAGCTTGCAATGGTCGCCGCTGAGTATGATGCCAATTACTCGACTCATATGAGGGATGAAGGTACATACATCTTTGAGGCTGTTAATGAATTCCTCAATGTCATCCGTAAGACAGGCATGAGAGGAACAGTGTCACATCTTAATGTGAAATATGACAACGGCGTACCAAATGATTATCTGCAGAAGTCAATGCAGATGCTGAAGGATGCAAGGGAGGTTGAGCATCTCAATGTAATGTGTGATATGCTTCCGACTACCTATGCGACAGGTGACGCACTTGCGATCCTGCCGCCGTGGCTCTACGAGAACGGATGGGATGAGGCAAGGAGGATACTCGCAGATCCGGCAGGCAGGGAGAAAGTTAAGGCTGACTGCTGCCGTTACTGGAGATTCCTGCAGGCGGGACAGTGGGACAGGCTTTTATTCGTGCAGCCTCAGTATGACAGAAGGATATCCACGACCCCGTTCATGGAGCTGGTCGAGGCAAGCGGACGGGATCCGTTTGACTGTTTCCTTGATATAATTGCAGATGCTCCGACTCTGTATGATGCAGGAAGGATACTTATGCAGGGCACGTGCTTCTCGGAGCAGACCATGGTAGACAGTGTTGTTAAGGATCCGATCTATATGTGGCAGACAGATTCCTTTGCTACCACCGAGGAAGGTCCTGTGGCAGATGCGACTGCCAATATGCAGAACTATATGAGTATGACATTCTTCTTTGCAAGGTATGTGCGTGATCTTGGCGTGATCTCGATCCAGGATGCCTGCAGGAAGGTGGGTTCAGTTCCGGCTCAGCATTTCATGCTTGAAAAGAGAGGTACCCTTGAAGTCGGTAATTTCGCAGATGTAAATGTATTTGACATCAATGAGCTTAAAGTAAATGCAACCTTTGCAGAGGTCAATAAATACTCCTCGGGAATGGATTATGTCATAATCAACGGAGTACCTGCAGTAGCAAAGGGTGCGGCGACCAATGTACGCGCAGGCAAGGTGCTCAGGCATCTGAGCAAGAAATAAGACAGCTGCCGGCGAAAGCATGAAAGCAGCGATGCAGCAGCGGAAGTGCCGGAGAAAAATGAAAGCAGTAATCCAACCGCCGCAGTGACCGGCAAATAATGAAAGAGATAACGCATATTAGCAGCAACGCTGCTGCGGCAGTGCAGATGCAATAACAGATTGAAGATGATTTACGGAGACAGTTATGGCAATTACAGACTTGCTTAAAGAAGGAAAACCAAGTATAGGATTATTCACTGACTGGACAGAGCTTCCGGTATTGGAGATGAGCATATACAGCGGAATACAGTATGTGGCTCTCGACAGTGAGCACAGAGAGATATCCGCCGAGGCTCAGGAAAGGGTATTGGCTGCCTGTCAGGGGATGGGGATCCCGGTGATCCTGAGGGTACCCGAGTTTGAGGTAAGGTCACTTGGCAGAGTGCTTGATATGGGCTATGACGGAGTGATCATCCCGCATATCGAAAGTGCAGTACAGCTCGATGAGATCATGGATGATGTATACTTCCCTCCGCGTGGAAAACGCGGTATCGGACAGGCAAGGTGCAACAGGTACTATTTTGAGACAGATACTGCAGGCTATGTGGAATATGTTAATGCCAATGACTGGGTCATCGCACAGATAGAAAGTCCGCTCGGAGCAGACAATGCAGAAGAGATAGCATCTCATCCCGGAGTGGCAGCGGTCATGGTAGGCCCGAGAGATATGTCCACCGAGATGGGCAAGCCGGGAGATTTCTTTGCAGATGATGTACAGGCAAAGATCGGACAGGTCAGGGACGCCTGCAAAAAATATGGAAAGAAGCTTATCATGCCTTGCGGTACAGGTGCATTTGTACGTTATCAGGAAAAGGGCATCGAGGACATGCTGGTATCGGCCGGACCTTTGTATTGCGCAGCAGTAAAAAATGCGGTCAGAGCCGCACTGGGGGAATAAGGCGGAATCGTAACGAACTCAGTATGTCAGCAGCATACATATAGGGCAATAAAGTATTGAAACAGTATCGTATGTAATAAGCAATACTGCATGGAAAGACAGCACCGGAAAGAGAATAATGCTGTTTGAATAACGCAGCATTGTATCTTCATGGCAGTGCTGATGAAACCGCAGTACTGTATAGATCAAGGCTATCCGGAGAAATATCACATGGATGTAAGATTTCTCACAGCCGGAGAAAGATGTGTCACGGTAAGCTTCGGCAATGAGATCAGTATAAAACTGAATACCAGGGTCAGGATGCTCTGTGAAGAGCTGAAGGTAAATCAGATAGGCGGGGTCATGGAAACGGTCCCCACCTATTGTGCGCTTTCGGTTCATTATGATCCGTCAGTTATCAGGAGAAAAGAGCTTGAGAAGGAGCTGATGAAAAGGATCATTTCAATGAGACCTGTAAGGGACTCAGAGGGATCGGTAAAGGAAGTGCCGGTGTATTATGGCGGAGAAACAGGACCGGACCTTGAGCATTGTGCAGAGCTGGAAGGCATCAGCACGCAGGAACTCATACGCAGGCACTGTACTCACAGTTACTATGTATTTCAGCTGGGCTTCTCACCAGGACATCCTTATATGGCAAGATCCGAAGAGCCGTTTTCCTTTAAGAGAAGAGAGACGCCGAGAGTGGATATTCCCGCTCATTCCGTAGTGGTACAACAGAATCTTACCAATATAACTCCCTTCCATCAGCCCAGCGGCTGGAATATCATAGGCAGTACGCCTGTCAATATCACAGACTATAACGGGACGGAACCGTTCTTTTTTAAGGCGGGCGACCGGGTAAGATTTATACCGATAGATAAAGCCGGTTATGACAGGCTCCTTGAAGATAATAAACCGGCAGCGCCGATCGAAACGGTAGGAGAGGTAAAGGGCTTTGTCGTTGAAAGTCCAGGTGCTCTCACTACAATACAGGATGAGGGAAGATTCGGGTATCAGGCAAGCGGAGTGTCGCCGGCAGGACCAATGGATCATCATTCCTTTCATCTTGCCAATATACTGGTGGGTAACAGCAAGGGTGCAGCAGCACTGGAAGTGACTGTCATCGGTCCATGTATCCGCTTTACCAAAAATACATTGATCGCCATCACAGGAGCAGACCTGTCACCTATGCTCAACGGAGTGCCAGTACAGATGTACAGGAGCATCCCTGCAGATACGGGGGATGTGCTGAGCTTCGGCATGAGGAAAAGCGGATGCCGGGCATATGTGGCTTTCGGAGGCGGCATCATGGAGCATAGGATCATGGGCAGCTGCGCCACCGATATCAAGAATGGGCTGGGCGGGCATAAGGGCAGGGCTCTTATGGCAGGTGATGAGATATCACTCGGCTATGCCGGACTCTGTGACCATGCGCTCCCGCAGGAAATAATACGGGATGATGAGATCACTGTGAGGGTAGTTACAGGACCGCAGGACGACAGATTTACAAGAGAAGCGATAAGGTGCTTTTTCAATCATTCGGCAGCTGTCACCGACAGGGCAGACCGACAGGGTATAAGGCTTGAATGTGCACCGCTTGAGTTTGTCACTGACTGTAATATTATCAGTGACGGTATATCTCTGGGGGCGATACAGGTGGCGGGTGACGGCAAGCCTATCATACTTATGTCGGACAGGCAGAGTGTGGGCGGCTATGCAAAGCTGGGAAATGTGATATATGCTGATCTTCCTAAGCTTGCGCAGGCAATGCCGGGCTGCAGAGTGAGATTTGTAGAGGTAAGTCTTGAGTTGGCAGAGGAGCTGTATATCAGGGAGATGGAAATGCTTAATAAGCTGGAGGATGAGTATTCAGGGTATTGACGATGCTGCCGGTGACATGGGAATAGAATGCTTAAAAAGCCGGAGGATGAGTATCCCGTGTCTTGACGATGCTGCCGGTGACAGGGAAACGGAAATGCCGAAAAGGCCGGAGGATGATTATGTACAGTATAGATCTTAACAGTGATCTGGGCGAAAGCTTCGGAGCCTATAAGCTGGGATGCGACGAGGAGATCATTAAATATGTGACCGCCGCCAATATTGCATGCGGATGGCATGCAGGAGATCCCATGGTCATGACAGAGACCGTGAGGATGGCAGCTGCACACGGAGTGGATGCGGGTGCGCATCCCGGACTGCCGGATCTCATGGGCTTTGGCAGAAGAAGGATGAATGTATCCGGAGCAGAGCTCAAGGCATATATAAAATATCAGCTGGGAGCTATGGCGGCTTTTACAAAGGCAGAGGGTGTACCGCTTCATCATATGGTACCCCACGGAGCGATCAGCCAGTTTAATGAGGAGTGGGCCCATGCCATCTGTGATGCAGTGGGAGAGGTAGATGATAATATCATCATATATGCAATCGCCGGAAGCTGCCTTGATAAGATCGCCAGGAAGGAAGGACTCAAGGTGGCTTCGGAAATATTCTCGGACAGGGCATATATGGACGATCTGTCTCTGGCACCGAGAGGCATGGACGGAGCGATGATAACTGATGAGGACTTTGCCATCGAAAGGTGCATCAGGATGGTTAAGGAAGGAAGAGTGACGGGTCTGAGCGGAAAGGAACTGGAGATACAGGGAGATACTCTCTGCGTGCACGGAGACGGACCGAAGGCACTGGCATTTGTGCGTAAGATAAGAGAAGCATTCAGTCAGGAGGGAATAGATATCCATGGGATTTAAGGCAGCAAAAAGGATGGAGGCTCTGCCGTTTTCGGGGATCAGAGCGATACTTGAGAAAGCAAATCAGATGCAGGCGGCAGGTGAAGATATTATCCATCTGGAGATAGGACGTCCGGATTTTGATTCACCGCAGAAGGTTAAAGAAAGGGCATATGCAGAGCTTGAGAAGGGCACGGTCTTCTATACTTCCAATTACGGATATCCTGATCTCAGGGAAGCAATAGCCGAAGCTGAAAAGAAGAATAACGGCATGGATTATGATCCTTCGGAGGTCCTTGTCACGATCGGAGTATGTGAAGCAACATGGGATGCAATGTATGCCTTCCTTGATCCGGGTGACGAGGTGCTGGTACCCAATCCTGTATGGCTCAACTATATCCATGTACCGCAGTCACTTGGAGCAGTGCCGGTGACCTACAGCCTTAAGGAAGAGAACGGCTTCCAGATCGATGTGGATGAGCTGGAAAGGCTGGTGACAGATAAGACCAGGATGATGGTCATAGTCGACCCCAGCAATCCTATCGGCGGCGTATTTACTGAGGAGACCCTGAGGAGGGTCGCTGATTTTGCGATAAAGCATGACATCATAGTACTGTCGGATGAGATCTACGAGCTCCTGGTATATGACGGAGCAAAGCACATAAGTATTGCATCACTGCCGGGCATGAAGGAAAGGACGATGAAGCTGGGCGGTTTCTCCAAGGCGTATTCAATGACCGGATGGAGGCTGGGATATGTGTGCGCACCTGAGGAGTTTATTGCTGCAGTTGTGAGAGTGCATCAGTACAATACGGTTTGCGCGCCATCCTTTGCGCAGAAGGCGGCTGTTACTGCGCTGAAGGAATGTGATGAAGACGTGGAGCGGATGCGCAGGGAATATGAGCGCAGGAAGAATTATCTTGTCAGAGAGATAAATTCCATTGAGGGGATTTCATGTGCAGATCCGAAGGGAGCTTTTTATATCCTGATCAATGTGAAGTCATTGGGGATGTCTTCGGCCGATGTGGCGGATTATCTTCTGGACAAAGCAAAGATCGCCACAGTGCCTGGTTCGGCATTCGGAAGTGAAGGTGAGGGGTACATCAGGATATCCTATGCAGCCGCTTTTGAAAAGCTGGTCGAGGCCTGTGACAGGATCAGAAAGGCTGTGGCGGATATCCGGTCTTGACCTATCCGGGATCGACATAGGTTAATAACTATCCGGTATTGACATAGGTTCGGTCTTGTTCTGTTCAGCGGAATATATTATAATCAGATGGTAAAAATTGAATATTGTATCGGTTCGGAGGACGTAAGGATCCCGATTAAAAGGCAACTACGGTGCAAGACCGTGGCAGCTCACTCTACTGTAAATGTCTGATAAGACACAAGCCAGAAAACTGCCGGTACATACCATTATTAATCTTTCGGTGAGGTGAAGAGATGAAGAGGATTTTTTCAAAATCTGTAGTTTGCGCGGCCGAAAAGCTGCGCTTTTTTTGTCAGCGTAAGGCTGCAGGGCTGACTGCAATTGTCCTGGCACTTTGTATGGCACTGCTTCCGGCGGTCAATGTGACTGCGGCATGGGCATCGGTGGGGACAGCGGCATATGAAATGAAGGATACGGATGCTGCATTGTATGACGGTGTGACTGACGGAAGCACTGAGGATATCGCGCACAGTGACGGTGACCATGAAGAAGCTTATGATGCCGAGATCAAGGATACAGAGCTGACAGATGATGCCGAAAAAGAACCTGAGCTGGAAGAGGCATTGGGCATAGAGAGTATTCAGGAGGTGACTCCTGAATCAGTTTATGATGAAATGTGCAGGTATTTTGAAAGTCTGAGTTGTAAGAATACCAGTCTTACTGATGTCACCACTTTCTGGAGTATGCTGGCAATGCGTGAGCTGGGTATGCCAGCAAATACAAGGTCACAGTATCAGAAGGCTGAATATGATAATCTGACAGTACTCAATCTGTGCAAGTTCATTATTGCCATGGTAAATGACGGAGTACGTCCGGAGGAGTATACCATCACGGATAAGAACGGAACTGTTATGGATCCGGTTGAGCTGCTGCAATCGTACTGCGACAGCGAGACCGGTGAGTTTAAGAAACCGGGCAGTACATCGGCAGAAACTAATGTTCAGATATTTGCTTTGTTTACAATGGGTATCTGTGATATAGATGCAGATCAGAAGACCGCAGATTTTTTCGGAGCTCATCAGGATAATGACGGTGTGCTGGTTTCCACATGGATGGGAAGCTCTCAAAAGGATATGGATCAGACCGCCTGGGCGATATCAGCCTGTGAGCTGAGCGGACTTGTATACCCCAACAAGTCTGCAGCTCTTGAATATATGTCCGGTCACACGGGAGATATGAATGCCAATACATATGCCTGCTATCTGGAATGCCTTTCAGCAGCGGATGAACTCAGTCAGGAAAATATCAGAGATTTTATCAATCGCGAAGATATATATAACCCGGCAACAGGACGTTTTCTGTATAACAAAAAGGACAATCTTTCAGCCTGTCAGCAGGCATCGATAGCAGTAGGAGAATACATCTCGGGTGATAATATTTGGAAGGAGCTGGATGCTGGGTACACCTACTCAGGTGAGCACAGTGTCAGTGAGAAGACAGTCAGGGTACGTGTAGGTGTTCATGATGTAGTATCTCAGACGGAGACAGCTGCCATGGTGGATACGGAACTGTATGTCGGCAGCGGCTCATGGCAGTCGGTAATGGGAATATCAAAGACATCGTCTTCAGTCACTGCTCTGGATGCAATGGTCGAAGCAGCGTATTTCAGTATATACGGAAAAGATCCGACAGTGCATGATCTGGAGGATACAGACGTACGTCAGGCAGTATTTGAGCTGCTGGGAGAGTCAGTATTCACAAAAGGAAGTACAGGATACAATGCAGGAGCCGGGACATGGGGCTATGCCTCCGGGGACTGGATATATGTCAAGGATGGGCTCACTCCTGTCAGTCATCTGCTTACTGCACTGACGGCGGGAGAGCATATCGATTTTATTCATTACGATGCCTCAGCTGCATCCTTTGCTTTTTTTGCAAAGACCGGTTATTCGATAGAAAAGGGGAAAAAAGCCTCTGTGTCTGTAAAACAGTTTACCGGTTTTAATCAAAACGGAAAGATCCAAAGCAAAGGTATCCCGGCAAAGATCACTGTCTTTAACGGTGATACACAAGTAACAGAAATAACGGCGGCAGCATCCGGTTCGGCAAGTGTTTCAGGTCTGGAAGCGGGGGAGTACCGGCTGACGGCATCATATTCACCGGGTGAGGGAAAATATGTTTTCGGTGCAGAAGCTGCCCTGACTGTGACGGCTTCAAAGCCTGTCAGCGATAAGACAGTTTCCGTGACTGTGAGAGTCGCTGATTGCGTGGACGGGGATAATACTAAAGATCTCGTGGCAAGGAGAGCGCTGAGTGTTACCAATGGCTCCTGGGAAACTGTACAGGGAATCACAAAGACTTCGGCAGAGGTTACCTGCGGTGATGCATATGTTGAGGCTGCATACTATTTCCTGTACGGGGAGGATCCTGTTCAGGATGATCTCAGGGCTGCGACTGTATGTGCAGCGGTTAAGGGGCTGCTTAAGGAGTCAACACTGACAAGCGGATGGATAGCCTCAGATGCATGGGTAAAGGGCGATGAAGGTATTGATGCGGAGCATACCGGATATGACTGCAGCTGGGCGTATTATATCAACGGCACTACAGCTGCAGGCGGGATGAGTGATACGCTTAATGCCGGGGATGATATCTTCTTCTATCATTACAACTGGCAGAAAACCAATCATGCTGCCTTTGACAGAGCATACTATACGATGGCTGCAGGTGGGAATGTCAGTGTCACTGTCAATGCAGTAGCAGGATGGAATAATGAGAGTATTTCGGGTGGCATACCCGCAACGGTCATCGTAAGTCAGGGAGGCTCGGAAGTACAGCGGGCAGTGGCGGATCCACAGGGCAGAGCCCTGATATCGGGGCTCTCTGCCGGACGGTATAAGCTGAATGCAAGGTATTCATATGGTAATGGCAGCTACATAGTGGAGCCATATGCCGAGCTGATTGTAGTAAATACTTCCAATGTGACTGTATCGGTTCCTTCTGAGGTCGATATGGATACGGAAGGACTCCTTGCTGCCTGTATGAAGGATATGACACAGGAGGAATGGGACGGATACAGGAGCGGCAGCAGACTGACTCTGCGGATAAGCATCAGGAATATTACAGGCAGTATCGATCAGACTGAAAAGAACCGTATAGATGCCGGAATTACTCAGGGGACTGTGGATGAATATTTTGAAATTGCGGTAGTCAGACATGTGGGAGGTACTGCAGCGACAGTACTGCATGATACAGCGATACCCATAAAATACAGACATTGTTTATCACCAAATGCATCTGCTGTCCCGCAGGGTATGACCCGTTCATACAGGGTATTCCGTCTGCACGGTGATGAAGTGACGGAGCTGCCATGCACAAAGCAGGGAAATGAAATTCTCTTTGAGTCTGATAAGTATTCGGTATTTGCACTGGCATATTCAGACAGTGCAAATAATCAGGACCAGGATCAGGACCGGGATCAGGATCAGGATCAGAACCAGGATCAGGATCAAAATCAGAATCAAAATCAGAACCAATCGGGTATGGGGTCTGCCGGAAGTTACGGCAGCGCAGTCTATATTCCGCTCACCGTAGAAGGAAAGGTGTCAGTGGATAGCACGGGTGCAGTCAGCGGAGTTTGGACATATGATCCGGTAAAGGATATATGGATGTTTACTGCTGAGGACGGCACGCAGCCTAAAGCGCAATGGAAGCTCATTCTTCTTAATGACGGAAAGGGGAAGGCTGCCTGGTATTATTTTGATACTGCGGGTGCAATGCTGACGGGATGGCAGAAAATAACGGGACAGGATGGTCTTATCAGATACTACTACCTGAGTACAGAAAAGGGCCTGTATGAAGGT
>DCHJ01000113.1:13698-25476 GCA_002314805.1 Lachnospiraceae bacterium UBA1755 | reverse complement strand
GCATGGACTATCGGTGGGGTCCAGCAGATAGTAAATGCAGGTCAGACCTCTCAGGACAGTGACATACTGGAGGATGACAGCTCTAAGAACGCTGATACCGAGGCAGATAATTCAGGGACAGGTGCTTCAGGGACAGGTGCTTCAGGGACGGGTGCTTCAGGGACAGATGCTTCGGGGAGTTCAAAGGACAGTGTGACAGATGAAGCCAGCGAAAAGGATGTGAAGCTCAGAGTCACTGTTTCTATAGTCACATCAGCCGCCGGCAGTCCATTCAGCGGTTCAGGAAAATATACCGTAGAAGAAGGCTCCACAGTATTTGACGTCCTTGGATTGCTGTGCGAAGCCAATGACTGGAATATTGACGGTGACGGAAACTATGTAAGAGGCATTAACGGTCTCTGCGAGTTTGATCACGGCAGCAGCAGCGGCTGGATGTATAAGGTCAATGGCAGGTATCCCGGTGTCTCGTGCGGGGATTATATACTGTCAGACGGAGATAAGGTCGTATGGGTATATGTGACTTCGATACAGAATATCGATGGTCAGTGACGGGCAGGTGCGGGTACAGTGTGAGAGGCAGATATCCCGGTATCCCATGCGGGGATCTTATACTGTCAGGTGCAGATAAGGTCATAAGGATATATGTGGCTTAAGTGCAAAGGATCGATGGTCAGTGATGTATAAAAAGAGCGTAAAAGAGTTTATCCGGTATATAGTGATTATTGCGGCAGCGGTAATGATATGTGCTGTCGGGTCCTTTGAATCTGCTGCGGCGGTGAAAGGCTCAGCATTAAGTCGGGTCAGCCGGCAGGATCTGAGAACTACCTCCGATTATCTGAGAAATGCGATCAGCGATCCTCAGGTATCAGGAACCGGAGGAGACTGGTATATGATGGCTTTGGCCAGAAGTGCACAGACCGCTGATGCTGAGTATTTCAATGCATACTATAAAAACGTGGAGAAGACGGTAAGGAAAAGCAGAGGAGAGCTCCACAGGAAAAAGGTAACAGACAACTGCAGAGTGATCCTTGCACTGACTGCCATGGGCAAGGATGCTTCGAAAACTGCCGGGTATGATCTGACAGAGATACTCGGTGACTATGAGAGAGTCACCGCACAGGGCTTAAACGGCCCTGTATGGGCGCTTATCGCACTGGATTCAGGAGATTATGATATACTACGAAATGACAACGGCAGTTCGCAGACTACGAGAGAAAAACTTATTGATCACATCCTTGCTGCAAGCCTTGAGGACGGAGGCTGGAATATGGCCGGAAAGGGTGATGCAGATCCGGATATGACAGCTATGGTACTGCAGGCCCTGGCAAAGTACCGGACTCAGGATAAGGTTTCTACGGCCGTAAATAAAGCCGTAAGCAGACTCAGTCAGCTGCAGAACAGTAGCGGAGGCTTTGCAAGCTGTGGTATTGAGACCAGCGAAAGCGCATCTCAGGTGATCGTGGCGCTGTGTGAGCTTGGAATACCGCTGACGGATAAGCGGTTTGTCAAAAACGGGAGATCCGTATGGGACAATCTTCAGACCTATCGCATGGATGACGGAAGCTTCAGACATACGGCCGGTACAGGTCCGGATATGATGGCTACCGAGCAGGCATTTTATGCAATGACTGCGGCATGGAGAGCAGCAGAGGGCAAAAGCAGTCTGTACAGGATGACGGACCGGTAGGGAGACAGGATCATGAACAGGAAGGTTAAAAATGTCATTACGGCCGTACTGATAGCGGCAGTTGCGGTGGCTGCAGTCATACTGCTGTTTGGGAGGAGGACGCTTACTCGCAGTGCATCATCAGGCGCAGAGGAAGGAGCCAATGCATGTACTATTGCCATCACATGCGGAACCATCCTTGATAACATGGATATACTTGATAAGGAAAAGCATGAACTGATCCCTGAGGACGGAGTGATACTGCCGGAGACAGTGGTAAGCTTTGAGGACGGAGACAGTGCATTTGATGTGCTTGAAAAGGTGTGCAGGAGTCAGCGCATACATCTGGAATTTGAGGAATCACCGATGTATGGCTCCATATACATTGAAGGCATCGGCAATATTTATGAGTTTGACTGCGGTTCGCTGAGCGGATGGATGTACAGCGTCAACGATGAATTTCCCATGTTTGGAAGTTCGGAATATGTGCTAAAGGACGGAGACAGGATCGTATTTGCCTATACCTGTGATATGGGTACGGATGTCGGCAATGCCTCTGTGGGAGCGGATGGATATGAATAACGGCAGGGGACAGGCTGATGCGTTTGCGGGATTGCATCCGGCAGTGAATCTGACATTTTTCATTCTGGCTGTCGGCATCACGATGTTTGTGATCAATCCGGTCTTTCAGATAATTTCGGCAGTCAGCGCAGTAATATATTATCATCTGATAAGGAGGGAGAGTGCAGGTAAGTTTTCGCTTATCTGCATACTCCCTTTGTCTGTCTTAACTGCAGTGCTTAATCCGCTTTTCAGTCATGAAGGTGCGACAATACTTACATATCTGCCCGGAGGAAACCCGGTCACACTGGAATCACTCATTTACGGGATCGGAGCAGGGCTGATGATGGCGGCTGTCGTATCGTGGTTTGCATGTCTTACGGCAGTTTTTACGAGCGATAAATTTGTATATCTTTTTGGCAGACTTATCCCCGGACTGTCACTGATACTGAGCATGGCACTGAGATTCATTCCGCTGTTTATTAAACGGCTCAGAGATATAGGAGAGGCTCAGAAATGTATCAGGGGGGACAGTGAAAGCGATCTGTGGGACAGGATAAAAAACGGGGTGAAGCTACTGTCAGCACTTATTTCATGGTCGCTGGAAAATGCGATCGATACAGCGGATTCCATGAACAGCCGTGGATACGGACTGAAGGGACGGACGGCTTTTTCCATATATCATTTTGATACACGGGACAGTGTGATGCTCATCTGGATACTGTTTGCCGCAGCGATGACAGTGGCAGGTGTATACAGAGGAGCGGCATACTGGAGATATTATCCGACCGTGAAGGGAGCGGTTCAGGACACCGGGGCAATAGTAACAGAGCTCCTGTTTCTTGTATTGTGCATGACTCCTGTGATGATAGATCTGTACGAGGACAGGCGGATCAGGGCCATGCTTAAAAGGAATATTACCGAATGAAGAAAACTGAGAAACAGAAAAGTACAGAACGGGGAATGACAGATTATGAACTGCCGGTCAAACGAGAGCATTATATTTGAAAACTTCAGCTTTTCATATCCGGGCAATCCGGTACTGAAGGATATCAGTCTGCGGATAGGCAGAGGTGAATTTGCGGTGCTGTGCGGTCCGTCAGGCTGTGGCAAGACGACTCTGATCCGGCAGCTTAAGCCGGCAATTGCACCATGCGGCGAGCGATCCGGAAGCATATACATTGACGGCTGTGAGATCGGCAAAATCGATTTAAGGACTCAGACGGAGAAGATCGGATTTGTCAGGCAGTCTCCCGAAACCCAGCTCGTAACGGATAAGGTGTGGCATGAGCTGGCATTCGGCATGGAGAGTCTGGGATATGATACGCCTACTATCAGACAGAGGACGGCAGAGATGGCGCAGTTCTTCGGGATCGAGGGATGGTTTTACAGAAATGTGGCAGAGCTCTCCGGCGGTCAGAAGCAGCTGCTTAATCTTGCAGCAGTCATGACTATGGCTCCGGAGATACTGATCCTGGATGAACCTACGGGACAGCTGGATCCGATCGCAGCATCGGCCTTTATTAATGAGCTGGTGCGCATCAACCATGAACTGGGTGTGACGGTACTGCTGATAGAGCAGAGGCTGGAAGAGACACTTTATGCTGCCGACAGGGTCATCGTCATGAATGAAGGGAAGATACTCTGCAACGGAGATTTAAGAAGTGTGGGCAGCATGCTGCGTGAGGCCGGAGAGGTCATGTTCAAGGCTATGCCGGTACCGATGCGTGTATGGGCTCATGCAGGGGATGGCAGCGGCAGCTGTCCCGTCACGGCAGCACAGGGGCGCAATTGGATGCATGCATACGCACAGAATCATACTCTGTATCCGGTCCCGGAGAGAGGGGAAAGGACTGTATCGGAAGATATCGTGATCGAAGCAAGGGATATCTGGTTCCGGTATGAAAGGAACGGACAGGACATCCTGAAGGGATTTTCGATGCAGCTGCGCAGGGGAGAGTTTGCGGCACTGCTGGGAGGAAACGGCAGCGGAAAGTCAACAGCACTCAGGCTCCTGAGCGCAGTCAGGCATCCGTACAGGGGAGAGACTGTAAGAAAAGGAAGGATCGCAGTCCTTCCCCAAAACCCTCAGACACTCTTTGTCCGGCGAACCGTGCGGGATGAATTATCGGATGTGACAGGAGATGAAGCTGCGGTAAGAAGGATGGTAAGACTCTGTCATCTGGAAGCACTCATGGAACGAGATCCGTTCGATCTGTCAGGAGGAGAGAGTCAGAGGACTGCGCTGGCAAAGATATTGCTGACAGACCCGGAGACAGTATTTCTGGATGAGCCGACAAAGGGCATGGATGCAGGCTTCAAGGAAGAATTATCTGCAATCCTCAGGGATCTGCTCGGGAGAGGAATTGCTGTATTGATGGTGACACATGATGTGGAGTTTGCCGCAGAGTATGCCGACAGATGCATGCTGCTCTTTGACGGCTGCATTGTCAGTGAAGGAAGTCCGCGGCAGTTTTTCTCACGCAATCATTTCTATACCACAGCAGTAAACCGCATGGCGGGTGATCTGGTGCCGCTGGCAGTGACCGCAGAGGATCTGATCTGTGTGTGTACCGGAGAAAATACAGATATGCAGGAAGAAGTGCATGCGCCATGCGCAGAGGAACTAGCCGAAGCAGGAGGCAGGATGGCAGGACTGCAGGAAGAAGCACAGATGTCATGCGCAGAGGAACTAGCCGAAGCAGGGGGCGGGATGGCAGGACTGCGGGAAGAAAAGCAAATGTCATGCGCAGAAGAACTCATTGCGTCGGGATGCACGAGGGCAGGAATGCATGAGGATAAGCATATGCCATGCGCAGAGGATATCATACGTGACAGGTATGCGGAGGATGCAGCAGCGGACCATGACAGTACAGGCGGGACCCATCACAGGGAAAAGGATAAGCTTCCTGTGTGGAAGAAGGTAGTGACAGGTATATGCTTCCTTATCATCATTGTCGTGATGATAGCAGCGTTGACAATGAATGATCTGAATACAGTCATCTCAGACGGTCAGCTGACTTCAGTATCGGGCAAATACATTGCGCTTTACGCAGTTATGATCGCGGCCATGCTTGTGCTTGCCTGTATCTTAAGCAGGAAGGGCAGCAGCGAGATAGATGTGAAGACATCCCGTGGTACTGGGGGGATATCAAAGGGCACGCTGCTTGCGATAGGAGCTGTCTTTGTGTGTATCCCGGCTACCGTATTTTTCGGGACGCATTATCTGGGCAGCAGGAAGTATTACATCACATCAATTGTGGTCCTGCTGGAATGTATGCTGCCGCTGATCGCCGCCTTTGAAGGGCGCAGACCCAAGGCCAGGGAACTGGTTCTGATAGCTGCACTGTCGGCTGTCGGTGTCATCGGAAGGATCGCGTTCGGCATGCTGCCCGGCTTCAATCCGGTCTCGGCAATCACAATAATCTCAGGTATTGCACTCGGAGGAGAAGTTGGCTTCGTGGTGGGTGCTGTGACTATGCTGGTCTCTAACTTTGTTTTCGCTCAGGGTCCCTGGACGCCATGGCAGATGTGTGCTATGGGACTGGTCGGCATGCTTTCCGGGATGTTTTTCAGGACAGGGATATTCAGGAGGACCAGGACCGCCATATGTCTGTTTGGTGCAGTGACAGCAATTGTGATCTACGGCGCGATAATGAATACTGCAGCGGCCCTTATCTGGCAGAATAATATCACAAGGGGGATGCTATTCGCATATTATCTGATCGGCCTGCCGATGGACCTGATCAATGCATCTGCCACCGCGATATTCCTCTGGATAGGTGCAGAGCCGATGATAGAAAAGCTTGAGAGGATAAAGATAAAGTATGGGCTTATCTGACGGGGCACCGGGCTGTATCTTTTTCTGGATAATGTCAATAGCAAACAGGCGTGAAAAGGGCTGCAGGCAAACCGGCGTGAAAAGGGCTGTAAGGAATTTTGAAGATTGTGACAGATGGCACAGGAATTTATGCTATAATTCATACGTCACATTTCCCATTCATTTATTGACAAAACAGAAAAGGAAAAGTTAATGAGAAAAAATTCAAACCACAGATACTTGATCATCCTCGCGATTTGCGCCCTTTCGGCCATCATCCTTACAGCCTGCTCAAAGTCCGTGCAGGAGATCGGTGAGTCGGTACAGACTGCGGCGGAAGCACCCGCTGAAGTGGCTCCTGCCAAGGCAGCACCAGGGACGGAAGTGGCATCTGAGACTGCAGCGGTGGCTGAGACTGAAGCGGCATCTGGGACTGCAGCGGTGGCTGAGACTGCAGCAGCACCTGAGATGACAACAACTCCTGAGACTGCAGCAGTGTCTGAGAAAGCAGCGTCTGAGACGGCTTCTGCGACGGCTGCCGCAGCGGTTCCTGTTGCATTTGATCCTGCTCAGATCCGCGATATCGTAAAGGCAGAAGCCATCGGAGAGTTCGGCACGGCAGAGACCAGAAGATACGGTTCTCTCCGCTGGATCGAAAGACATCTGGGCACTGCAGTCAGACTCAGCGGCTGGCCCAACTGCCCCTATGATATGCTCGTCCGTCTGACCCGCAGCGACGGTCAGGTGTTTGAGCTGCAGCCGGCAACCGACAGCTGTGACAACATGCTCATCGGAGGTAATGACTGGTATTCTTTCAATAACGGAGGCAGTAATACTGAGCTTTTTGATATCTTCAATCTGAAAACCGAGGCAGGCAAAGTGGAGAGGCGGGAGCCTCTGCCGGCATATAAATACAACGGGGATAACGGAGTTGTAAAGGCAGTCACTGAGTACTTCCTTAAGGATCCTGGCTATTATGTACCCGCCGGAGGTGTTGCTCTCCCTGAGTTTGTGTTATGCAGGATCGCCGATGACGGCAGCGGCAACATAACGGTGTATGGAAATTTCCGCATAATGGTATATAGCAGACGTGGCCGCACGCTGTCTGTGGAAGCAGGCGGAAATGAGCCCGGCATTGCCTATCTGAAAAAGACCGGTGATAACACCTACGAGGTGGTCGGTAGCGATAAGGCCGACGATGCGGACGAATGGGATACCAAGGTGAAAAAATGGTGTAACGGCGACAAAGAGCTTTACAGCAAATATATAGAGAGCAACAGAATGGATTCTGAATACAGCAGGAAATGGAAGAATTACTGGATATACAATTATGTGAAAGATAACAAGCTCCCCTTTACCGAGACGCAGGATGGAAAGTGGGACCCTGTACCCATCGAGCCTGTTGAAGAGATGCCGGAGATGAAGTAAAATATCAAGTGGCTGCCGACAGGTGGTGATCACCCTCAGCTATCATCAGCAGATGAGGTCATCACACAGCAGAAACTGACAGAAGGAGAACCTATTGAACATATGCACAGATTACTGATTATCAATCCCGGATCCACTTCGACAAAGATAAGTGTTTTTGACGATGCGAGATGCCTTTTTACCGATAGCATCTTCCACGATGCGCCTGTCCTTATGCAGTATCCCACTGTCAATGATCAGACGCCGTTCAGGAAAAAGGTGCTGCTGGATTTTCTGAGGGGACATGATATCGATCCGGCTTCTATCAATGTATGGGTCGGAAGAGGCGGCAGTGCCTATACTCAGGAAGCAGGTGTCATGGAAATAGACGAGAGACTGTTTAATGACACGAGAGATGCCGTGGGAGGAAGCGATCACCCTGCGAAGCTGGGAGTAATGCTGGCATATGAACTGTGCAGCGAGTATGGCGGTCAGATGTTCACTCTCAATCCTACAAATGTGGATGAACTCAGCGATTACGCACGAATCACGGGCATAAAGGGACTGTACAGGAGAGCACAGACACATGTGCTCAACCAGAAAGCTATAGGAAGCATCCATGCCGAAAAACAGGGCAGGCGCTACGAGGACTGCAATTTCATCATCTGCCATATTGATGGCGGTATCACTGTCACAGCTCACGAGCATGGCAGGATGGTAGATTCGACAGAGGGTGCCGGCGGCGACGGACCGTTCACACCGACAAGACTAGGAAGCATACCGGTGCTTGAAGTGCTGGCTTATCTCGAAGAAGGCCATACCGTTGAAGAGATGAAAAAGATGTGTTCACGCGCGGGAGGCTTTGTTGATCATTTCGGCACATCAGATGCAGACAAGGTGCATAAGCTGGTAGCGGAAGGCGATTACTATGCGGGTAAGGTGTGGGGAGCCATGATATACCAGATATGTAAAGCCATAGGAGAAATGAGTGTGGTGCTTGACGGCAGAGTTGATGATATACTGCTGACAGGCGGACTTGTCAGATTCAGTGACATCGTGGAAATGATACAGAATAAGTGTGCCTGGATAGCACCGATATCTGTATATCCGGGGGAGGTTGAGCAGGAAGCAATGGCGGGAGCTGTGCTTGAAGTACTGGCAGGGATACGTAAGCCCCATAAGTATACAGGCGAGCCGGTGTGGCAGGGGCTGTGACCTGCAGAAACATCGGAAGGAGAGAATATGAGAACAGTACAGATGGAGTTTTTAAGACCTGATGAGATAGTGGCGGAAAGAGAAAGGAAGTCTATCGTATATTTTCCTGTGGGACCGCTGGAATGGCACGGTCCTGCTATGCCATTTGGCACAGATCCGCTCATGGCGCAGGAGGTCGCAAGAGCAGCAGCACTTCGGACCGGCGGTGTGGTAATGCCTACTATGTTCTTCGGAACAGAGTGTGACAGACCGGCGTACATACTTGAAGCAAAGGGCTTTAAGGATGCAGAGAGTATGTACGTAAAGGGCATGGATGTGCCTAATACCAATCTCAAGAGCTTTTATGCAAGAGAAGAGATATTTGCACTTATGGTACGCGAGAATCTGCGCATGCTCGTTGAGACCGGGTATAAGCTTATCGTCATCGTCAACGGTCACGGAGCATGGGGACAGACCGGATCATTGAGAAGGCTCTGTGTTGAGTTTTCCAACGAGACAAAGAGCAGGGTGATCACCATGATGCCTGATCCGCAGAAGGAAGGGGAGCCTGAGCTTGACTTCGGACACGGCACCAGGGTAGAGACTTCGTTTATGTGCTACTTAAGACCGGATGATACTGACCTTAACGCATTGCCTCCGCGTGAGGTACCGCTTAAATATACTGACTACGGTATCGCTGATGATTTTGTATTTGAGGGAAAGCGAAGTGAGAATGATGCTGTAGTATATGACCCGCGTGATGCAAGCTATGAGCTTGGTGAGAAGCTCGTGAAGACTGCAATTGACCACGTGGTTGAGACAGTTGAAGCCGAGTATGCGAAGCTTCAATGAAGACAAAACAGGAAATACTTTGGTATAAGGGCCGGCGCTGTAAAGTGACGGCCCTTTCTCCATATCGAATCTGGAAAAATTCATAGCAAAGAATATCCAAATATGGTAATGTAATAATAGAATTCCGAATTTGGAAAAGGAGGCGGCATGAAAGAAAAATGGTATGCTGAGATGGTCAGTATCAAAAAGAAATCAGGCATGACCAATGCACAGATTGCTGAGCTGTCAGGAATCCCTGTGAGCACTGTTGCCAAGGTCTTAAGCGGTGAGACTCCAAATCCCGGAATAAATACTATAAATGCGATGTTCACTGCTCTGAGAAGGACGTCAGAGATATTCGGAACTGCTGAGATCAGACCGGGATACGAAGATCGCTGTGACTTAAATGATCCGGAGACATTGGCAGTGAAAAAGCCATCAGCAAAGGAATATCACGCAATATCGACAGCATACATCACCGGCGAAGGTAACAATACGGCAGAGGATTATTACAATCTTCCCGATGGTGTGAGGAAAGAACTTATCGACGGTTATTTTTATGACCTTGCTTCACCGGACATAAGGCACCAGAGGACTATCAGGAATTTTCTTGTTCAGGCGGTAAACCAGATAGAGGAAAAGGGCGGGAACTGCGAGCCGTTTATCTCACCGATCGCAGTACAGCTTGATCGTGACAGCAGGACGATGGTTGAACCGGATCTCCTTATTGTATGTGATCCCGAAAAGATTAAAGACAGCTGTATCTACGGAGCTCCGGATTTTGTGCTCGAGGTGCTCTCTCCTGGCACGAGGAGCATTGATCTGACGCTTAAGACGGAAAAATACAGGCACGCAGGAGTAAGGGAATATTGGATAGCAGATCTTAAAAATGATAAGCTGCTGATATATTATTTTGATGAGACCGACATTCCGGAGATAGAGCCGCTTGATGGCATCCATGAGATAAGGATCTATGGCGGGGAGATCAAGATAGAACTGTGATGATAAATAAAAATATGATACCAATTACAGATATAAATGATTCAAGGCTCGATCCATATATGAGACTTACGGAAAATCAGCTCGCACGTATCAACGAGCCTGCCCCCGGAGTCTTTGTGGCAGAGAGCACGAAGGTAATTGCGCGGGCATTGGAAGCAGGATACGAAGCAGTGTCTTTTCTGACGTGTGAGAGCAGCCTGGAAGATGATGAAATGCAGTCACTTACAGCATCCGTAATTGCGGGTGCGCATGACACAGTATTTTATACCGCAAGTGATGAGATCATCAAGTCAATGCGCGGTTTTGAGATGACCGGAGGAGTGATGTGCATCATGAAGAGAAAGTCCATGCCTGATGCCGCAGAGCTCTGCAGAGACATGAAACGCATCGCCATACTTGAGGATGTAGAGAATCCTACAAACGTAGGGGCAATATTCAGGAGCGCTGCGGCCTTTGACATTGAAGCGGTATTGCTTACACGTGACTGTGCGGATCCTCTTTACCGGCGCAGCACAAGAGTGAGTATGGGCAATGTATTCAACATACCGTGGACATATATCGATAATGTCTCCGATATGCGAACCCGCAATTTCAGGATCGCAGCAATGGCATTAAGGGAAGACAATGTGTACGTCGACGATGCAAGGCTCAGGAAGGAAGAGAAGCTTGCGATCGTGATGGGCAATGAGAATAACGGTCTGAGAGAAGAAACGCTGGCGGAGAGCGATTACATAGTGAAGATACCGATGAGTCATGGAGTGGATTCACTTAATGTTGCCGCCGCTTCTGCGGTCGCATTCTGGGAGATATGCCACCATGCTTAAGGCAGTATTATGAAGACAAAGTCACGCATTATGATGTGATTGAACGTGGTGACGGTTATGAAAAGTGCACTGCATTCCTGAAACCGGCAGGACATATCATATAAGGGTACACCTGCAGAACATCGGTCATCAGATAAAATGGGATAAGCTATACGGCCGGTAAAGCGAAAGTGATGGAGTGACGGTCGGATTATGGGACCGCGGGCCTTGAAGCTGACATTATCTCATCCGATAACATAACCTAACAGATAAAGAAATCCAAGTGATATAGAATCAGGCTCCGCTTTGTGGTATTATTGCACGAGCGGAGAGTATTATGACCAGAGAAGAAAAATATGACTTATTAAACGGAACGGTGTGGAAGAAGCTGCTGATCTTCTTCCTTCCGATAGCGCTGGGTACGGTTATCCAGCAGTTTTATAATGCGGCAGACGGACTCATCGTAGGAAGGTTCATCGGTACAAAGGCACTTG
>DCHJ01000113.1:0-13637 GCA_002314805.1 Lachnospiraceae bacterium UBA1755 | reverse complement strand
GTTCTTTGTGTCGTTTTCAGGAGGTGCTGCGGTCATTATCGCGCAGCTTTTCGGAGCAGGCAGATATAAGGAAGTAAAGAAGGCAGCGGGCAACCTGCTGATGGTGAGTATCGTGATCGGAGCAGCGGTTTCGGTCATAGGCTTCATCTTCACACCCGCAATACTTGAGCTTCTCCGGACACCGGCAGACACTTTGCGTGAGGCCATCGTATATCTGAGGATCTATTTCTGCGGGGTCGCATTCATACTTATCCTCAATATCGAATCAGGTATGCTCAGAGCAGTCGGCGATTCGCGCAGCCCGTTCATATATATGATCATATGCTGTGTCACCAATATCATACTGGATTTTGTGATGGTGGTCCCGCTTGGATGGGGAGTGGCAGGAGCAGCTGTGGCGACGGTCATCGCACAGGTGCTTAATGTGATACTGCTTACCGTAAGACTGCTTCGTGCGGGAGAGGACAGCTGGCTTGACAGGGAGGATCTTAAGTTCAGGAGTGATTATCTCGGATCAATGATGCGGATAGGTCTCCCGGCGGGAGGACAGTCTGTGGTCTATGCTGTGTCCAATATCGTGATCCAGGTCGGTGTCAATTCGCTGGGCACGGTATTTGTGGCATCATGGGCGATGTCAGGCAAGGTGGACGGCATCTTCTGGGCGCTGACGAGTGCGATGGGTATGGCAATCACCACATTCGTCGGACAGAACTATGGTGCAGGGCGTGTGGACAGATTGAAGGCGTGCGTTAAGCAGGGACTTATCATGGCGCTGATCATCACTGTCTCCACAAGTATTTTCCTGCTGCTCATCGGACGTCCCATGCTCATTGCACTAACGGAGGATCAGGCTGTGCGTGATACCACATATGAGATCATGCTGTATTTCGTACCGTTCTACTTTATCTGGACCTTTATCGAGGTATTCGGCGGGGTATTAAGAGGTGCGGGAGATGCTGTGGTACCGGTCATCATTACGTGCCTCGGGATAGGCGTATTCCGTATAGTATGGATGATACTGTTATTCCCGCTGAAGCCGGGACTTATGATATTGGCTGCAAATTATATCATATCGTGGGTAATTACGGCACTTTGTCTCTTCATACATTTCAGGAAGGGTAAGTGGATGACGTTATCCGGTATGTGACGTGGAAGCTGCTATTTATGCGTCAGAGGAGCCGGCAGAGTATATGCTGATCGATATGCCTTTTGATATGACGGATGGCGGCTATGATACGGCGGAGCAATCAATAAGGCAGAGCATGTGCAGATATTTTGCATTGTATCCGAAACGGTGGATAAGATATATCAGAGCAGCCAATAAGGGGAAGTGTACATATTTTTTGCATTGTGCCTTAAATGGCGGATAAGATACAGCAGGTCAGTTAACAAGGGAGGACAGGAATGAACAGTTATCAGAGAGTCATGAACAGATTTGAGGGTAAGCCGGTCGATCATATTCCCAACTTAAGCATAGTGATGATGTTTGCCGCTAAGCAGGCAGGATATACTTACAGAGAATACCTCACTGATTACCGTAAGCTGACGGACAGCGTGATGGCATGCCATGAGAGATTCGGGATCGATGTGGTGAGTGCTATCTCTGATTCGCTGAGAGAGGCTGAAGGCTTCGGACAGAAGGTGGAGATACATGATAATAAGTCTCCGGAGACTCTCGAGTATATTGTCAAGACTCACTCGGATATAAATAAGCTGAGGCTTTTTGATCCTCATGACTCGAGGAGGACCTATGACAGGATACAGGCGATAGGACTCATGAAGGAAAGAGCCTGCGGCGAGGTCCCGGTCATGGGATGGGTGGAGGGTGCATTTGCCCAAAGCTGTGATCTTATGAGGATGGAAGAATTATTTATGGATCTTCTCGAGGAGCCGGAACCGATAAGGGAACTCCTTGAAATATGCCTGCAGGAGGAGATACTGTTTGCCAATGCGCAGATCGATGCGGGAGCAGATATTATCGGAGTCGGAGATGCCGCAACATCTCTGATAGGACCGGCATTGTATAAGGAATTTGCATTGCCGTATCAGAAAAGGCTGGTGGATGCGATCCATGCAAAGGGAGCAAAGGTAAAGCTCCATATATGCGGAAATATCAGTCAGGTCGTTCATCTTACCGCAGAGAGCGGAGCTGACATGATAGATCTGGATTACATGGTAGACATGGAAAAGGCAGCGCAGATCATCCCAAAGAATATCTGCATCTGCGGCAATTTCGATCCGGTGAGCGTTGTATTAAACGGTACTCCGGAGACTATCAGGAAGGAAGTCGAAAGATGCAAGGCACTGAGCGCAGTGAATAATAACTGCATCGCACCGGGATGCGAGATACCGCCTGATACGGATCCGCGTAATGTGCTCGCTATACAGGAAGCTATATTGGCTTGACAGAAATAACATTCTTTTGGCCTCCTGCCGGTGGGGACTGGCAGGAGGCCATTCCGGTGTGAATGGTAAGCGGCGTAAATCAAATCGCATACAGGATGCTATACAAGAGAATTGACAGGATCAATCACATATAAGAGAGGTGCAAAATGCTGAAGGAATACAGGATATTATCACCGTCGGGAATAGTGGGATACGGTTTCCCGGAAGAAAGCTGGAGGCTGGGTATAGCTCAAAAGCCCGACCTTATTGCATGCGATGCGGGCAGCACTGACCCGGGTCCATATTATCTGGGATCGGGCAAGCCGTTTACCACGAGGAGTGCAGTCAAGCGTGATCTGACTTTCATGCTCACTGATGCCATAAGGCTGGGCATCCCGATGTGCATCGGAAGTGCGGGAGGCAGCGGCGGCACACCTCATCTCGAGAGAGAGATAGGCATCATCAAAGAGATCGCAAGGGAGAAGGGGCTGTCTTTCAAAATGGCAGCTATCTCATCTGAGCTTGATAAGGAGTTTCTGGCTCAGGAATGTGTTAAGGGCAATATAGTGCCTCTTGGCGCGGCACCTCAGGTCACACCGGAAGATATAAGAGGCTGCAGACGTATCGTGGCACAGATGGGTGTCGAGTCAATAATTAAGGCACTAAACGAGGGAGCTCAGGTGGTGCTCTGCGGCAGAGCCTACGATCCTTCGGCTTTTGCGGCCGATCCGATCCGTCTTGGCTATTCGGAGGCACTTGCCACACATCTCGGCAAGATCCTGGAGTGCGCATGCATCGCAGCGACACCGGGCAGCGCTTCGGACTGCATGATGGGTTATCTTTATGAGGACAGCTTTGCAGTGGAGCCCTGTTCACCCAACCGTGTATGCACCACCACTTCTGTTGCGGCACACACGCTTTACGAGAAATCCAATCCGTATATGCTTCCGGGACCGGGCGGCACACTCGACCTTTATGAGTGCAGGTTCATCCAGGAGACGGAAAGAAGAGTGCGTGTATATGGCAGTAAGTTCATCCCGCAGGAAAAGAAGAATGTAAAGCTTGAAGGTGTAAAGAGCGCAGGCTACCGCACCATCTCGATCTGCGGCAACAGAGATTCCATCTTCATAGAGCATCTTGATGAGGTGCTTGCGGGTGTGAAGAGGCGCACTGCTGAAAATATCTCAGGCACAGATATAGATTATAATCTGGATTTTATCGTATACGGAAAGAACGGTGTCATGGGCGCGCTGGAGCCGATCAGGGAGATCACTTCCCACGAGGTAGGCATAGTGATCGATGCAGTGGCCGACACACAGGAAAATGCCAATACCGTGTGTGCAGTTGCAAGATCTACGATGCTCCACTACGGATACGAAGGACGTATCGCGACAGCGGGCAATCTTGCATTCCCGTTCTCACCCTCCGATATCCCTGTGGGTGAGGTGTTTAATTTCTCGGCATACAGTCTGCTTGAAAATGATGACCCTGCAGAGCTGTTCCCGAGGACATACTATGAATTTGCAGACGGGGAGGAGAAGCACTGAAAGCTGTTCTGACGATCGATCAGGGAATCACTGATAAAAGGGCATTATATTGCATTGCTTTCGAGCTATACCTTGATTCTTTTTATTTGTGAAGGCAGAAGAATGGGATCGCTTATTATATTGATGTTTCCTGAGCAAAAAGGTGAGTGTGAAAGAATTCAGTGTTTTCATCGATATTTGTGCCGCGGTCTGCCCGTGGAATAGTATGCCGCGGTCTGCCCGTGGAATAGTATGCGTGGTCTGCCCGCGGAATGGAAAACAATATTTAAGACAGATAAAGTGCAGGTGATGAATATGAGAAAATTAAAAGACGCTGCCAAAATTGTAAGAAGCAAGAACTCGGGTCCGTTTGAACTCACGCTTGATGTGATATTCGCAGATGATGAGACCTTTGAGAAGGCAAGCAGGGCAAAGATAATCACGAAGGAAAGTGTTGCTGCAGCTTACGGTATCGATGCTGATATGGTACTTGATATCATTGAGTTCCCTGTTGCGAGAGCGATAAAGGCTACACTTATAAGGCCTCTGCCGTCAGGCAATCTCGGAGAGAGGGATGTATACGGCGCACAGCAGCATGCACCTCTTATGGAGATGGGTGTGGATCTGTAACAGGATCGGAATGAGAAAAGCCATCTTTAATCATTCAAATGAGTTTGATGCGAGGGAGATACAATGATTAAGAAACATTTAATAGAAGAGGCTGCTTTCCAGGCTATAAGAAACGGTTCCACTAATATATCACCTGATGTAAGGGCTGCGTTTGAAAGAGCTATCGCAGGTGAGACAAATGCGGGTGCAAGGGAGGGGCTTTCCAAGACTCTGGACAGTATCAGACTGGCAGAGATACATGACCGTCCTTCATGTGCGGATACAGGCTGGCCTATCTTTTATGTGAAGGCGGGCAATGAGGCTGAGATAGAAGGCGGCTTCATGGCACTTGAAGAATCGATCAGGAATGCGGTGAGACGCGCTACAAAAGAAGGGTATATCCGCGCGACCATGAAGGACCCCCTTACAGGTTTTGATCCCGGCGATAATATCGGACCAAACATTCCTGACTTCACTTATAAATTCGTGCCGGGTACGGAACTGGAGATCACCTACTGCGCCAAGGGCGGAGGTTCTGAATGCTTCGGCGGCACCCGTCAGAAGGTAGTCGCATTCGCAGACGGTACGAAGGGAATAGAGAAATTTGTCATCGACGCATTTGCGGATGCCGCAAGGGCAGGTGCTATCTGTCCGCCATCAATTATCGGTGTAGGTATAGGCGGCACGGCAAATGTTGCGGCCAATCTTGCCAAGGAAGCAGCATGCCTGCGTCAGGCAGGCTCGCATCATCCGGAGCAGAAGATACGCGATATCGAAGACAGGCTTTACAGGGGTATAAACGGACTTGGCTTTGGCATACTCGGTGCAGGAGGAAATACGAGTGCGCTTGCGGTAAATGTGGAGTATGCCTATACACATATCGCAGGAATCGTGGTGGCTATAAGCTGCAACTGCATGGTAGCAAGGCGAGCGACATTTAAGATAAAAGCTGACGGCAGCATTGAAAAGCTCCCCGGAGCATATTGGTTCGGAGACAGGTAAAGGAGGGAAAAAGTATGGCGGAATATCATCTTACTGCTCCTCTTAAGGATGAGGATGTGATGCAGCTCCATATCGGAGATACGGTATATCTTTCGGGACCCTGCTTTACGTGCAGAAGTAAGCTGCAGAGATATATCTTTGACGAGAAGCATACCCTGCCCTTCACACCCGCAGACGGCAGTGTACTGATACACAACGGGCCTATCGTTGTGAAGCGGGATACAGGCTGGGAGCTGATGAGCTTTATGCCCACTTCAAGCATCAGGTTTGAGAAGTGGGGAGCCGCATCCATAAAGGAGTGGAATCTAAAGCTTGTCTGCGGCAAGACAACAATGGGTGAGCAGACAGCAAAGGCAATGCAGGAAATGCACTGCGTGCATGTGTCACCCCGCAGCGTAAGTCCGCTGCTCTGGATAGATTCAATTGAGATAGAGGGTGTGGATCTCTTTGAAGAGATGGGTTCCATCGAGGCACCGTGGCACTTTAAGCTCAATGAGCTGGGACCTTTCGTAGTGGATATGGATTGCTATGGCAATAATCTTTTTGATGAAATCGACAAAGAGGTGCGCGAGAATAAGAAAAAGGTATATAATACTCTCGGCATCCCGGAAGACTTCAGGTATACACGTCTTTATGGGAATGAGAATACATGTGAACCGTGAGACCGATGCTATGCCGGTCAGGGAATTATGGATAGTGTGGACCGTGAACCAGGACGACGCAAGTCCTTAACCCGGACACAGGCAGCCGGTAACAGTGACATAGGCAGCGGGAAGATGGATGCCGGAGGTCGGTAATCTGGACGCGAGGAAGCCGGTAACAGGAACCTTGGCAGCGGAAACAGGGACGCCGGCAGCTGTGGGAAGCAGTGCGGCACAGATGATGAGCCGCATATACGCAGGCAGCTGCAGGCGCGATATGATACCGGAAAGACCGACCCGGAAAATATGGAAAGAATACGCATGGAGGAAATATGAAGAGTCCGTTTTATATCAATGTTAACGGTGCGTACGGGAGAGGCGCATATGCTGCCCCCGATTACTGCACGCTTGGAGAACTCCTTGAGGACATGGACAGGCTCGGGGTATATCAGGTCGTCACATATCACAATCTGGCGAGAGACCTGCATCCGGTACACGGCAACAGATATCTCATGGAAGATATTCGGAACACCCCCGGAGCGGCTGAAAGAGTCATCCCTGCATTTGCTGTCAACCCGAGCATGCTTGCAGGCGAGGGTGAGATGGAATCAGTGGAAGAAGTCCTGCGCAGCGGCGAGGTAAGCTGTCTTGTGCTTTTCCCTAAGACCAACAGATATACGATCGTGGAGATCGAAAGAGTACTCGACAGATTAAAGGCTTACAGACCGGTGGTGCTGGTTGATGTGACCGAACTCAATGATGTGATCAACGGACCTGACAGGGCACCGTCACTTGACCTTGAGATGCTGGTCAATGCAGCACATCATTTCCCGCAGATAAGCTTCGTGGTGCGTAAGGTGATGTGGTGGCAGTTTTCACACATGCTTGATGTGCTGGCAAGGACAGACAACGTCTACATGGATATTTCATGGCTTCATACCAGAGATGCGATAAAGATCACACAGGATGAAGCAGGAGAGGGCCGCATGGTATTCGGCCTCGGAGCGAGGTGCCATAGCGGCGCTGCAATCGCGGGTCTGGCAAATGCACATCTGACACAGGCTCAGATGGATGCTGTGGCATGGGATACCTTTGCGGGTCTGCTCAATGAAGACGGACGCAGGAAGGCTGAGGCGGGTAAGAAGTCAGTTGACAATACCATCTCCAACAGCTTCTGGAATGATTTCATTTCAGGGCGCGGAGTAAGACAGTGCCATGTCATTGATGCTCATACACATATAGGACCCTTTGCAAGAAGCTGGGTCATCCCCTGCAACGAATTTGAAGGTCAGATCAGAGAATTTGAAGAAGATATGGCACGCTTCGGGATAGACGAGGTGTGCTCACAGTCCGAGTCGGAGCTTTTCGGAAGCCCTGTTCACGGCAATAAAGAGCTTGAGGCAGCGATCGGAGACCGGAAGGACCGTTTCCACGGCAATTATGTTATTAATCCCATCTACGCTGAGCTCTACACGAGGGAAGTGCTTGATGAAGCCTTTTCTGGCGGTTACTTCAAGGGCATGAAGCTGATCCCGGGATACATCGGCGTAGATATCAGAGATCCGCGTCTGGACAGTATCTTCAGCTATGCCAACGAGCATAAGCTTTATATCCTGATCCATTCATGGGCAGACCCGTACGGATCGGCAGACAACATCGCTGAGGTGGCATTAAGATATCCGGATGCCACATGGATAATAGGGCATATGGGCGGACCGACAGCAGGCAGACATATGTGTGAGAGGATCGCACAGGACCCAAGGTATAAGAATGTGGTATTTGAATTCTGCGGGAGCTTTACAACAGAGGTGCCTGTGGAAGAATCACTTAAGTATATAGATTATCATCGTCTCGTGTTCGGTACTGATACAGTGGTGCACGATGTCGCCTGGGAGCTGGGACGGCTCCTCTCGATGGATCTGCCGGATGAGTGGCTCACAGAGATACTCGGCAGCAACATGCAGAAGATACTTGACAGAGTCGAGGTATGATCATATCGTCATGCGGACCGTGATGGGATGCTGTGCGCATGGCGCAGGAATCAGGAACTTAAACCGCGTAAGAAAACAGCAGATGCGGATGCTGTGCATGACACAGGTATAAGCGCCCGGTGTCACTGCGCTGAGTCACTGCCCGGGGGATGCTGCGCATGGCACAGGTATTGTCTGAGTGAAAATCATATTTAATCAAACCGGAGACAGATATGCTTGAAAACTTTATTACTGCGGTGAGTGTCACACTGCCGCTGGTGCTGATGCTGGCACTGGGATATTTCCTGGGCAGGCTCGGATGGATCACGAAGGATTTTATTCGCATTGCAAACAAACTTAATTTTAATGTATTCCTGCCATGCTCGGTTTTTTCCGGACTGTATTGCAGTAACTTTGATATCAGCAGCGGAGCAGGGTTCCTTTTGGTAGTGGTGATATCGTATATAACTATGTTCCTTATATCGCTGGCCGCAGCCAATCTTATTTCCAAAGACGAGGCAAAACGAGGTACTCTTGCTGTCGGGCTGTTCCGTTCCAATACATCGTATATAGGTATCCCGGTTGCATGCGGAATTATGGGTACAACGGGCAGTGTACTGGCTTCACTGATGATCACAGTCGGATCGATCACCAACAATATACTTACTCCGATCAGTTTTTCTATACACAGCGGACATAGGGTAACCGCTAAGAAACTGTTAAGGGACATCTTCGGCAATTCCTACATAATAATGACCATCATCGGTTTTGTTCTTATGCTGTTACATTGTCCTCAGTTTCCGTCACCTGTCCATAATACTATTGTAAACCTCGGACGTGTGTGCACACCGCTTGCCATGCTATGTCTCGGGGCAAACCTTGATTTCGGAAAAATCAGAAATGATAAGCGTGAACTGTTATGGTCAAGTCTGATAAGACTGGTTATTTATCCGGCGATAGGATTATCTGCAGCGATCCTTATGGGCTTTAGAGGTGAGTCTCTGGCAGTATTATTTGCATTATATGCAACTCCGGCCGCAACACTGCTCTTTACTGTTTCGCAGGCAATGGGAGGAGACAGTGATCTGGGCGGTGAGATAGTGGCAGTGGAGACTATACTGTCAATGGTCACGATGACGATAGGCATCTTTGTACTGAAGACTATGGGATTGTTCTAGACGCGTATTCATTGTACTGATCCATGGTATGATGATAAAATGGGGGTGTGGGGTTTTTTTCGGAGGTAGCCATATGGGAAAATTTGAAGAGATATTCGGACGCAGACCAAAGTATATCTGTACAGCACCGGGACGCACGGAGCTCAGCGGCAATCATACGGACCATCAGCACGGATGCGTACTGGCAGCTGCAGTCAATCTGGAGTGCAGGGCGCTTGTGGATAAGAATGATACCGGAAGGATCAACGTGTATTCCGAGGGCTATGGGATGTGTACGGTGGATACTGCTGATCTCGGATACAGGGAAGAAGAGAAGAATACTACCATGAGCCTTATCAGGGGTGTTGCCGCAAGGATCAGAGAACTCGGAGGAGATATTCAGGGCTTTGATGCATATGTGACAAGCAGTGTGCTTAAGGGAAGCGGACTCTCATCATCGGCAGCCTTTGAAGTACTCATCGGCACGATAATCAACAGGCTGTATTGTGACAGCCGGCTTACTCCGGTTGAGATCGCACAGATCGGTCAGTGGGCGGAGAATAATTATTTCGGCAAGCCCAGCGGACTCATGGATCAGACAGCTTCTTCGGTCGGAAACGTAATCACAATTGATTTTGCGGATCCGGCTCATCCGGTAGTTGAAAAGGTTGAAGCTGACTTTGCAAAGTACGGATATGCGCTGTGTATTGTTGATTCAGGTGCAGATCACGCGGATCTGACATTTGAGTATGCTGCTATCACGGGAGAGCTTGCCAGAGTATGTGCTGTGTTTGGAAAGCAGTATCTCAGAGATGTGGATGAGACAGAATTCTATGGCCGTATCGCAGAGGTGAGAGAGGCTGCAGGAGACAGGGCAGTGCTCAGAGCCATCCATGTATTCAATGACAACAAGCGGGTTGCGGCGCAGGTCGCAGCGCTGAAGTCGGATGATTTTGATACATATCTCAGGCTGGCAGCGGAGTCAGGTGAATCATCGTACATGCTGCTCCAGAATGTCATCCCTACAGGAGCGACAGAGCATCAGGAGGTTGCTGTTGCACTGGCACTGAGCAGGCATCTGCTGGGCGGAAGGGGTGCGACCCGTATCCAGGGAGGAGGCTTTGCCGGTACTATTCAGGCATTTGTGCCGCTTGATATGGTGGATGAATACAGAACGGGCATTGACAGGGTGCTGGGTGAGGGCAGCTGCCATGTGCTGAGCATCCGCGCCGAGGGAGGCACGGCAGAGGAGTGCTGAGACGGATTGAGTGATATAAGAAAACGGTTATAAGATCGAGCGTATCTGTCTTTGTAGATGTTTCCGTTTACGGAACATGTTGAGGCTGTAGTTCTGCTGTCACGAGTGTAACGAAGTGAGAGCAGATTACGGAGACCCATGCGAGAAGGTGAATTTGCCCGGAGGGCAAAGAGAAGCCAGCCTGGGCTGTAGCTGTCCGCGATTGGCGAGTGCAGCGCACGAAGACAGAGCGGAAACAGCGAACCGCGGAATGCGTGGTTCTGCTGTCAAAACAAAGTTAATAGAGTAAAGAAAAATCTTTGAAAATACGGGCTTTTCAGCACTTTGGATAATAATCCAGATGACCGGAAGGCCCTTTTTCTTTGCCCTGAAAACGGGCGGGAAGACTGAAAATGTACAGGCGAGAGGTAAGCGCTTAATAAAATACCGTGTTGACTGATTACGAAATCCGTTTTTGTTAAATGATCGCATGACCTCCGTTGCAATACGGATTTCTGCCCATTTTCAGGGTATGGGATATGGAACAGAAGCATTGAAGGCCATTACGAAATTCTGCTTTGAGAATACGGAATTGCAAAGACTATGGACAGAGGTTGATGTTAGGAATATTCCATTGCAGAAAATGCTTGAGAAGTGCGGGTATAGCAAAGAAGGTCTGATCAGGCAGGGCAAGATGGTAAATACCTGGTGTGATTATTATATCTACGGAATACTTGCTACATTATTCAGAAGTTGGTGCTATAAAATATGCTTTATGTCGGAAAAATAATCGCCAATCGTCGGCGAGAATTTGCGCCAATCGTCGGAAAAACTATTGATGGTTGCGAATGAACACTATATAATGGAGATACCATAAATAGTCGAGGTGGCCGCGATGAAAGAGTATAGGAGAAGAATCGCAGATGATATTCTGAAAAGAAAACTGGAAGGGAAAGGCGCGATTTTGATTGAGGGCCCAAAGTGGTGTGGAAAAACGACTACCGCTGAACAGATCGCTTCCAGTGTCTTGTATATGGATGATCCGGAGAAGAAGGAACAGAACATTACGATGTCTGAATTAAGCCCAAGAAGATTACTGAAAGGTGCTGCGCCAAGACTGATTGATGAATGGCAGCTTGCCCCGAAACTATGGGATGCAATTCGTTTTGAAGTTGACCATCGTGGGGAAATGGGACAGTTTGTACTTACTGGATCTGCAGTTCCTGCAGACAGCAAGGAGATTACTCATTCTGGAACCGGACGATTTACCTGGTTGACTATGCGACCTATGAGTTTGTATGAATCGGAAGACTCTAATGGGGAGGTCAGCTTAAAATCACTCTTTGAGGGAAAAAAAGCGGTAGATGCGGATTCTTCCCTTGATATTGAACGCCTGGCGTTCCTTGTGTGCCGTGGCGGATGGCCTCAGGCAGTGGATATGAAGGATGAAATCGCACTGGAGCAAGCCTCGGATTATTATGATGCTGTCGTTCGTTCTGATATCAATCGCGCCGATAATGTTCAGAAAAATCCTGAACGGGTTCGCAGGCTGATGCGCTCCTACGCAAGAAATCAGGGCAGTCAGATTCCAAATACAGTACTTGCCAGGGATGTCGCCGCAAACGACGAGTCTTCCATCAATGAGGAAACGGTTGCATCTTATTTGAATGCGCTAAGAAAGATTTTTGTGGTGGAGGATATGCCTGCATGGAATCCAAATCTCCGTTCCAGGACGGCAATCCGTTCTTCGGATACGCGGTATTACGTCGATCCATCCATTGCTGTTGCAGCATTGGGCGTAGGCCCCAAGGATTTGATGAATGACTTGAAAACCTTTGGCTTTCTCTTTGAAACGCTGTGCATTCGAGACTTGCGGGTGTTTGCAGACGCATTGAATGGAGATGTATATCATTATCGTGATAAGGATGGCCAGGAATGTGATGCAGTCATCCATTTGAGAAACGGAAAATATGGTTTGATTGAAATCAAGTTGGGCGGAGATAAGTTGATTGAGGAAGGCGCTGCAAACCTAAAATCAATGGAGGCAAAAATCGACACTGACAAAATGAATAAACCATCCTTTCTTATGGTTCTTACCGGGACAGGTGATTATGCCTATTGTAGGCCTGATGGTGTATTTGTAATCCCTATTGGTTGCTTGAGAGACTAAAGGTGTAACAACTAATCCGCGAACCCACCCTCTGTTACTTCAGTCAGGCCGTCTGTACGCTATATTGTAACACCCTGCCTGCAACAAACAGCAAATTATAGGAAGGGTGTAAAGGCCTGGATTTAAGGGCTGTGCGCATTATGTTAAAGCGAAGTAGAGTATCACCTCATGTGGAAGCGGTAGTATTGATGTCAAGGGTAAACAAGTAAATAGCGTTAAAATAGCTTGAAATCAAAGGGTTTCGGGGGTGTATTGAATAATAGAATACTTCTGGGAACCCTTCTTTTTATGCTTTGACAACAGTTCTGACCACCGGTTAAAATGGAAGTTGACATATTGACACGGTTTTAAGATAATCATATACTCAAGTAAGAAAATCTTACAAATTAAAAAGGAGAAATATCATGGATGTTCAAGTATTAACTGTTTCATCAAAAGGACAGATTTCTCTGCCGATAAATATCCGTAAAAAATTGTCTATTGATACTGGAGATAAGCTTGTTGTTTATGCCTCAAACGATGCCATTATGCTAAAGACTTTAAAACTTCCATCTGCTGAGGATTTTGAAACTGCATTGTCTGAAGCTCAAAAATGGGCGGCCTCTGTGGGCTACGCTGAAGATGATGTTAATGACATAATTAAGGCTGTACGAAGGAATAAACGCGGATGAAGATTGTTGTAGATACAAATGTAGTTATTTCCGGAATCTTTTTTGGAGGCGCGCCTGGACAAGTCCTGAAAGCTATTATTTCGTCTAAAGTAACTGCTTGTGCAACTACGAGTATAGTTGACGAATATTTAGGACGAAAAGCGCAAGACTCAATTATCGTCAGTTTGACCCGGGTCACATCATGGAAAATATAATATATAACGAGCTTGTAAGAAGAGGCTATAAAGTTGATGTCGGTGTTGTATGTGATAGGCGCAACGGAAAGAATG
>DCHJ01000052.1:24907-25043 GCA_002314805.1 Lachnospiraceae bacterium UBA1755 | reverse complement strand
ATGCCTTGCGTTCCTGACTGGCATAGCATTTCCCCCTTCATATTTCTTGATTCAAGTATATCACAAAAAAGATCTTCTTTCGATGGTCTGCAATTTCAGACACAGGACTTGCACCTGCCGGGGACGCTGATCAGGC
>DCHJ01000052.1:19907-24832 GCA_002314805.1 Lachnospiraceae bacterium UBA1755 | reverse complement strand
CATCGGTTCCCTGCAAAGAGGTCCGCTATCTCAAGAGCATCCCTTCCTTCCACGATAAGACCGATTGCCTTGCCGTTACCGTCACACCCGTTGGTGAATCTCACATTGTGGAGCCTTCCGTCATCGTCAAGCTCAAACTCTATCTTTGTCGCGCAGACGCCCTTAGGCTTATATGAAAATACTTTACTCATTGTCTTCCCCCTTTTTCTTCCGGATATGCTGCTCGCATTCCGAGGTCATTCTTATTTCCACAGTCATTTCTGACTTGCATATGAACACTTCGCGCTTTATCTGTCTCCGGCAGCTTCTCCTGATATAGCTGACGGCATTCCGGTGTCATCTGAACAGCAGCATCCCGAAATATGTGACGGTATTCTCACCGTTTATATACTTAAGTCCTGCATTCTTCGCAGTCTCCGACACAAATATTCCGCAGGCTTCCATGGACGGCAATGCCAGCATAGGATATCGGCAGGGCTTATTCTCTCTCTTTGCGCATGTATCACATATGCCGCAGGCACCTACTCCGAGCTGCATATAGTCTTCTCTCTGAAGCATTCCTTCTTCCTGCATGGCATACAGCAGCTCAGTAAGATCTGCCGCACAGCCGGTAAACTGCTTCTTGCCTTCCTGCATCCCCTCGATATCCAAAGAATCCTCCAGCTGATAATAGCTCTGATAGAGGATAGCATACGGATACGATCTGCACTTTGCGATCAGCTCATCCAGCTCACCCACATCCGGCGGACACATCCAGCATCTGCCCATCTCCCCGCACTGGTTTGCGAGACATATGTCCCTGAAGCTTTTATCATAGACGATACTGTCCTGAGCTATCTCTGCGCTGTTCATGAAGCCGCAGCTTTCCACCCTTGCTTTCAATAACAAATGCCTGTCTGTAATATCCATTCTGACCTCCCCGGATATACTTCCATTCCCTGTAAACTCACATGTATGACCGGTATACGTCAAACCGCCACGTACCGCTATGTCTGCGTGTTTATGGTTTATCATTTTTGAATAACTCTTTTGATACTGTCAATTCACTGTCAGACCATGGACTCTCAATTGCGTGGCCCATGTCCGTCGGTACTCCCTGTACCGATATGCTCCTGCAGATTCAAAGGACATCATTTTTCATTAATCTTTTGCCTTGTAAACCGGTCCTGTCAGTAGTTTCCTGCCTGTCTTGCTGCCGACAGCATGAGCTTGATACGGTTGAGCTGGTTGACCTCCGACGCACCCGGATCATAATCGATAGCAGAAATATTGCTCTGAGGATATTGCTGCTTCAACACCTTTATCACGCCCTTGCCCACTACGTGATTCGGCAGGCAGCCGAAGGGCTGTATGCATACGATATTTGGCGCTCCCGATTCAATGAGCTCTGCCATCTCACCGCATAAAAACCATCCCTCGCCGTACTGATTGCCCAGCGACAGGAATGGCTTTGCCAGCTCTGCCACTTTCTCTATAGGCATAGAAGGTTCAAAACGTTTACTTCTCTTAAGTGCATCCATAGCCGGTCTGCGGATCACCCTGAAGGCCTTTATCGCAAGCGAGGCACCTATAGCATTTATCTTTTTTGAACCCAGATATCTCTCACGGTAAATGCTGTTATAAAATGAATAGTTGAGAAAATCCATGAGATCCGGTACCACCGCTTCGGCACCTTCCTTTTCAAGGAGCTCCACCAGATGATTGTTGGCAAGGGGCATATACTTCACAAGGATCTCTCCCACAATACCCACTCTGGGCTTTCGTATGTCTTCACGGATAGGCAGGTTATCAAACGCATCCACGATCATCCTGCAGTGCTTTCTGTATGATGCAATGCTCTCGCCCTTCATCAGGGCATCGATGCACATCTTTTCAAGCTCCTTATGCAGCCTGTCTGCGCTGCCCGGCTCCCTTTCATACGGTCTTACCTTATACACACATTTTTCAAAAAGGTCACCATATATGACTGCCATGCACCCGTCCTTCAGCAGACCCGGTGTTATCTTAAACCCTTCGTTCTTCTCCATGCCGTTGGCATTAAGGGAGATGACCGGTATATGGCTCAGACCTGTATTTTCAAGTGCCCTCCTTATGAATGCGATATAATTGGAGGCCCTGCAGCATCCGCCGGTCTGCGTCATCATGATAGCCAGACGGTCTGTGTCATATTTTCCTGAAAGCACTGCTTCCATGATCTGACCCACAACGGTAATCGACGGGAAGCACGCATCGTTATTAACATATTTAAGTCCGGTATCTATTGCCGTCCTGTTGTCATTGTCCAGTATTACGAAATTATAGCCATGCTTTCTGAACATCGGCTCCAGTATATTAAAATGTATCGGACTCATCTGCGGAGCCAGGATGGTCCATTTCTCATCCCTCATCCGGGCTGTAAAGACCGTCCTGTCATAGCCTGTCTTTCCGGCTGTCGGCATGATATGCCGTTCCTGCCTCATACGCATTGCTGCTATGAGTGATCTGATACGGATCCTGGCAGCACCAAGGTTATTGACCTCATCTATCTTAAGGAGTGTATACAGCTTGCCTGAATGCTCCATGATCTCGCCCACCTGATCCGTGGTGACTGCATCCAGACCGCAGCCAAAGGAATTGAGCTGCAAAAGCTCCAGATCGTTTCTGGCACATACATATTGCGCCGCAGTATACAGTCTTGAATGATAGACCCACTGGTCATTGACTCTCACGGGTCTTTCAGGTTTAAAATCAATGGGCAGTGAATCCTCGGTCAGTACATGCAGCCCGTAGCCGCATATCATCTCGGGTATTCCATGATTGATCTCCGGATCCATATGATACGGTCTTCCCGCTATCACGATACCTCTTTCGCCTTCAGCCTCCATCTCTGCGATGACCGAAGCGCCTTCCCTGCGGATATCGTCCTTGGCCTTCTTCTGTTCCAGCCATGCATCGTGGACACTTCGGCGTACGGTTTTCTCATCCACACCCCATTCCTGTCTGCACAGCTCCACCAGTCTGTCGGCGCAGGTCTTCTCATCCGTAAATGCAATAAAAGGACGGATGATCTTTACATTTCCCGATGTGATATCTTCAACATTATTCTTTAAATTCTCTGCGTATGAGACCACGATCGGACAGTTGTAATGGTTCTGTGCATCATCGACCTCCTGATGCTCAAAGAATACACAGGGATCAAAGATCGTCTTTATGCCCTGATCTATCAGCCACTGAGCATGTCCGTGGGCCAGCTTTGCCGGATAGCACTCTGACTCTGACGGAATTGATTCCATCCCCAGCTCATAAAGCTTTCTGTCGGACAGCGGTGAAAGCACAGCAGCCACACCTATCCCCCTGAAAAAGACTGCCCAGAACGGATAGTTTTCATACATGCCCAGAGCCCTGACAAGTCCCACTGTACCGTTGGGAGCTTCCTCTGCCGGGAGCGGTTCATAATCAAAGATCCTTTTCAGCTTGTATGCACACAGGTTCCTTCCCTTTTTTACCTTATCATGATTTCCGAGAGGTCTTTCACATCTGTTGCCGGTGATATACCTGCGGCCTCCGTCAAATACATTGACAGTAAGCATACAGTTATTGCTGCAGCCTCCGCACCGTGTGGTACTTGTCTTATACTCGAGCCTGAGGATATCCTGCAGAGGCAGCATCCCCGACTCTCTGCAGTCTGCACATGGACTGCTGTATCTGTCCCTTGCTATAAGTGCAGCACCGAAGGCACCCATGATGCCCGAGATATCCGGGCATATTACCTCCACACCCACAAGCTGCTCAAAGGCTCTCAGTACAGCCCTGTTGTAAAACGTACCTCCCTGAACAACTATGTGACTGCCCAGCTGTGAGGCATCCGTAAGCTTGATGACCTTGTAAAGTGCATTCTTTATCACCGAATAAGCAAGCCCTGCAGAAATATCGGCGACTGATGCTCCTTCCTTCTGAGCCTGCTTCACATTGGAATTCATGAATACGGTGCAGCGGGTACCGAGATCTACCGGATGCTCTGCAAACAGAGCCATGCCGGCGAATTCACGTGAAGTGTATCCCAGCGAATTTGCAAAATTCTCAATAAAGCTGCCGCAGCCTGAGGAGCATGCCTCATTGAGCATGATATTCTCTACCGAATGGTCCCTGAGTTTAATACATTTCATATCCTGACCGCCGATATCCATCACGCAGTCAACTCTGGGGTCAAAGAATTCTGCGGCTCTGGAATGAGCGATAGTCTCAACTTCTCCCTCATCAAGACAGAACGCAGCCTTGAGCAGCTGCTCACCATAGCCGGTGGAGCAGCTCCGGGCGATATGTATGTCTTCATGAAGCACCGAAACCAGATCTGCTATCGCATCCATAGCTGTGCGGATCGGATTGCCTTCATTGCCTGCATAATGAGACCAGAGCAGCTGACCGTCCTCACCGATCAGCGCAAGCTTGGTGGTAGTGCTTCCTGCATCTATGCCAAGAAATGCATTTCCCTTATATGCAGCGATATCCTGCTTCTCTACCACTGCTCTTTCATGGCGTGCGGCAAAGCTGTCATACTCGTTCCTGTCCCTGAACAGCGGCTTCAGGCGCTTAAGCTCATAGGTAAGACTTATGCCCTTATTGAGCACAGCAAGCAGCTCGTCCACCCTGAATGTATGCTCCCCATCTGAAACACCCGTTGCTGCATTTTCAGGCATGCAGGAAGACCTCTTATCCGGATGGCAGCAGCTGCAGTCCCCGCCTAATGCTGCTTTGCCTGCCGGATCGCTGCGGTTATTGTCAGCTGTCATATTTCCGGACTTGTTCTCTGTCTCAAGTGCAGCTCCAAGTGCCGCAAACATATGTGAATCATCGGGGTCAACTATCTGATCCGGCCCCAGCTTTAATGTCCTGATAAAAGCATTTTTGAGCTCCGTAAGGAAATGCAGCGGTCCTCCCAGAAAGGC
>DCHJ01000052.1:10405-19778 GCA_002314805.1 Lachnospiraceae bacterium UBA1755 | reverse complement strand
GTCTTTGCAAATACTCCGCACCTTGCGGCTATGGGATAGACATGGGTATATTCACGGGCAGCCTCATTAAGTCCCATGGCATCTGTCTTGATAAGTGATGCCATCTGGTCAATAAATGAGCCGGTGCCTCCTGCGCAGATACCGTTCATCCTCTCATCCAGTCCGCCCTTAAAATAAATGATCTTGGCATCTTCGCCTCCAAGCTCTATGGCTACATCCGTCTGAGGCGCCCTCTCCCTGAGTGCCGTGGCAACAGCCACTACCTCCTGTACAAACGGAATACCCAAAGCCCTGGCCAGATTGATTGAACCCGACCCGGTAATACCCATCGATACCTCTTCGTCTCTGATTACTTCCCGTGCCTGTGCAAGAAGCTCTGTCAGCGTCTCCTTAGTATGAGCACAGTGGCGTAAATAATTGCTGAAAATAGTATTATGCTGTTCGTCAATGACTATGACCTTTACGGTCGTAGACCCGATATCAATGCCTACTGATTTCATCAGTCCTGTCTGTTCCTCTTTTCGTTTTGATAGCTCTGTATATTATACGGGTTTTTTATAAAATATGAAATATCCCGTTACGACTGATGAAGTAAACGAATTATCATCTGTTAATCGAGAAGAAGACGGTGATTGGCCTGCGTCCCATCACATAACCGTACATACCACTCGGAATACGATGCTTTCCATAGCTGACACGCACAGACTGACAGACCGTGACCAAATCATAAAAGTCACTGTTTACCGGCAGAAGCTTGCACCGCCAGTACATTCAAAAGGAGCAGCGACCCGGAATTACCCGAACCGCTGCCCCTGCGATTTAGTTAATAAAAAGTGCTCATCCCAATGATCAAAGTTCTACATTGAGTTCAGTCTGTTCCTTAATGCCATGTTTCTCACAATAACCCGAGAGGATGAGTGTAAGAGCTCCGTCACCTGTTACGTTGCAGGCTGTACCAAAGCTGTCCTGAAGAGCAAAGATCGCAAGGATCATTCCTGTACCTGCGTCTCCAAAGCCAAGCACCGATACAACGATTCCAAGTGATGCCATTACTGTACCACCCGGTACGCCGGGTGCTCCGACTGCAAAGATACCGAGAAGTACGCAGAAAAGGATCATAGTGCCTACTGATGGCAGCGCGCCATTAAGAATATAGCTGACAGCCATACAGAAGAAAACTTCTGTAAGTACTGATCCGCACAGATGAATATTTGCAAAAAGAGGTATACCAAAGTCCACCATATCCCTGCGGAGTACCTTGGACTTATGAGCACACTCAAGAGCTACGGAAAGTGTAGCAGCTGATGACATCGTACCTACTGCTGTAAGGTAAGCAGGTCCGTAATGTCTGAATACCTCCCTTGGATCCTTCTTTGAGTAAATACCTGCAGCTGCATAGAGTACAGCCATCCAGATGAAATGACCGATCAGTACGATAAGGATGATCTGGAGGAACGCAGGAAACTGCTTCGTAACTGTCCCGTCCCATGTGAGACCGCAGAAAACAAGTGCGATATAAAACGGCAGCAGCGGAATGATTATCCTTGTTACTATTGCAAGCACGATCTTCTGGAACTCATCCAGCAGCTTGATTGTGAATGAAGACTTTGTCCAGGTTGCTGCAAGTCCCAGCAGCAGTGAAAGTACAAGTGCTGACATAACAGGCATGATCTGAGGGATAGCAAGTGCAAAGATATCCTTCGGAAGCTCCCTTACTGTAGCATCTGTCTTGATGGCAAGACTTGGAATAAGCGCATATCCTGCTGCTGTACTCATAAATGCCGCAAGCACTGATGATGCATATGCAAGGACTACCGCAATACCAAGAAGCTTGGATGCGTTCGCTCCCAGCTTTGTGATAGACGGCGCAATAAAACCGATGATAATAAGCGGTACACAGAACATAACGATCTGACTGAGTACGTTCTTTATCGCAACAACGACCTTCATCGGGCCTTCACCGAGCAGCAGACCAAGTATTATACCTGCTGCGATGCCAAGCAATAATCTGAATGGCAATGACTTAAATAATTTTTTCATTTTATAACTGTCCCCCTTGATACTTCTCACATCTGCACAGCACAACTATTACGGTGAATATACTGAGCTTCTATCACCGCCCGGAGGCTGTATTTTCGCTTACAAAGCACGCGGCCTGTATTCGTAAAACCAGAGTCTTATGAATAGCACCGGATAATTACTTGTTCTCTGCCTCTTCCTTCTTCATTGCAGATCTCATCTTTGAAAGCTGTACTGAAACAGCGATGGACTCAATACCTGCAAACAGAAGTGAGATGCCTGCGAATACAGAAACCATGATCATCGAAAACAGCGGATTTGCAAAAAGAGTGAATGCGATAAGAAGTCCGATGATACCCAATGCAAGTGTCCAGCCCCAGCCTGAACCCTCAACCTTGGACATTGAGATCGAAACGCATATTGTCTCAACTGCCTGGAAGAGAATACCTACTGCAAAGAAGCAAAGGACGAATACTACAGAAGCACCTGTATTGCATAAAAGGATAATTCCTGCAATAAGTACAAGGATCGGGAGCACAAGATTCCAGCCCCATGCCGGTATCTCTTTTCTGTTAGAGATAACAAAGATTATACCGAGGATACTTCCTACGATAAGTGCGATCGAAAGGATGATTGCGATTGCAACCGTTCCTCCTGCCGGAGAACAGAGAACTGCGATTCCTGCAATAATACAAAGAATACCGAGGATAAGAAGTAACCACCAGTTCTTACATGAATTCTTAAGATTCTCTACAAAGCCTGATAACATATAACACCTCCAAATATTTTTGAAACAACGGGTATTATAACACAAAGCTGTGATTATGTCTCTCACATCCGGCAGCAGATCTGACCGGTCTTACCGCTTCTTGCCGTGCGCACCCGCAATTCACAGGTATTATACATCACAAATGCTTGCCTGTATATAGGTGTATTCCTTATAATGTCCGTATAAAGATATGCTTTTTGCATGGAAAGGATATGGCATGACAAAACAGGAATATTATGCGGCATGTATTGCCGAAGAGAAAAAGTATGAGTTTCCGGAGTTTAACAGGAATGATGTGTGGGCGCTTGGCTGTGCACTCGTGGAAGCGGCAAATGAGGCTTCAGGTCCTCTGGCAGTGACAGTCTGGCTCAATGGTACAGAGGTCTTCCGCTACTATCCGTGCGGTACCGGCAGACATAATGAGAGATGGCTTGAATGGAAGCGCAATACAGTAACCACCCTTGAGATGGCTTCGATGACATATAAGGCCAAGCTGGAAGCATCAGGTATGACTCAGGAAGAGGACGGTCTGGATTTCCCGGGCTTTGCGGCCTGCGGCGGAGGCTTTCCGATAAGGCTTAAAGGAGGTACCGTGATAGGCTTTATTGGTATGTCGGGTCTTCCTGACGAAGAGGATCATGCGGCACTTATCGCAGGACTTGACAGATATTTCAAAAAACACGTTTGGAACAGCTGAGTATCGTTACCGATGATCCTGCAGACGGATGAGCGCCCGCCGGATCCCGGTCTTTAACCCGCCGGAAACGTGCGCCGCCGGGCGTACACTCACAGATCCTGTCTCTGCCGAGACCGGAAACGTATCAGACTCACAGACCCGGACACTGCAGAAACCGGAAACGTATCAGACTCACAGACCCGGTCTCAGTATAGCCCGGGTCTTCTTGATCTTACTATGGGCAGCATGGATCTTACACGGTCGATCTCATCAAAATCAATGTCTGCATACAGGATCTCTTCATCAGTCCCTGCGTGAGCCTTGAAATCACCCCACGGACCGGCAATCGCTGAATTAGCATAGGATACATAGGCTGCAGACTCATCTCTTGCAGGTGCACATGCCGCAAAGAATATCTGGTTATCCAGCGCACGCGACCTGACCGTCATATCCCAGTGGGCAGGGCCGGTTGTCATATTGAAGGAGGCCGGCATAAATATCATCTGTGCCCCCTCATCGATGGCTTCCCTGCGTACAAAATCTGCAAATCTGATATCAAAGCAGATGATGACTCCGATGCGTCCGAACATGGTATCAAATACTGTCACTGTATCTCCCGCAGACAGCGTATCCGACTCGCAAAACCTCTGACCGCCTTCAATATCGATGTCAAAAAGGTGTACCTTCCTGTGCTTTGCGATCTGTCTGCCTATGGGATTAAATACAAAACAGGTGTTGTATATCTTATCCCCGTCGGCCTCCGGTACTGAACCTCCGATCAGATAAATATTGTTTTCAGCGGCAAGCCTGCTCATGAAACTCCAGGTCTCTCCCTGCTCAGGCTCCTTAAAATCCTCAAAGGCCCGGTTGGAATAGGGACAGTTCCACATCTCGGGAAGGCATACAATGTCTGCCTCATTATCTGCAGCCTCCGTCACCATCCTTCTGACACTTTGCATGCAGTCTTCTTTATAATTCTCTATGTGTCCCAGTCTTGATCCTCTTACCTGGCATAATGCAGCCTTAAACATATCCTCTCTCCATCATGTCTTATATCTTCACAGACCTGCCCTCACGGCTGCTCCTGTAGCATGCATCAATTACACGCTGATCCTTCACGCACTCCATAGGATCGATATAGTCCTCTGCTCCGCAGAGAATAGCATTGCCGAATCTTGTAATATTCTCTGTATACATGTTGCCGAACTCAGAGATTATTTCTTTCCCGATCCTGTTGCCCTCAACCGGTTCCATGAAGAAATCATCCTCACCTTCCTTAAGTGCAAGCTCCCACAGGCTTCCCTCGTCGATCTGTCCGATGATCTTATCACCCAGCAGTCTTCCTCTTGTACCATAGAGATTCAGTGTCCACTTGCCTGCGGTATCCGGAATGTTGAAATGAGTAAATACGACAAACTGAGCACCGTTCTCCATCCTCATGATTATTGTCGAAGAATCCTCAACAGTATACCCGGGATCGTCAAAGGCTATCCTCTCATTCATGGCAGTCACATCCGTGACCTCCATCCCTGAGACAAATCTCATAAGATCGATGAGATGAATACCCATATCCATAAGAGGTCCGCCGCCGGCACGCTCGAGATTGGTTGCCCAGCACGCATTCGGTACCCAGCATGAGAATCTGGAGTCGCCTGATACCACCTGTCCTATCTCACCGGCTGTGACTGCATTCTTCATATTTACGATATGTGTACCAAACCTCATCATGAGATCCACCGAGAGGAGCACTCCCTTAGATCTGCAGTACTCTACTGCTTCAAGAGCCTCATCTGCATTAAGTCCCAGCGGCTTTTCACAGAGCACGTGCTTCCCGTGATCTGCTGCCAGCTTTGTAAGAGGCAGATGTGTGAATACCGGTGTTGCGATATATACTGCATCAATATCATCACAGCGAAGCACATCCTCTGCATTGTCATATGCCTTAAGTGCTCCGAACTGCTCCCTGACTGCCTCCGCTGTCTCCATGCTCAGATCCATAACAGAAATAAGCTCCGCATTTTCTGCCATCAGCATACCCGGAATAGTCCTGCTCCTTGCAATGCCTCCGCAGCCTATCACTCCCCATCTGACTTTCTTATCCATACTGTCCCCTTTCTATTATCCGGCAATGATTATGCCTGATGTATCTATACCTTTGGTCAGCGCTTTCGCTGACCGACATACTGCTGCTGATATTATTCCTATACCTTCCCGGTCAGATCTGTTTACTGCTGATCTATGCCTGCGCACGGCGCACTGCTGCTGATCCTGTTCCTATACCTTCCTGATCAGATCTGTTTTTCTGCTGATATATGCTCCTGACCGGCAGAACACTGCTTATTCATTTCTGTGATTCCCTGATAAGTTCTATATCCGGGAAATCATCAGGAAGGAACTCCAGACCCGGGCTGTTAAGCTGCATCGCCTTAAATGCATTGATATGCTTAGGCTCCACTCTGAAGTAAAGCTTAGTATCCGCAAAATCATCCCCGAAGGCTTCTATCATTCTATAGCATTCAAAGCACGTCTCCAGATCTGCTATGCAGCAGAAAAACTCTGTGGCCCTGTCCTTACTGAGGATCCCTCCCATATAGCTGGTTGCCTTCAATTCTCCTATATTGACACGATAGAAGTTAAGATCGATGCTGCCTGCATCCGTTTTCAGTGACGTCGAATATTCAGCATTTACTGCATTAGGTACGACCGAAAACCTGCCGGCGTTGGCAGTGTTCTGAGGCGCATACATCAGGTTGTTAATACTCGATTCTACTGAGCGGTCAAAAAGCTCAATGGTACCTGTCAGATCATTGGATATCATATAATTTACCAGTTCCCTGAGCATGGCACGCCCATAGCCTCCGACTCCGACGAAAACTATATGGTGTCTGCCGTCAGGCTGCTGTGTCATATGCGGATCCATGAAAAAGCTCTGTGAATTGGTATCATTTACGTTGATATTCAAAAAACTCAGGGCAGAATTATCCTTCCCGTACTTATTGCAGAAGCCCTGATACATGAGATTAAATGCATTGCGCAGCGCACCCGGTGAATCGACAATACCTACAGGCATGGAAACGCCGGTATTGTTCTTTACCAGATATTCCACAATATCCGTAACGGTCTTATAGGATGCAAACCAGTCACTGAAATTGAGCACGACATAGGATGCCTTTTCCATCTTTGCGAGCTTACAGGTATCACATATTTTCATATAGTCGACATTATAGGCCTTGACTTTTTCTTTCAGGAGTGAAACTCTTTCCTCATTGGTAGTCTCTGCAGGCATCAGATAAAACACATTGTATTCCCTGGCATACTTGGATGCTATGACCTTCGCCGTCTGCCCGTCTCCTATGATGAACATCTTCTTCCTGAAGGATATTTTTAATGAATTGAGGAAATCAAAAATATACGCTCTGAAACCTGCCAGAATGGCAGTGGTCATCAGTATTGGTGCAACGATTACCAGCACCGAATACGTATACGTCATGAATCTCTCAAATTCCGTGTAATTTTCATTTATTGATCTGAAAGCAAGAAACGGCTGTATCGTAGGCCGTGCCAGGAATATCCTTACAGTATTGTCTACCGAGCATAATATCCTCTCTGATTCACCAAGTCCCATCTCACGGTAATAGACAATACCTACCCCCAGACAGATGATCACTATCGGTATCATTAAATAGAATATTATAATCCTTAGCTTTCCCATACATCAGTTCTCCGTTACATTGCTTTCTGTTACACTGCTCTTCGTTACGGCACCTTCCGTTTCCTTATCCCTGAGTGTCATTTCCTCTGTCATTGTTTCAGCATCCGCAGATACAGCACCGGCCTCACGCCGTTTCTTCTTTTCCTTTTTGAAATTACCTTTTTCCATCTGAGCCATAAGCCTGTTGTACAGCTCATCGGACGGAGGATTCTTTTCACCGACTGCAAGATACTCCCGTATTATTCCGATCATCTGGTATGCTCTGATACTGAACACCTTTACAAACCATGCAAGATAAAGCGCTATGACGGCCATTACATCCCTTGGATTCCACCCATATCCTCCGCTCTTTTCAAAATACCAGAGATATACGATCTCTATTGTATCCGTAATATCATCGACCTTGTCAAGGAGCGCATCGAGACCCGGGGCAAATTCGGTCACAGCCAGGAAAATACACCACTCAATTCCAAATATTACAAACCATGCCGCGACCACCAGTATTATTTCCTTCACAAAGGCCTTGAAAACCTTTAAGCGCAGCACCTTTCTGTTGGAATAATAATTGGTAACTGCATAACACGCCCCCTTCAGTTTGCTTTCCTCCGGGTGGGCAAATATCCATGAGATCATGCATGTACCTACGTACGGAACCATATTGGCGGTAATGATCGTAATATACTGACCGACCTTCCTGAAATTCTTATGCCTCCAGATATTCCCGAACAGACTCAGGATACTGGCATACTTGAAGGTGCTTCTCGCCTTTCTCATAGCATACCGTGAATTGATATCATGAGAATCAGCACCCTTTACGATATCTGTTATCACTGCTACCTGCGCCAGACGATACCTGACTTCACCGTTGCGGATTACCTTCCAGCCGACAAATACTCCGATGAAAGCAAATAACAGGATTATCTGCAGACGATACTCAGGGAACTGCATACCACAGTAGGTTGCTGCCAGAAGCACCAACACCATCAGGATCAGACCCATAAAAGCAAACAGTATTCTCTTGAACAGAAAGGGTCTTAATTTTTTATATATCCGGTAGTCACCCATTGAGTTTAACCATTTTCCCCAAAGAAATATTCACTGCTCCGATATCGTAAATGCCGCCGATATCGTCTATCATCTTACTGGTCCATTTATCAATTGTCGTATCATAAACCCAGGCGCCTACATATCTAGTATTATGCTCAGCTCTTAAACACGGCTGCCGGAAATGAAGCACCTTAAGCCCGGACACTGACAGAATGCGTACCTTCATATGGCATGCACCTATATTCTTCACACGGCTGCAGAACCGGTTATTCCTAACCTGCGGAGGTTCTGCCGTCCAACGCTGCTATTATAGCATCTTATATACCTGATTTGTCTATTTTCGCCGCCTTTTATAAAATTGTAAAACGGTGACCTGAAGGCTCTGCAATAAATAACCCATCGATCGGTCGTTCCAAGTAAACCTGCGCCGCCGAGGATAAAAACGCAATAGTATTACTGTCCAAACATAAAACAATGCCGCTCCGCCTATTTCTCGTAGGCAAGCCTGGGATAATTATCCTCCGCCACATGGATTATGCCGCATAGATCAAAGCCGAGCTTCTTAAGCAGGTTCTGCATGACAGTATTGTCTCCGTGAGTATCTATCCTCAGATGATGACACTGCTCATATGCCCAGCTGATGCAGTATGAGCCGGTACCGGGCACGGACCCGTCAGATGCTATCCTGTGGACTACACCGTACGGAGACGGATCCTTCCATCCGCCGTCTTCGATATTCATATAAGTCGGATCCTCTCTGCCGTATTCATAATAGAATACACCGACGACCCTCCCGTCATACTCACACACGCAGCTCATGCCCTTCTCTATATCACGTATGATAAGCTCCTCAGGCGGCCAGTTCCTTTCTGCCCACTGCTTCGGATTGCCGTGAGCAGTCATAAATTCTCTGGCATGGGCATAGATACCCATGACCACAGCCATATCCTCCCGTGTCGTTTTTCTGATACTGAATCCTTTCTCAGTCTCTGTCATGTAGGATACCTCTCCGTAATCAATGGTAGTGTCAAATCTGACACCCCTTTTTTATTATCCAAAGGCTTAAAAAGCCTTTATTTACTACATCTTTCGGAGGTTTACAAATAAAAAGAGCGTTGACCTCCTATTTTTGTTATAATGTCCTCGACCA
>DCHJ01000052.1:0-10359 GCA_002314805.1 Lachnospiraceae bacterium UBA1755 | reverse complement strand
TACTTTATCTTATTCAATTGTGTCATCAGCTTTATTAGCAGAACTGCCGGTCGATTAACTTTATCTGCAAATATATCATACTTCGCCATCCGGCGCCGGCGTCCCGGCTATCGGAAGCATAACAGCCGGGCAGGCTATACTTCCCCGTCAATACACTGCCGTCTGACGAGCTCCGCAAACAGTCCCTTCCCCGCCATCAGCTCTTCATAGGTTCCTTCCTCTGCGATGCGCCCCCGGTCCATAACGAGGATCCTGTCACAGTGACGTACAGCGGAAAGCCTGTGTGCAGCCACGATCCTCGTACAGTTCATAGAAACAAGAGCATCGCTGACCGTCCTCTGCGTCCTGTTATCAAGAGCACTCATTGCCTCATCAAATATGAGAATATCCGGATCTGAGGCTATCGTTCTTGCTATTACAAGCCGCTGCTTCTGACCCTCCGAAAATCCCCCGTTTTCCTCTGATATTACAGTCTGCATGCCCATTGGCAGTTCCCGGATGTCATCGGCAATACCCGCAAGCTCTGCTGCCCTCCATGCCTCATCCATTGTAAGTGCGGGTGCGCATAGCGAGATATTGGCATATATGCTGTCATTACACAGCTTCTCATTTTGCATCACAGTTCCGATATGTCTCCTGAGAGAGGACTTATCCAGCAGTTCCAGGTCATTGCCGTCATAGCTGACCGTACCGGACTGTGGCTTCTCAAGGCCCAGCAGGAGCCTTATCAGAGTAGACTTTCCGCACCCGCTGCGCCCTACGACCGCCACATATTCACCCGGTCTTACTGACAATGAGAGACCGGCAATCACAGGCTCTATATCTTCTCCATAGCCAAACGAGACATCGTGCAGATCCACTTCTCCCTTAAGTGAAGTGACTTCTCTGAGATCCTCTGCAGCCTCGGGGGCTGTCTTAAGTATAGGAACAGCCATTTCAAGAGCTGCAAACGCCTGAGCAGCAGACACGGCGGCCTGCGCGAGCATTGCCACACATCCGCCGACCATCCCGTATGCAGACTGTGAGGCATAGAACGCCGCCTGTGCCGTGCCGGTCTTAAGTCCGATCATATAAATAATGAGCTGTCCGGCCAGCGTGATAAACAGAAGGATCGGTATCCTGAGCTTTATATATACCGGCGGATCATAAATCACCCGGGCCGCAGCTGAAAAAGCCGCTGAGAATCCGGAAAATATCCTTTCCTGCGCACCCGCAAGCCTTATCTTCTGAATACCGTTAATATAATCCAAGGAGCTCTCCTGGCTGCGTATTTCCAGCAGCATCCTCTTTCTGCATATCTCTGACAGCCTGACGGCAGATACTGCAATAAACCCTGCCGCACAGATCATCACCCCCAGTACCGGCAGTGCCATAGCAGGCGTAAATACAGCTATCTGTGAATAATATGCCAGACCGAAAGCCGCTGAAAACCCGGTCATGATCACAGCACCTGTAATATTCTCACAAAAGGCTTTCAGGTAGTTTATACGCATTGATATACTGGCTTCAGAATACTTATCAAAGAAGCTCTGAGGCAGTCCAAGTACTCTCTCCATGGCTGCCGATTCTGCTGTAAGCTTCAGTCTGGTACCGATACGCGCCGCTGCAATATAATAAAGCATCATGAGCAGCACAGCTGATACCACAATGCCTATCGCAAATACGGCAGTGGACCGGACAAGCTGAATATCTCCTGCAGGTACAGCCGCTGAAAACATGTAATAGCTGATTTTCGGCACTAAAAGCCCCAGCATTGCCGACAGTATCAGAAACAGCGCTGCACAAACAGCCTCCCTAACCGACACTGCCGACAGACAGAATCTGAAAAAATCCCGCCTGGTGATACTGCGGGGAGGCAGCGGCCTGTAAAAACACATTTCTTCTTTGTCTGACCGGCTCATGCTTCTCCTCCTTTACTCATCTGCTATCATGCTGCGGTATACTCCGCACCTTGCCATAAGCGCATCATGACTCCCATGGTCGATGATCGTCCCGTGATCCATGACGAAGATCTCATCACAGTCTCTTATGGCTGACAGACGATGGGATGCAATGATACATGTGATCCCCCTTTCACCTATGGCTCTGATAACCTCAAGCTCAGTAAGCGCATCAAGAGAGCTTGTAGCTTCATCCAGAATAATGACTGTCGGCTCCTGAGCCAGTGCCCTGGCGATCTCTACTCTCTGTCTCTGTCCGCCCGAAAGATTTCTGCCGCCACCGGTCAGGTGGTACGAATAGCCGCCCGCCTTTTCCATGATATCCTCATGGATCTGCGCATCCCGTGCTGCGGATATTATCCTCTGATCCCCGATAGTACGGTCCCACATCCTGATATTGTTCCTGATCGTATCATCAAAGAGTATTATTTCCTGATTCACGGCTGCTATCGAAGCACATAATACCTCCGGAGCTATCTTGCTTTGCTCTCTTTCGTCCAGCAGGATCTCTCCGCTCCATGGCCGGTATAAGCCCGAGATCAGCTTTAAGACAGTGGATTTTCCGCTCCCGGATGCTCCGACAAGCGCCACACGGCTGCCTGACCTTACAGATAAACTGAGGTCCCGGATAACCGGTTCCTCCTGCGGCGTATAGCCAAAGGTAAGATCACGGATCTCGATGCTGCCCCTGAGCTTCTCACAGCATGATACGCCGGATTCCCAGCATGCATCATGCCTCTCATCCTCCGGGTATTCCATAACATCCTCTATGCGCTCCATCTGTGTTCCTGTTTCCCGGATGATCTCTCTGACCGCAAGCAGCTTTCCTGCAGGTACGAGGAATGCCGCAAACAGACCCTGAAATACAGAAACCATACCGATAGTAAACTCTCCTTTGATACAGCAGCTGACTCCTATGCCCAGGATCAGTACTCCTGACACTGACGAGATGACAGCAGGGATCATATCCCGGTATCCGCTGAGCCTTATCAGCTCTGCAGTCCTGCGCCTGACACCGGACTGATACCCGCAGAACCTCTCAAAGACACTTTTTTCCGATCCGCTTGATCTGACAGTCTCCATCATATGGATACTGTATACCATATACTCATACAGCCGGCTCTGTTCTCTTGCTCTTATCCTCTCAATATCCTTTCTTTTCCTGAATGCGATCCCGGAAAACACACCCTGCGACACCACTGCAAAGACCCCGATCATTGTAAGAAGGATACTGTATCTGATCATTACCTTCAGATAAACGGCAAGCATCAGAAAATCGATGCCAAGAGGTACCAGTACATTGATCAGGTTCTCAGAAACAGCAATATTTGATTTCTGTCTGGTCAGGATATCGCCCGCCATGCGCCGTGAGAAAAAGCTCATCGGAAGCTGAAGCAGCCTGCGCATAAAAGCCAGACTGCCGCTTACAGCCAGCTTCCCGCTGATACTCCAGCCTGTCGCGCTGCTTATTGAAGCGGCTATCACCTGTATTGCATACAGCACTGCAAGTGCGATAAGAAAAATCTCTGTCTGGTCTGTATCGACACCCGTAAGCAGTCTGTCCAGATATATCCTGCCTGACAAAATCGAAATAATGGCTGTTAAAGAGGCAACAGCCGCTGCAGTTGCAGCCAATATAACAGATATCCAGTTTCCTTCCAGCCTTTTCTTTACAAAGCTCAGGATACTCTTTGGTTTTCCGCCCGGTCTGAAATCCTGACCCGGCTTCATACACAGACATACTCCTGTAAATGCCTGATCAAATTCCTTCATGGGCACGGAATACATCCCCATATCCGGATCATTGATATATGCCCTGTTTCTCTTAAAGCCGTCTAGTACTACAAAATGATTGGAATTCCAGTGTATGATACATGGAAAAGAGTCCCCTGACCTGAGTGCCTCCGGTTCCAGACGGTATGCCTGCGCTTCCATACCGAAACGCCTTGCAGCCTTCAGGATATTCACGGCTCTGGAGCCGTACCTGCTGACTGCACATTCAGCCCTGGCCAGCTCCGGCGATATCCACTTCCCATAGTAAGCAAGCACCATGGCAAGGCATGCCGCACCGCATTCCGCTGACTCCATCTGGAGTACCACCGGAACTCTGACCACCTTATTCTGTTTTCCTGCAGACCCAAAGCCCATATACTGCCTCCATTCCGGATGGTTGATTATTTCGAATACAGGTCTTTAAGATACTCTTCTACATTCAGATACTGAATACCTTAATATATCGAATTCTCACCATGTCCATTTCGACACCTCCGCAATTTACTGGGTTCATTATAACTTTTTATCTTATCTTGCCCAGATAATAAGTTAAATATGATGATTAAGGAAAAGGGTGATGGCTTCGCATACCAGTAATACTGTTTTGATAAAGGTTCATACCGCGGCAGATATACGATGGTGACAAAATGCACTCGGTATTCTTTTTCGGTTAATGACAGATGAACACTCACTGCTTCAGCATTGATTTCAGCCTCCAGGTCATCAATATCGGTCTGGAAAAGGGCCTCCCGTCTGTTGTATGAACCGTAAATAATACGATTAATCCCAATGTGAAACCTTGTATTTCTTATTGATAATTCTTTCAACAGCCGTAATGTATGAGCGCCTCCTACATTTCAGAATCAGTTTGCGCCCCTTTTCGTGGTATGTAAACACCGGCACATAGCGTCCCGTTGATTGTTTCAGCTTTTTTGCAAGGACTTTAACATAACTCTCCTTTTTTCCGATGACTGACGGACAGGCAAAAGAGCGTCTGTAGCAAAATATACCCGGCCATATCTTTGCTATAAGGATATATCGCGGATTTCCTATCGGGGAGAGCATTTCCGTCATTGCCTTATTGAATATATTCTGGTCGTGAACTGATGCATTGCAAAGATAAAGCGCTATTAAACACAACCCTTTGTCTTCTTCGGCCTCAATCCTGGCAGAAGATGCAATCAGCCCGCACTCGCAAAGAGTCTGACAAACTGCAGTGCCAAGTGCCTTTATTGAACCTGAAGCACCGCAATGGCTGATGATCCTTCTGAAAATTCTGTATACCACAAATCCCAGCCCGAATATCAGAAGCAGTGCGGCGACATCAGTGACATTAACTTCCCCTGCAGACCTTATCAGAGAAAAAGCAAAAGCATACGATACAAAACAGAATAATAAAACAAGAACAGCATCCCAAAAGACAAATACAGGAACCCGCGCCTCCCGGGGAACCGAAGTCTCCACACACATATTAAAGCTTCCATCCCCGACTTCACCTGTCCATTTGTCTTTGACATCATCGCGCTTCTCAGACAGCCTCAGCATTTCTGAGTTGATGCACCTGATGCTGTCAGGATCATACGGAGGATGGATCAGTGTTATCCTTTCAATTCCACTTGTGATGGTCCCCTTATCATAAGCCGGACCCACAAAGGAATCAAAGCGATGTTTTAACATATCATAATCACAGGAGACGATCCGGCTGTTATCTCTTCGTAAATATGCCGCTATACGCTCCGGAAGCCTGTCCGCTATCAGATATTCCGGTTCGATCGTTACAAGATGCCAGATATTTGCTGTCTTTCCCGGATCGTTCCTGTCAACTCGTATTGCCCGTCCCCGCATCTGGTTGGACTGAACAAAACTGCCTACAAAGCTTGCCAGAATCAGGGAATTAATACATGGAGAATCCCATCCCTCTCCCAACAGTGATTTTGTCCCTATCAGAATCTGTATTTTCCCCTGTTCGAACAGCTTTCCGACATAATCCACCATACTATGCATGGAACCGGTGAAATTCATAACCACGTAACCGTTATTCGATATGGCTTCTTTTTTATACTTTAAACCCGACAGATCAATGTTTTCCGGAAGGATGACAAGCGTACCTGAAAGTACCCCGATCCTCACGTCGGGTACAGCACGCCTGATCGTTTCAAAAATACTGACCACATTGACAGAATCGAATTTTTCCGTTGCCGCAGCTCCGAGGATACTTTCCTTTTTAATATAATCCGTGAGAACAAGCATCCTCAGTTTTTCTGCCATTGCAGCTGTCTCGCTTTGTACAATATTCCTGATACTCTCCAGTTTTCCGGCAGATGAAATGATACTTCGCCTCAGCTTCCCATTCAAATCAAGCACTGCCTTCCCTTTCTCATAAACGGAATTCTCCTTGAGAATGGCAGTTATTTCGGATTTATCCTCTTTGCAAATCAGGTCACTTTCCAAAAGAAACCGAATTGCTGTCTCGGCATATCGGATATTGAAGTCCGGCAGACCATTTCTTACGGTCAGATCATTAATCAGTTTTTTGCTGATATCATATTTGTAGTGCTTTAGCAGCACCGCAAGCGCAACATACCCACTGACATTGGAAAACAGCGCATCATAATCCCGTCTCCGGGTATTCAGTCTCTGACTGAGGACAGAAAAAAGTTCCAGTTTCCCAAGCTCCTCCAATGCTTTTACAGCATGAAGTCTGTGGGTTTGAAAGCTTTTGATCTCTTGAGCATCCGGATAGTTAAAATACACATAATCCTGATGCGGACACAGTGTATTACGGCTGACAAGCTCCGGTACAGATATTTCTTCGTCTATCTCACCGCAGATTCTGATATATCGGTTCCACTTTTCTCCATCCGAATCATATGGAGGAGTTGCCGTAAGGGATATGATCATGACATCACTGTCAAGTGATGAGATGAATTTTTCAAGTGCTTTCTGCCATTCGTTTTTCAGATGATGAGCTTCGTCAAGACATACGGTCTTTATTCCGTAACTGCGCATGACTGCAGAAATATCGATGTCAGAGCAGTCCACATCCTCGTTCTTCGCTTCGTTCTTTTTCGCAACTGCCATATACAGGGCCTGATATGTGACAGAATTCAGTAGCCTGACCTGATGCAGATCGTATGAAAACAGCTGAGCAAAATCATCACCGTCACCAAGATACATTTCCCTGAATCTTTCTCCCCATTGCTGACGGATAGCAGTCGTCGGAGAAAAAATGATGCATGGTGAACCAATACGACGGATAAGCTCCAGTCCAAGGACAGTTTTACCACTTCCCGGTGCAGCAACAATGTTTATTTTTCCGTCCTTAAGGTATCTGTCCGAATTATCCAGAATACGCTGCTGATAATCACGGAACATCCCTTTAAATTCATTATCCTCGAAACCGTTCAACACATCCTCCCCTTATTCAGAACCGCTCGATAGTCAGAACACATTTTAAATTATATCATCAATAACCTACAACCGCACTGCTTGAACGATTCTCCGGATATCCGAATGCATCACATTTGTCATCCTGAATCCATTGCGATTAATATTGTCAACCGATATTTGTTTATTATATGGTTAATATTGTTGACAAATCCGGAGTATTATTATCCGATAGCGCTCAATAAAATACCGCGTTGCCTGATTACGAAATCCGTTTCTTTGCCCCTGCACATGTTCTCTGTATATAGCATGACCACGCACCACGCTTCAACACCTTCGAACTCATTTTTACAGTCCGGCATGCAGAGCAAAAAACATGGATAGAAATAGCGTTCTTGTGGTAGACTTACTATCACTGACAGATACTGATTGAATATATATCATCTATCAAAATGGTTTGATTATCGTAAAGAACTATCTTCGCGCCAGTGTTATCTATCTTCTTAAACCTGCCTTCTGCCGTAATGTATTCACCACCATCCTTTAGCATATCCGGGGTAAAATACACGATCCTTACCAGAATACCCGGTTCTGATCTTATCTGATTAAGCATTGCATCCAAAGATGCCTTATGCTGTTCATCGAGTTCAATCTTTTCGCAGGTAAACCTTCCGGTCTCTTCTATTGAATCTCCATATCCTGAGAGAGCTGCGAACGGAGCGAACTGCGCTGCCCTTTTTTCGATTGACATATGCGGACGATTTGAGGATACATGGTGTGGGAGATTAATTATGTCATCATACTTACCCATTATGCTTTGTGCCCTCCTACCTGTTTGTTTCTGTCGATGGTAGTTCCACCCTCCTCGAAGTTCATTCCCTTAAGGACAGCATTCTTGCCATAGCGCTTCTTGATGGACAATAGCGCCTGCTGTATACGCTGCTCCTTATCTTCTCTGATGGCTTTCGCTTTAGCCTCCTTAAGCTTTGCATCGTAATCGATGAAAAGATCCAGCTGTTCGTAGGTTTCTGCCTTTGCAATGCTTTCTTTCGGCAATATATGATTTGCAACTACGTATGCACGTCTTATAAGGAGGTCTTTATTCACTATGCTCTCGTAAAGTTCCGTGGCTGCCCTTAGTATTGTGTCAGTAGATGATGTATACTCTTCCAGGCTTATTGAACCATGGGCGGCTTTAGGAACATCCCTGCCATAATAATCAGTAGTCACCGGTCCCTTATATTTTTTGCTGATATCCGGGTCAGTAAGACATTCGATGTCGTATCCGACTGTAAGGACAATCTGATCGGTAACGAGGCCCTTATCGACCAGATCAAGTACCAGTAAGTCTGTCATCTCTCTGACGATGAGACGCCCTTTCTCGAAATCATACGGGCAATGCAGTACCTGTCCGGAACTTAAGCTGTTGCTATCAGGCTTGTATGCTTTTATTTCCTTTATCGTACAGGGCTCCCAGCCCCAGGCATGATCAATTAGCAGCTCCGCATTGACTCCGAACATTTTATACAGGAGATCCTCACTATAGAATTCGCTCTTCTTTCCTAGTGAACATCTGGCTATATCCCCCATCGTATAGAGTCCCTTTTCTGCCAGCTTCTTTGCATAGCCTCTGCCTACCCTCCAGAAATCAGTAATGGGCTGATGCTCCCACAGAAGTTTCCGATAGTTCATCTCATCAAGCTCTGCAATTCTTACTCCGTCATTATCGGCAGGGATGCGTTTGGCAACTATATCCATCGCTATCTTGCAAAGGTAAAGATTGGTCCCTATGCCGGCAGTCGCCGTGATACCTGTCTCATGAAGCACGTCATGGATCATTGTCATAGCCAGCTCGTGCGAAGTCATCTTGTAGGTTTTCAGATAGTCCGTAACATCCATGAATACTTCATCGATCGAATATACATGTATATCCTCGGATGAGATATATTTAAGATATATGTCATATATCCGGTTGCTGCACTCAATGTATTTTGCCATCTGCGGTGTTGCAACAATATAGTCAATGGCGCATGATGGGTCTTTCTTTATTTCGGCATCATCATAGGACGATCTTGTAAGCTTTTTTCCCGGTGCTTTCTCTGCACGCAGGGAATTGGCTTCTTTTACTTTCTGAACGACTTCAAACAGCCTGGCTCTTCCGGGTATCCCATATGATTTAAGGGATGGCGATACTGCAAGGCATATGGTCTTTTCCGTACGGCTGGCATCAGCAACAACCAGATTTGTCTTAAGGGGATCAAGCCCTCTTTCTATACATTCGACGGAGGCGTAGAATGACTTCAGATCTATGGCTATGTATGATCTTTCTGACATTTATCCCCCTTCCTGATAATGGTGCACTTATATATCCCGGTTCTGATCTATCCGTTCAAATCTCTTCACACATTTTCCATTGACTTCTACCAGCTCATCCCACATCTCTGCAGGTCTTACCCAGAGTTCTTTTTCTCCGTATAAGGCCCTGTATACGACCATCGGATGCTCATCCTCGGAATGTCTTGCTACACCGATCACTTCATACTCATTTCCCTTATAATGTCGATATTTACCTGGTGATATCTCATTTTTGAACTCGTCATAGATAAGATAGTTATTGGCATCTGAGTTTGCTTTTGTTAAAGCTGCTCCATATCCTACCGTATGCTTCTGCGCGGAATGTGTGAGTTCATCAAGAACACTGTTTCCCAAAGCAATTATCCCATCATCCAGAACGGTGAAAATGATGGTCATATCATAATCAGGATCACTGTCAGTAAAATCCATGCACGCCTGAAGGGCTTTCCTCCACGCTTTATCCTTTGGGTATCCGAATATACCTGCGGATATGAGTGGGAAAGCGATGGAATAGCAGTCGTTATTCTTTGCCAGAATAAGAGACTGCTTGTATGCGCTGTATAATAGCTCAGGCTCATTGTTATTTCCCCCTCTCCACACAGGTCCAACTGCGTGGATGATATACTTCGCCGGTAGCCTGAAGGCAGGCGTGATGACAGCATTGCCGGTATGACATCCGCCGATTTTCTGACATGCCTTTGTAAGTTCCGAAGAACCGGCATCACGGAATATGGCTCCACAGACCCCGCCGCCTTCCCATAGGCCTTCATTAGCCGCATTGACTATTGCATCCGCTTTTACTCTTGTGATTCCGATTTTTTCAATTCTTATATTATGCATACGGTGTCCCGCCTTTCAAATCACATCGGTGTGCCGACCTCTATGAGATTGCCATCCGGATCAT
>DCHJ01000085.1:36289-37773 GCA_002314805.1 Lachnospiraceae bacterium UBA1755 | reverse complement strand
GCAGCAGCCGTTTCTGCGCACCGTACCTCGTCACCGTCAGGCTCAGTCTCTGTGCCGCCACCGGACTCTGCCACGCGGCGGCGGTGTCCGTCAACGATCAGTGTGATAACAAAGATCATAAAGAGGATAAGGAGTGCTCCTGCAGAGATCCTTACACCAAGCTTAAGGCCCTCCGGAATATATGTAAATTCAAGGTCATGATGTCCGGCAGTCAGTTCCACGGCAAGGAATCTGTCAAGGAATTTAGCGGCGGGTACCGTCTGCCCGTCCACCCTGACTGTCCATCCCGGATCATACGGAATGGTAGTTGCAAGCTTGCCGTCCTCAGTCACGTCCACGCCGGAATAAATATGGGTGTCATCATAGGTATTGACCTGCATGGGCCGGGCCCCAAGCTGACCCACTATATCTCCCAGAGCATCGTAGTCAAATTTGTATGCGTGTACCATCGTTGCAGTATCGTCTACAGCCTCCAGGTACACAATGGTATTTTTGTCAAGCCATCCCAGTTCCATGAGATAACCTCTGTCGACCTTCTCAAAGGTCTTCTCAGTATCGCCTATGGTGACCTTTATCTCAGAGGTCCTCGTATTATCGGAATAAGCATAATAGCGTCCGTCCACCGGGACGGTAAAGGTATACGCATCTCCCTCCGTAAAACCGTCAGCCTGCGTCAGCAGCCTGTCTGTCCCCATTACCGATGACAGCTGGTTATGTACCAGTATCGGATTGCCGGCTTCAAGTGCCCAGTTGTTCTCAAATCCACGGGGGATCATAAAGCCCAGAGGCAGGCAGTACTCATTCTGATAGAGCCTTATGTCTCCGCTCTCACATATGGCTTTGGCATGAGGATCCTCGTTATATCCGGTATATATGGAGTACTTTATATCAAAAAGTGCATCCACTAAAGGTGTGGAACCGTTGATGCAATATGCGTTGGTCGATGCTTCGCAGCCGAGCTTTGTAAAGAGGGTGCTGATATCCTCATGAGCCATGGACGAGAAAAGAGATACGGTATGGAAATTCATCCATGCGCCGTCATCCTTGGCCTTCCTGTCTGTCTTTTCAAATCTGTAGAAATCCCTGTCATCCTCCACATAGGCAACCACTGCCCGTGTGGCATCATTGTTCTCAACGTACTGGTCACGGCTCGTGGTGCTGATGCCTGTCATGGTCATATTGGCGGCAGCCTCCACTGCGCACAGTCCCAGCAACAGGAAGGTGGCAAGATTGATCCCCAGCCTGCCTGTCCTGTACAGATAGATGATAAGACAGTATACCGCCACAAAGCCCAGCGTGAGATACCATACATTCCACGTAAATGCATCATCCTTGACCACCGCCTGACACAGGAAGATGAAGGCTATGCTGCACAGCGCAGCGATGCCGATATCCCGGACATGCGTACCCGCAATCTCATCAGTCTGTCTGAAGCACATAAAGAGGATGAGCCAGATGTAGATGAAGCTCTGGCGCGCCGGAAG
>DCHJ01000085.1:34887-36190 GCA_002314805.1 Lachnospiraceae bacterium UBA1755 | reverse complement strand
GTGCTGTATATGATCTTTTCCTTAAGGCTGATATTCCTGTTGATGATATAAAGGATCACCAGCGGGAATACTGCAACGCCGCAATATACATTGGGCCAGTGATCAAGGGTCTGCTCCGTGGCGACATTGACCATATGCCGTGCCAGTTCGTCTATGATGCTGAAATACTCGCTGACTGCCTTGGGGAATGTGAGATCCTCGCTGGCAGTGAACCGGAGGGCATATATCTCAGGAAGCCATACGGCGGCTGCCAGCGCACCTGCCAGGATGGAATATCCCGCAAAGATGGCTGCTGTGCCGATAAGAGAACCAAAGCTCTGCCTGCCCTTCAAGATAAGGAGCACTATGAAATAGAGCACCATGAAAATACATATCATGATGGAGATATAGTAATTGGAAAGGATGGACGCAGCCAGTGTCACCGCATAGAGGAGCCCGCGCTTTTCATTGACCAGCTTTTCAAGTCCCAGACATATAAGCGGGAAGAGCACGATGCAGTCAAGCCACATGATATTCCAGGAATATGCTGCCATATAACCCGAAAGGGCATAGAATATGCCGAAGAATGCGGGTGCAAAGGTAGAGTTCCTGCTGTGCTTACCGAGATAGGCCGTCATGGTCAGACCGGCAAGACCGGTCTTTAAGATGATCATGATGCTTATGAATTCAATGAGATATGCCTTGGGTGCCAGCACCACCAACCAGTTAAGGGGACTGGCAAGATAATATGCGTACAGCGCGGAGAAGTTGACTCCCATACCCACGTTCCATGAATACAGCAGCGATCCCCCGTGATTGAGCTTGTACTGAAACTCCGACATAAAGGGAGCGTACTGATGATACAGATCCGTACGCAAATAAGCCCTGTCTCCGAACGGGAATATGCCGCGCTCGGCATATATTATGATCATTATCAGTACAGGTACGATAAAAGCCGCGATCAGCGCGTCGGTTCTTCTGAACCAGGATTTTTCTCTGTTTTCTGTCATCGTCTATATATTACCACATTCAAAATCAATTTTGTACCGGATACGCAGCCGGAGGTTTTTCGCGGGGTTTTTCGCGGAGCAGCTTACAGCAAAATAACATCCCGTAAGAATTCCGTAATTTACTCGCGTTTGTTTACAGATTGTTCACAAATTCGTCGAAATCAATTTACAGAAACAATATTTTGTGTACATCTTTACTTTCTATACTATAACCATAGAAAAAAGAATCTGCCAATATAGATTACAAGATTTTTTTCATAATACTTCGAGCCGGTACTCAGTACCGGCTCTCCTCCATTTTACGGGGTATTTGA
>DCHJ01000085.1:18154-34816 GCA_002314805.1 Lachnospiraceae bacterium UBA1755 | reverse complement strand
ATCTTCATTATTCGTTCTGTACAACGATGGCATCGTTGTTGCCGGCATAGATGAACTGATTTACGAGATAATCCTCAGGTGCGAGGATATCCCTCTCGCGGAATACCTGGACATACATATTGTTCTTATCCCAGTACCCGCCGTAATAATCATCAGAACTGAGTTCATAAGAGAAATCCTGGATCGCAACAGCATCATTGAAGGCTCTTGCATATGCTGCGGCATATTCCCCTGCTTCCTGCGCTGTGATCTCCTTCTTAACCGGCCAGATGATCTCTGTACATGCGGGCGCGTCCTCTGTCTCCTCATGGATCGCAAAATCAAGGTAGCATCCCAACGGATAGTCCTCTTCATTGAGTATCTCCTGACAGTCTGCCATCACCTGGTCCCAGTCGATCTCAATATCACTTCTTACCTCCGTATCGGGAACCACCTCGGTCGGATTTACTACGATCGTACGGTCAACACAGCCCGGCAATACCATGGCTGCTGCTACAAGTCCTATTAAAGCAATTTTTCTAAATGTCATAATACTCTCCAAAAGCCAAAATTTAACGGATACATTATATAGTAAAACTTTTCTGATTAACACCTTCTTCATAAAACCTTAAGGAAGACTGAGATCTGCTATTTCCCGAGCCCGTATATCTCCTGAGCCTTTTCGTATGCAGCCTTGTACTCTGTTACGAATGTCTCAAGGGTATCATCCTCATTCTGCGGGTCAAAGGCCAGGTCGCTTACCTCGACATAGTTATCGTACATCTTCTTAAGCTCCTCTGACACATTGCCCCGGGCACTCTCATACTTTTCCACGATCTTATTGCGTTCTTCCTTGACCAGATCGATATGGTCGGCATATTCCAGATAATTGTTGAGCTTTAAGAGGCGCACAGTATTATTGAACTGACTGGTACCGCCGAACATTGCCGGATCAGAGTCCTCATCCACACCGAACATATAGCACATGAATTCATTGATTATCATAGCATGTTCGGTGGACTCGACGATATCGGCCTTAAGCTGCTTTTCCTCCTCTGCGGAAAGTCCCCCGGCAGAGCAGCCTGTCATTGCTGCTGCGGCGGCCACTGTAAGTACCGCTGCCAGTATCACTGCCAGCAGCTTCCCTGTCACATGTCGTCTCTGTACCACCATTGTGAATTGTTCCATATCACCCATTCCTCGCTTTTTTTACGTAATTCTCTGAAATCCTTAAGTCCCTCGTCCTCACTCATGCCCTTGCGCCTGCGTACTGCCGCAACGTCTATGATATCAAAATAATCGCTGTCGGCAAACTCCCTGAGGGTCATCCCGAAAAAATTGGCAAGCGAGATGAGCGTACCCAGAGTAATATCCCCTGCGTTTCCGCTGAGATAGCTCTTGACCGTTGAATAAGGTACCCCCGAGCATACGGCTATCCTGTGATAGCTGATATTGTATTCTGCTCTCAGTTCATCCATCCTCAGCCTGACAGCCTGGCTCGGCGTCAGTTTTTCAGGCAGACTCATACTTTACTCCCTTCCGGACAGGTCCGGTATCATATCCGAAGCCGTTATCCTGTCATATCTTTTCTTCTATTATGTATATAGGTCTGGCCTTTACCTCTGCAAAGAGTACCGAGACATACTCACCTATGATCCCGACCATGAGAAAGAGCACACCGAACATGAAGCACAGCAGTACGACGATGGTCGCATACCCGCTGGGCGCACCCCTGCGTATCCATGTCACGATTGTATATATGGTCATGATAAAGCCCAGTATGATGGCAACGACCCCTGCATAGATGCCTGCCTTAAGCGGCGCATCGGAAAAGCACATTATGGTATTCATGCTCAGCCTGAAGAGACCGGACAGCGAATACTTGCTCTCTCCTGCCACTCTCTCTGCCGCCGCATACTGTATCGAGGTCTTCCTGAAACCCACGTTCTGGACATAAGCTCTGATAAAGCGCACCCGCTCCCTGTACTCGGTCCTAAGTACCTCTGCCACTCTCCGGCTTATTCCGAAAAAGTCAGATGCATTCCTTTCCATTCTGGTATCGCTGATCGCATTGATGAGCCAGTAAAAAATACCTCCCGCCACATTTTTGGCGATGCCTGCATCCCTGTTGCTGGTCCTTACCATGCTCACCACATCATAGCCTTCTGCAAATTTCCCGCATATCCCGGGTATGCACTCCACCGGATGCTGCAGATCAGCATCCATACAGATGATATGATCGCCTTCGGCATTATCAATACCGGCAAGCATAGCTGCCTCATGGCCGAAGTTCCTTGAAAAGCTGATAACCCTGACATGCGCATCCGCAGCTGCAAAGCCTCTGAGGATGTCCAGAGAACTGTCTTTGCTTCCGTCATTGACAAATAGTATCTCACAGCCGATACCGCCTGCTGCAAGGCGTTCCGTCTGCGGACGCAGTGCATCATAAAAGCGCTGCAATGCAGATTCCTCATTGTAGACTGATACCACTATCGTAAGTTTTTTCATATCTGCGGATCTCTCTGTCATTATTGTCTCTTTCATGAAATGCTGTTTTCCACTTATCTTTATCGCACTGATCTTCCGTCCGGCTTTCCCGGAACTGTTTTTCGTCACAATGAGTACTCCGCTGCAATGCCTGTCCTGCGGCATGTCTTTTCACAGTCCTATGACATTATCATCCTGCAGGATACTGTGCGGCAGATACTGTGTTATCCGAAGACCCTGATGTCCTCCGTACCGTGCGATGGAACCCTTTTCTCCTGCGGCGGGCGGGCGGTCCAGTCTCCGTACACCTCTGCAAGCTCAGCCTCTGCGCCCGCAGGTACCGACAGCTGAGTATCCTCAAAGTCCACCTTCCGTGTAGCTTCGACCCATGACCTGTCCAGCGTCACATAGAGATAGTCCGGCTGGTAATTGGCATAGAATACGTGCTTTGCCGGTGCGTGACGGTACTTCGCCGCCCATTTATCCTGTACCAGGACGAGGCTTTTCATGGGAAACAGTCTCCCGATATGGGACAGAGTGAAGGCTCCTATCCTGTGGAGCATGCTGTATTTCTGATAATTAAGTCTGTATCTGTAGCCCATTGCAAGCGCATATACAAGCCACTGCCGTGCGCGCATCAGCTTATCTGCCAGCCTGCTGTCAGGAATATTGTCGGTGATGAAGATATCTATCCAGAGATGATTGTTTTTTTCTCTGAAATATGCCGACTCCTCGTCCGGCTCATGCCACTGAGACTTCTTGTATATGACGCGCGGAGTGAAATCGTAAAAAACACCATCCTCTGCAAGCTCCATAGGTGTCTGCAGATGCATGCTATCCGGAAGCTCACTTTCTGCCACTGTCTTAAATCTCTCCCAGTCCTCCCTGCGCATGGCTATATCCACATCATCATCCCAGGGTATGAAGCCGCCTTCCCGCAGTGCTCCGATGAGTGTACCTGCATCAAGCATATATTGTATATCATACTTACTGCAGATCCTGTCTATCTCCCTGAGCATCCTGAGATTTGTCTCATGAATTATCAAAAGTCCGTAACTGTTATCCATCACTCTGTTAATGCCGTCCCCGTCCCATGCAGCTTACCTGACATCCGCTGCCGGATACAGAGCCGGTCCTGTCATCTCCATTATTAATTTGCCACAATTATGCTGTCTTTGCTACTCACATAAAAACGTTAAGCCTCTGATCTTTGTGACTTTATCCCCGTCAAGAAACTTTACTGCTCACCTAAATACGTTAAGCTTATGATCCTGCAGTGTTTTGAGTGCCTTTCTTGTCATATCCGGCTTGCTGTACTGCAGCACCTGCTTAAGCGTGCCGTCGGTCTCACGCTCATAATTGAGCGCTGTATTCCTCACATTCTCAAAGGCCTCTTTGCGGTACTGCGCCATATGTATCTCTCTCCCCGTGGTCACAAGATGACCTGCGAGCACCACGGCAATTATAATGATACCTGCTGCTCTCAGCCATGGTCTCATAGCTCCTGTGCCGTTATGTACGGTACTGCCACACGGATCACTTACGCTGTCCATTCCGGTTTCGCTGCCGGTGCTGTTTCTGCCGGCTTTGCTGCCGATACTGTCTCTTCCGGTCCTTTTGCCGGTACTGTCCCTGCCGGAACCGGTACAGGGATCATTTCCATCATTTTTGCTTCCGGTATTATCCCTGACAGTGCTGCCTTCGCCCCGGCATTTCCATGCCATACATATAGTAAGCATTATCCCAAGTATACCGCTCTGATACTGCAGGGCATAGCGCGAGCTCATCATATAATCCGGACTTTTGAATATCCACCTTGCCGATACCACGATCGCATGACTGATGAGACCGCTGATGATAAGCAGCATTGGAAAGGCAGTCTTTTTATACAGACCCGATTTAATATTTATATATATCGCATACACATATGCTGCGATGATAAATAATCCCATCAGATACAGTGCCTTGCTGCCGATACCGTATTGCATGGCTGTCTCCCCTCCGATCACCATTGAAGCAAAGGATTTGAGCACCATCTTTGGCAGCATCGCCGGATCCGACTTTATTACCTGCAGGAGACTTTCACTTGTTGCTCCCGCATATTCATCCACCGACAGATATTTACTGATACAGAAAAGGATGAAGGGAATGCCAAGGCATATGATCCTCAGTATCCAGTCCTTTCTGTCGGTCCTTTTTGCGTCATAGCTGCCGGTAAAAAAGTCTGTCACATATACAATACCCATCGCCCCTGCATATATTACGCAATAGGGTCCGGCAAACAGCAGGATGGTCACAAAGGGCAGCACCCGAAGCATGATCTCTTCGCGGCGTGTACCGGTACCTTCCCGTATCCTGTCATAGATATTGTAATGTGTATAGAACAGTGCAAATGCCCAGAAATGCATCCAGCCTGTCCCGTTGGTGAGCATCTCCCACTTATCGAGTGAGAAGATGACAAAGAGCACTGCCAGGATAGCTGCGGTCGAAAGCTTCCTGCGGTCTGCATAGCGTGCCACAGCAAGAGCGCTGAGTGTCAGCCCGACAGCACCCATGATCATATCAAAGACAGTGCTGTAGCCGAAAATACAGGTACTGAGGATACGTTCCGGATAGCTTATCGGCACCCTTGTCAGAATATCAGGCTGCAGATACGGCTTAAAGCTCCACGCATCGGGCAGATAGGTATTGACGATACGTACGTAATCGGTGTACACCACGTCCACCGTTGCGCTGCGTATATATGCTGTTATGAATAAAAACCCCAGTATGATGAGGAGCCTTGATGCCGTCTTTTTCATCTCTGTCCTATATCGTTTTCATTATTTGATCTGCTGCCGGCTGCCGCATGCCATAGCATGTTTATATGAATATTGAAGTCATATGCCACCGGAGCGGCACTCAAAGCGTGTTCACTGCCATATCCTGACCGATACCTGCTGAAGATAAAGTTCACTGCCCCGGTCTGTTGCACGCTGCCGGTAAAGCTCACGGTGCCGTTTCTCTGCCGGGCAGTCCCACTCTCCCGCACTGATTTATTATCTGGGATATTTCATATCTCCGGATCGCTGAGTACCGTCATAATATCAGCCCGGCAGGCCCCAGTCTGTAGTTCATATCCAGTAAGGCCAGCAATACAAGAAGCACTATCGTCACTGCCGCCGTCAGCACGGGGGCACCCTTCCTGCTACGCTTTATTACGCCGTACATATATGTGACAAAAGCCACAAGTGTCATAAGTCCTGTATACAGCCAATGCGGACCGCTGCCCATGACAAGCCCCGGTATAAAGATCATAATGGCAAGCATCACAAGAAAGATCACTGAAATCCTTATCACCCCTGCGGTCGTATTCTTTGCCTTCCTGTTCCTGATCACTGTAAGGATGAAGCTTATGACAAGAAACAGCATAAGTATACCGCAGATATAGGCAAGTGCCCTGACCGATGGCGTATCCGACTTCCACGGAAAGATGCCGTATCTCTCCACTGCCATCGCAGCATCGGTATTGCGCTTTATGATCCCGGCAGCGGACTCAGCCGCACTGCTTCCGGTCGCACCGCTTCCGGCCGCACCGGTCAGGCCTTCAGACGCACTGTCCCCGATACTCTTTATCTCTCCGATCAGTTCCTTAAACCTGCGGACCGGCTCTGCCACCATGATATCCGTCACCACCAGCATGGCTGCAAGCCAGCCGATAAACCTGGACGAGGCAAGCCTGGATGTGAGTATATAGAACAGCATGCCTGTAAAAAATACCCACACCTTGCTGACCTCCACAAGACCCGCAATGTCACTTCCTATCAGCGGATAGTCAGCAGCCTGCATCTGCGCACCCGCAAATATCCTGTCTGCAAAATAAGCCCAGGCAGCGATCAGAAGCACTGCAAGGATGTCTGTCCATATTTTGGTTTTTTTATTCTTTGTACGCGCCATAGGATCTTCTGTATGCCTTCTTTACTATTTCTGAAAGAAACTGCGGGAGCGCCTCGTCAAACATCAGCGATTCCTCCCTTTCCCTCGTGCGGTCCCCGATCGCCCGTCCGGTTGCCGAATCCGCATGTACCCTATACATGATGAGCGGCTTTTCCACGCAGATGAAGCGTCCCGGTCTTTGGGCCATACGCCGCATAAGCTCCCAGTCCAGGACAAACCTGTACCCGGTATTGAAGATATGCTCACCGCACAGCTGACGGTTATAGGTGCATGAAGGACAGATCACAGGATTGCCGAATGTGAGAGCAGCCTTCTTCACCGCTGTATAGCCGTTGAGTGCCGGTATCCTGAGCGGAAGCCTGAGGAGTGCCTTAATAATTGCGATATTATCCACTCTGACCAGCTGACCGTTTTTAATGGTTGCCGAGGCCGTGGTGAATATGCTCATATCAGGGTATTTCCGCGCAGCCTCAAGGAGCGTCTTAGTATAATCGTGATGATACATGTCATCCTGATGCGCGATGGTCACAAGCTGTCCCGATGCCTTGCTGTATGCAAAGTTCCAGTCGTAGCCTATGCCCGGAGCACCCTCACGGACAAAGACCGGGATATCATACTTGCCTGCAAGCATGCTGATGTGTTCACAGGGTGTGGATGTACAGATAATGATTTCACTCTCCATACTCTGGGCTGTCAGTGATCTGATACAGCTCTCCAGATACGGCGATTCTCCGTATGCACATATCGCGAAACTATGCTTCATAACTGAACCTTTCTTTTACGGTACGGGGGATCCCGCCGCCGATACACGGGAGCCGTCAGCTCCCATTCATATTGTTAACGCTGTATTTATACCGGATACGAAATCTGTCGGATTGCATGGTTGGTGAGACCGCTGATGATAAGCAGCATGGGAAAGGCAGTCTTCTAATACATGGTACACATCTGCACTTATTCAAACTCCAATCTCATGACGGACTCAGCACCTGCGTGGTCCGTGATCGGACCGCCATCTATTGTAACTCCGGCCTCATGACGGACTCAGCACCGCGTGGTCCGTGATCGGACCGCCGCCTATTCGAAGTCGGGTCTTATGACAGACCATGCGGCCTCTGTACTGTTGTGGGTACGGATATATTCCGAAGCAGCAGCACTCATGCGGGAAAGTGTCTCTGTGTCTGCATACATAGCTGCAAGCTTCTCCGCAAAATCATCTGGGTCATCCTCAATGGTCATTACCCTGTCTGCTTCCGGTATCCCCTCGGCTCCGACGGAGGTGGTAATGACCGGACAGCCGTAATAAAGTGCCTCCACTGTCTTTCCCTTGACACCTGCACCGTAACGAAGCGGCACCGCCACAAGGCGTACACTGTCATAAAGACTGCTCAGCGCTTCCTCCGATACGAAGCCTCTGATGATTATGCCCTTCTCCGGGCTGTCCAGTGCCAGTATTTCTTCATCGGCATTGCTTCCGACGACATAAAGGACTGCCTCCCTGCGCAGCAGGCGTACCCTGGGCCATATATCCTTCACGAACCACATGAGTCCGTCCTTGTTGGGCGGATGTGCAAAGCCTCCTACGAAGAGTATGCCCTCACGCCGTGCAAATGCCGCTGAAAGAGTACCTGTCCTGTCTGTCCCGTATTTACCCTCAGCTCCGGGTGTGTCCTCAGCCCCGGGTGTACCCTCGGCTCCGTATGTGCCCTCAGCCCCGGGTGTGCCCTCAGCTCCGGACGTACCTTCAGCCCCAGGTGTGCCCTTAGTTTCGGATGTCTCTGACTCCGCTGCCGTGACGGGCACCTCATGGAAATCCTCATATACATATGCAGTGATCGCCCTGCTCTTTACTGTCGGGTCGATATCCGCTATCGCATCTATCTCAGCCTGTGAAGGATAGTAGGTCATATCCGCCTTGCCCATGATGCCGAATTCCACACTCTTCCAGTATCTGCTCTGTTCCAGTGTCTCCACATCTCCGGTCAGCTCATATTCACGCTGGAGCCTCAAAAAGTGCAGATCATGCCCGTAGAATATGACCTTAAGTGAAGTGTGGGTGCGTATGAAATCAATGTACTTTGCAGCGATATGCGGTCTGTTGATATATACCAGATGGATATCCTTCTCATGCTTCTCTATCCAGCTCCAGATATCCACTTCCATCCGTCCGCCGTAGAGGATCTCTATGCCCATCTGCTGGAGCTCTGTGGAATACGGCTCGTCATGATGATAGTTAGCGCCCAGGAACTTTATCTCATATCCCCTGGCAAGAAGGAGCTTCAGATACATATATGTGGTCCTGGAGCCTGCATCCCTGTCATATGTAGGTACATAGTGATCGACAAACAGGATGATCTTCTTTCCCCTGCTTCTTTCCCGTGCTCTGAACGGGTCCGGATTGCCGTCATTATCATACTGCAAAGCAAGCTCGGCTGCCCATTTCTCCTTAAGCTTTTTCTGATTTTCCACCTGATAGCGCTTAAGTCCGGTCCCGTTTACATCCGTACCGTTGCTTACACCCTCATAATGGATAACCTCCGAAAGCGGCTGGTATACCACCCTGTAACCCGCCTTCCTGACCTCAAAGGCCAGGTCACTGTCTTCACAGTATGCAGGCGCATATCGCTCGTCAAAGCCTCCTATGCGCTCCCACAGTTCCCTCCTTATCATCAGTGCCGCACCCGAGATATAGTCAACATCCCTGACATAATTGTACTGATGATCTGCCGGATCATCACCCCGGCCGTAATTCCAGCCTGAGCCGTCACTCCAGATGATGCCTCCGGCCTCCTGGAGACGCCCGTCGGGGAAGATCAGCTTGGAGCCGGTCATACCTATAGTGTCATCTCTGTCCATGAGGTCCACAAGGCTTGAGAGCCAGCCGTCGGTAACTGTCGTATCATTATTGAGGAAGAGGATATATCTGCCCCGTGCAGTCCTCGCCGCATTGTTGCAGTTGCGCAGAAAGCCCATATTGCCGGATGTGCGGCAGATATTCACACCCTCTGCATATTTTTCAAATTCAGCGGTGGCATCGGTACTCATATCATCAGCAAGGATTATCTCATAGCTGACGCCGGATGTATGCTCCCTGATGCTCGCAAGGCAGGTGTAGGTAAATACGACCTGATTGTAGCAGGGAATTATGATGCTGACTGTCGGGAAGCCTCCGCCCGCAAAATCCAGCCGGCCGTACCTGCGGTACACCGATCCGATAGCAAAATCACCTTCAATGAGGTTGCGTCCCTCCTCGGTATGTGTCAGGCGTCTGTACTGTGCCGGATGCAGGATGCTCATCTTCCTGTAGTCCAGCTTCTTGCGCGCCTCACTGTCCTCCGGATATTTTTCCCTGAACCTGCTGCCCATGCTGCGCTTTACCCTGGACCATGCCGCCTCATGTGACGAGAGATAGTCAATGGCACGGGCCTTGTCCTCTATCTCTGCCTTCTGATTGGCGATAGTGGTCTCCAGATTGGCAATATGATTATCACTGAGGCGCTTTACCTCAGTCATCTTTTTGATCTCGGCATCCCGGTCCCTGAGCTGTGCCTTAAGCCCGTCCATATCATCCATGAGCTTACGGATGCTCCTGCTTGTCTCAAGCAGCTCCTGCGCCGTCTTGACCGTGATACGGTAATTGTCCAGATAGACCGCACCGGTATCCCCCGCCACCTTCTCCTGGAAGGCATGCTCCATCTCCCAGAAGCGGTCCGCATCCTCAGGCTTTATATCAAACTTCTTAAGGAGCATTTCCCGGCTCATGCCGCCGAGGGAATTGTAATTCTTCTCGTAAAAATCATTAAGCACACGATAAGTCACGAATCCTGGATCCAGCTCATCCTCAGTGACCCATTCATAATCAAGGCCGTATAGCAGCACCCTGCCGCCCAGTCTGCGTCCGCCGAAAAGATAATTATCAAAGATCGAATCGATATTGTGGACAGGATCGCGCCCGATGATAAGCCTGAGTCCCCCTGCTATCTCAGTGACAGGATCGGCTCCCGCCGCAATAGCCGCAGCAATACGCTCCGCAAGCGTCACACCCTCCTTATACTCATAGCGGATGGTCATGCCGTCCTCCGACAGCTCAGGTCTTATATATTCGATACTGCGCCCTTCTTCATTGAGGATATCGTATTTGTGCAGCATGCCCGATATATGTTCCTTACCCTCAGGACAGAGCGCACTCTTTTCAACAAACCTTGTGCCGTCCTCACGCATGAAGATGGATGTCTTTGTCTTATACTCATCTCTGCGCGTACGGTTGTATTTTACAAATATCAGCTTTGCCGGTTTCACAGTCGCTGCCGTATCTCCCGGTTCCTCAGCCGCTGCCGCATCTGCCTGCTTCTCAGCCGCTGCCGTATCTGCCTGCTTCTCAGCCGCTGCCGTATCTGCCGGTTCCGCAACCGCTGCCGCATCTGCCCGTTCCTCAGCCGCTACGGTATCTGCCTGCTTCACATCAGATACCGCACCGGTCTTTTCCCGGCGGGTGATGACTGCCACAAAGGAATTGGCAAACTCCGTGAAACGCCCGTCACGGCATATCTCTTCATACTTCTTTCCCAGCTCCATAGTCGAGAACTCGTTGTCATTATAAGCCGGGATGACCCGCGCCAGTTCCCCTGCCGCAGGCTGATAATCATCTGTATATATCGCGGAAGGCAGCATATAATCCGGCATGGGATAATACCATGAAATTGCGGGTGCGCATGCCGCAGTATCTGTCTTTGCACAGTCCTGAGGATCTGTCTGCGTACATACACCGGCAAACAGCTTCTCAAGATCCGCCTTACTGTACATGCATGCAGTCGGCACAGAGCCTGCCCACCACCTCACACCGTATCTGTTGTCACAGGCTGCAACTAACCTGCCTCCGGATTTCAGCCTGCTGAAAAAGAAACCGAGCTCTTCCTCACTAAGTGTATGGAGTGTGCCTACGGAAACCACATAGTCATAGTCCCTGTCTATATCCTGTCTGTCATAGAAGATACGTATACGGTCCATCCCGTCCTCGTATCTGCTCAGCAGCTTTTCTGCCTCAAAGCTGTCAGGCTCATATACATGAAGCATGCTCCCCCTGCGTACCCACACTCCGGCCATAGCGCCCTCTCCTGCTCCGATGAGCAGCACCTTGTCCTGCGGGGTAAAGGGCAGCCATTCCACTGCGCCTTCACGCTGATTGCTGAATGCGTACAGATTCTCAAGAGACGGATTCTCCCTCAGGAGCCGCTTCTCGTCCCTTCCGTATCTGAGTATCAGGCTTTTAAAATTATCCAGTTTCATAGCTTCCTCGATGTCATTATTTCCATACTTTCCGATGCCGGATCTGACCGGTCACGCACCCGGTACAGCTATGTTCGTCAGTGTACCGGTATGATACAGTTTTATTTTTTGCTGACTGTCACCTCTGATTCCATATCATATACCCCGACGGTATTCTTGTTGGAGATCACCGTGATATTGGCCACGTCATAGAGACGGTGATATACCGTATGGACGCCGCCTTCAAAGCTGGTGCAGCTCATACTCAGCAGATATTCTCCTCCCTGAAGTGTCATCTTCTGTCTGAACCCGACCTCATACACATCTCCCGGTGCGGCAGGCTTTACGTCGGCGGCTTCAAACATCGTATTTGTGCCGGTAAGCTCGGTCCCCTTCTTATCCTTGATAGTATATGTGAAGATCGGGGCAGGTATGCTCTCATTGAATCTGATCCGCTCCTTTATAGTGAAATATTCGCCCTTAAGAAGCAGATTGGTCGCCTCTCCCTTCTGATCAAAGAGGCCGAAATCTATGATCCTTGCCCTGCCGTCCCCGTATTCCGTGCGATTGGGATTTACTGTGATCTGTGAGGACAGCTCTTCCTCCGCACTGCCGATACCTGTGCCCTGCGCACCCGCAGTCACGGACCGGTCCTCAGTACCCTCCGCATCTGCGCCTGCTGCCTGCTCCGTACCGGGGCCGGTATATCTGCCTGCCAGGATCTTCTTGTACAGATCCACCATCTCACCGGCAGGACCCTCCGCAATCTTATCTCCGCGATTCAAAAGCACCACCTTGTCGCAGTACTTGATGATGGAGCCCATGTCGTGAGTTACCATGAGGATGGTCGTACCGTTCCTGCGTATCTCTTCCATGCGCTTATAGCATTTGGACTGGAAGAAGACATCACCCACGGAAAGTGCCTCATCCACGATGAGGATGTCGGGATCCACATTGATGGCAAGCGCAAAGGCAAGCCTTACAAACATACCTGAGGAATAGGTCTTGACCGGCTGATAGACAAATTCGCCGATCTCGGCAAAATCCAGGATGTCCTGAAGCTTTGCGTCCATCTCGTCTCTGGTATAGCCCATCATCGTACCGTTCATATAGATATTCTCTATGCCGGTATAGTCCATATTGAAGCCTGCTCCGAGCTCAAGCAGCGCACTGATATTTCCCTCGGTCTCTACTTCACCGGAGGTCTGGCTGAGCACACCGGTTATTATCTTGAGTATGGTCGATTTGCCGGAGCCGTTGGTGCCGATAATGCCCACCGTGGAGCCCTTCTCCACTTCAAAGCTCACATGGCTCAGAGCGGAAAACGGCTTATAATACTGTCTGCGGGTAAGACCCTCCTTAAGCCTGTCAACAGGCTTGTCGTAGAGCTTATATACCTTGCTCACATCATTTACTTTTATTGCTAAATTGCTGTCCATATACTCTCATCATGCCCGGCGCATCCTGCCGCGGCATCTCTGTTGATCTCATCCGTTATGAATAACTGTTTTGTTATTGTTGGTTATGATTTGTTATTGTTGTTTTTTTTTGTTATGATTTGTTATGATAATAGTGCATTTCACAGAATTCCACTACGTTTTCTCTTCTTTTCTACTCGTCCAACCGGTAGAGTTTCCTTTTCCAACCTGTTTTTTGATTCCACGGTATTTATATTCCTGCCTGCCGCTGATCTTGGGCTCCTGCATCACAGCACATCTGCGAAATGCGGTTTCATTTTCCGGAAGAGCTTAAGTCCCAGCGCAAAGATCACAAGTGTTATCACCCAGAAATATACAGTCAGTCCCGGTCTCTTCCAGAACCAGTTCCCGCTCAGCATACTGTCACGGTAGCCTGTGACGATATAATAGACCGGATTGATCCTGAGTACCCGCTCCAGCCATGCCGGGCGTCCCGGGAACATGCTCGGGTCCCACATGATAGGTGTAAGCCACATCCCGAACTGCAGGACGATATTGACGATCTGCGCCATATCCTTAAAAAATACATTTACTGCCGATGTGATATAGATAAGTCCCAGACTCAGTACACTCAGCGCAAAGCTGTAATACACGATCTGTATCCATGTGCCCAGCGGCAGCCTGCCATAGCAGAAAAACATAGCTGTCATGATGAGCACAAAGATGCCGTGTATGATGAGACAGCTCACGAGCTTTATGACCGGCAGCAGCTCCACGTTGAATACCACCTTTTTTACCAGATAATGATATTCCTGCAGGCAGCCTGTACCGCTGTTGAGGGCCTCGTTAAAATAAAACCACGGCACTATGCCCGGTACCAGCCACAGTACATAGGGCACTCCCGGTACCGGAGGCACAGACTTAAAGCCCAGCTGAAAGATACAGAAATAGATCAGCACAGTTACGATGGGCTGAATGAACATCCATGCCACACCAAAATAGCTCCCCGCAAAGCGCTTGCGGAAATCCGCTTTGGCCAGTCCTGTGATGATCTGACGTTTACTGATGATTTCTCTGAAAAGTTTTATCATAGATCCTACTTCCTGTGCGCACCCGCAATTCATGCTGCATCGTTCAGGCAGCTCGCACTGATCTGAAGCCGTGACCTCTGCCGCATGATCCCGGTGCCGCATCCGCGGCGAAGCCGTGACCTCTGCTGAGCAGACCCGCGTCACATCCTTCACGATGATCATGATCTGCGGTGACGCATGGCTGCATTATACAAATTTAAATGCCTCGGCAAAGCCCGGCTGCACCTTGTCCTTATCGGAAAGCAGCACCTCCATGTCAGGCTCCAGCGGCCATTGTACGCCTATCTCCGGATCATTCCAGAGTATACCTCCCTCATCGCCCGGATGATAGAAATCCGTCACTTTATAGGCAAAGGTCGCGGTCTCGCTGAGCACGAGAAAACCGTGTGCAAAGCCTTCCGAGATGTAAAACTGCTTCATGTTTTCTGCGGAAAGCTCCACGCCGAACCACTTTCCGTAGGTCGCTGAATGCTGACGCACGTCAACCGCAACATCAAAGACACGTCCCTCCAGCACCCGTACCAGCTTGCCCTGGGGGAACTGCTTCTGGAAATGAAGCCCGCGGAGTACGCCCCTGCTGCTCATGCTCTGATTATCCTGGACAAAGACCATGTCAAGACCTGCCTCGGCAAAATCCCGCTGATTATAGGTCTCAGCAAAATACCCTCTTGCATCCCTGTGTACCTGAGGCTCTATCACATAAAGTCCTTCGATCTCACATTTACTCACTTTGATCTGTCCCATTCTGTCCCTCCTAAATCATATGTGCAGGCACACCATTGAATACAGCCTGAATAATGCAAACACGTCGCATGCCGTCATAAGGAAAAGCACGATCCTGCTCATATCTTTTGTGGTGGATATCCATCTGCAGCGGATCAGCAGCAGCATCACCGGCAGCAGCGGCAGCAGATACCGGCCCTGTACACCGAGGATGACATTGCTTGAAAGCGGTGTCCATCCGATAAGCATCGAGCCCATGAGCAGTCCAAAGATCACGATGCTCACTGCCGCGATCACGATTTTATCCTTTTTGCACAGCTGCCAGCCGTCGTCCGGCTTTTTAAGCGGCAGGATCACAAGCCCTGCCGTAAGCAGCATAACTATAACATATGGTACATCAAGGCTCATGTCGGCATTGCCAAGATATGCTCCTATAAGAGTCTGATGGTAATATCCTCCGTTCCACATAAACGTATCGTATACCAGCCTTGCAGTCTCCAGGGGATGATGAAGCACGTAGCCTGCCGTATATCCCGGTTCACCGCCTGCCCATATCAGCTCATGGGACTCTGCTGAAGCAAACCTTCCTATCGTTGTCAGATTGACTGCCAGCACCGAACCTGCTGCGCATACTACACATATCGCCCATATGGCAATCAGCCTTCCTGTACTGCCAAACTTCTCCCTTGGTATCAAGAGGAGCAGTGCCGCCATCACGCAGTATACCATCTTGCACGGACTCATCACTGCCAGTATCACTCCCAGTACCGCCACATCCTTCCATTCTATCCATGTGCTCTCGCCGTAAGCCAGGCTCATCACCTTGGCGATGAAAAGATATGTACATCCGATAAGCATCGCATCATAGCTCATGCTTGCCGCCAGATTGACAGTCATGGGAAGGAGTGCGCTTGCCATCATGATCTCCTTGCCAAATGGCATCAGTCCGACTGCCAGATACAGGAGCACGCAGAAGGCAAACAGATTAAACAGCTTGCCCATGGTCACAAGCCTCATGGAATTGCCCCCGGTCAGCCTGGCCAGTGAGATGCCGAGAGCCTGCGGGAGATAAACCAGCGGCGTCGTCTCAGTACGCACAATATGCGAAGCTTTGATACCCGGCTGTGCAGGATGCAGCTCGTCCCAGTGACGTACCTCATAATAGTTATATTCCTCAGGTTCCATGCCGAAAAACTCTGTATTATCTATATCACCGGCGTAATATGCATCGATCTCGTCGTTTACATCCTCAAGTGCAAAATCCTGACTGCGCACAAGTACTCTCCCGGCATCATCATCGGCCTCAGTCATCATGAGCTTGTTGGACCAGTAGTAGGATGTGATGTAATGGACAGGCTCATCTGCCGCAGAAAGTCCCGGCATGACACGCATGGCCGAGATCCCGAGGAGTGCGACCGTCAGTATCCAGATGACCTCCATGCGGCGCTGCGTGCATATCATAAATATGCCTGTGCAGAGTGCCAGCATGGAAAGTCCCAGAGCCAGCATACCGTACTCATTGAGCAGAAATCCGTGTCCGGTGGCCTTGATAGCGATCTTCACATAATACAGATGCCAGAGTGCCAGCACTCCCAGTATCACACCCACGGTCACAAAAAGCTTTTTATTTTTAGTCAGGAGTTCATCCATAATTCTCTCTTTCCACTTACGTCATGCATATTGATCACTTTCCCCATGCAGTATCCGGTATCCTGCTACGGTCCGTCACTTTGATCTTCCTAAAACCTCCGGGACCTGCCCCGGCC
>DCHJ01000085.1:15740-18052 GCA_002314805.1 Lachnospiraceae bacterium UBA1755 | reverse complement strand
ATGTCCTGCTTCGGTCCGTCACTTTCCCCTTCTGATATCAGAAAGCACCTTCCACATATACCTTGCTGCCTGCACCGGTGTCAGATAGCTGACACCTCCGATGCGCTCGTCCATCACTGCCGGGATCTCCGCCACCTTAGCTCCGTCCCTGATAAGCCTGACAAGCATTGAGGGCTCCGGAGGCAGATCCAGTCCGCCTGCAAACCTTCCGATCAGTCCCTCATCGTACATCCTCATACCCGAAGTCGGATCCTTGATATCCGCTCCCGTCTTATTTCTGATTGCCAGCCTTATCATCTCACTGCCGACCATACGCATGGTAAGCGGTTTCTTACCTTCAACAAAACGCGATGCGATGACGATCTGATAGCCCTCATCCATTTTACTCTTCATAGGTCTTACGTATTCGGCCCTGTGCTGCCCGTCACCGTCAAACTGCACCGCATACCGATATCCCCTGTCACTTGCATACTTCATGCCCGTGTGAAAAGCCGCTGCCAGCCCCCTGTTCTCCGGATGATCTATGATATTGTAACCGCGCCTGTGACAGATCCCGCTGGTATCATCCATGGAACCGTCATTGATGATCACATAATCAAGGTCACTGTGGTCCGCAATAAGCTTATCCACCACCCTCTCAATATTCTCCTCCTCATTGAACGCGGGAATTATCAATAAAATATCGTTCATAATCTTTCCTGCATATCCTGTCTGACTTATATTTCCTGTATTTATATAAGCGCCTCATTTAATAAACGATCCCATTATGCTGTCTTCACAAGCATAAAAAATCAGATTTCGTCCGAAAGTACTGTAACAAATTTCCCATTAATCAGTGATCCCTTATTTCCGGGATTTCCCTGAGCACACGACCCTTATGCAAATTTCAGGATGTCCGTGCCGCCGATGAGTACATACCGCTGCAGCGCCTGTATCAAATGCCTGTTCGCACCTCAGAGTTCTGTATACTGAGCAACATGGCACAGGCTGCCGGGAAACACCTGCGCGCAGTTCATGTCATCCGTGCCGCCAATGAGTACATACCGCTGCAGCACCTGTATCAAATGCCTGTTCGCACCNNCACCTCAGAGTTCTGTATACTGAGCTGCATGGCACAAGCTGCCGGGAAACACCTGCTCTCACCTCAGGGTACTGTGTCCCGGTCAATATCTCACGGCACATAGCACGTACATAACGCTTGTGCGCATCCACGGTCCCGGCAGTGTCAGCTTCTTTCTGCCTCAGTCCGTTTTCCTGCCCGTCGTCCTGCGCGGTAGCCCATATATTTGGCTCCGCTTATATAGACAAGCTCCGGCACCTTATACCATTTTCCATCCCTCACAAGCTGCAGCGCCGTACTCTTCACAAGCTTCACGCCCTCCGATTCCGAGCGTATTCCGCCGAAAAATTCCGGATGCTGCGCCTGAGAGACAGCCAGCTGCTTATTTCGCTGATACTGCTGCCGTGCAGAATAATTATGTGAGTGATATACCCGTGCGTCTGCACAGTATCTGATGGCATATCCCGCCTTTATCAGCTTGGCTGCGTACATCATATCCTCATTGAAATCCGTCCTGTCTACGAACCCACCAAGCCTGTCAAAGACCCTGCGGTCATAGCAGCAGCACACGTTGGAGGCAAAAAAGGTCTTGATCCCCAGTTCGTCCAGATCCTGCCGGGTTTTTATCCTGTCTTCCTCCGGATAATTGAACCTGCGGGTGATAGCCTCTATCTCCGAGGCATCCTCCCCCGGCACCTGCCGTGCATATGCCATGGCGACCTGCTGACAGCTGCTTGCGCCTGCGGCTCCTGCATCCGCTTTTTCATCCCCTGCGTCTGCCGTCATCGCCGCCATGAGCACCCGCAGTAAATCATGATCACATGGCACAGCATCCTGTGTCATGCACACGAAATAATCCGCATCTGAATGGCTCACCCCGATATTGCGGGTATGTCCGTGATCAAATTCACTTCTGCGGATATTGAAGACCCGGACCGTATCCCCGTAGGCACCGGCTGCTGCGTCGGGACAGTATACGTCATCGTCCATTGAATTCATGATGATTATGGACTTAGGAGGTACAGACTGACCAAGCAGCATCTCAATGAGCCTGTCGAAATCCTCTCCGGGACAATATGTAGGAATAATTACATCTACTGTTTTTGTCATACTGATCGATTCCTGATTTATGTTTCTCTGTTGCCGGCCGGACTCGCTGTATTCCAAAGCTTCTTTGCGGATAAGATATAGAAGCCAAGGAACAGAACAGCCTGTGAGATGACCATTGACCATGCTCCGCCGGTAATACCCA
>DCHJ01000085.1:0-15657 GCA_002314805.1 Lachnospiraceae bacterium UBA1755 | reverse complement strand
CCAGAAGATCAGCCTCTGCTGTCTGCCGATCACAAGTGCATAATAAAGCGGAGTGAGCATGCCGTAGATCCCGCCCGCCACTACGATCAGCGCCAGCGCGAACCGGTAATTGATCATCGTCTCATAAGCCTTCGCTCCGGCGAAAATACACAGCACCTGAACCCCGATGAAATAGGCCGCTGCTGCCGCCGCTGCCGAAGCTGCGGCTATGATAAGTATACTTCTTACCAGCGTCTGTTTTAGGCCAGCTCTGTCGCCGCCAAGGTATGCCTGTGACATACCGGGCAGGAGAGGTCTTACCACAAAATTGGCAAAGAGCAGCATCGCCGATGCAGGCACAAATAATGTACTGTAATACCCCGACATGGTACTTGTGAGTCCGGCATCAACTGCATATTTGCTTGCCGCAAAGGCAAAGAAATCAAGGAATACTGCGGCAAACAGCCATATACTCTCGTTAAAGAGCTTCTTTACCCTGCCGTCCCTGACTGAGTAATCCGCAGAGCCTGATACGGGTGCTGTCTCGCCTATCCTCTTAAGCCGCGGCACATCATAGATGAGGACTGCAGCTGCCAGTGCCACCGCAAGTGCAGCGGATGTAAGCAGGAGATCCTTTGTAAGCAGCATCACGGCAGCGAAGGCCGCCATGACCAGCAGGGTCCTGAAGGTCATGGACTTGCCTGTCAGCTCCAGATGTCCGTCACGCTGCATCTCACATTCGTATACATCCACGTATCCGTCCAGCACTCTGTACACTGCCACGATCACGATGACCGCAGCCTTGTAGGAAAGCCCCGAATATGCAAGTGCCACGATCAGCGCAGCGGCCAGTCCCGCCAGTGCTGTCCATATCCTGAGTCTGTGGTATTCTCCGAAGGTATACCGCACACCGGTGTCGGTGGAGTGGAGGGCACGTATTCCGAAATACGAGATCACATAGATATGCTGTCCCAGTGTACTGAAGGCAAAAAAGAAGATACCTCCCCTGTCGCCTCCAAGCACACGGATAACCAGCGTACCGAGTATCATGCTGACCAGCGCATAGAGCGATGACCCGATCACATTCCAGATAACTGCGCGTCTCATGTCCCCGCCGGTCACAGTCCCTGTGCGCGTATCTGCGGAAGCCCTTCCGCTGTCCTTATTCTGTAAGCACTCTGCAGATCTCATCAACAGTCTCCGTCTCAAGGTCATGATATATAGGGATGGTGAGCACCCTCGCCGCAAGATCCCTTGCAACAGGTGTTGCTCCGCTGTCATACTCATCCTTATAGCAGTCGTAATCATTGATACAGGGATAGAAATACTTGCGTGCGTGGATCCCCTTTGCAGCAAGCTTTTCAAATACCTCATCCCTGCGTTTTCCGGTCTCAAGCAGCACCGGGAAATATGCATAATTGCGCCTGATACTGTGGCGCGTACTGCCGTCTGAAGTGCTCTCCGCAGTGCGGTCTGCAGCACTATCCTGACTGCTCACCTGAACGCAGCCCGCATTACTTCCCGTACCGCAGCCTGTATCTGTGAGCAGACATCTCACTCCCGAACCGGCAAGTCCTGTCATGTAGCGATCATAAATGCGGTGCCGGGCCTCTATGAGCTCATCGATATGACCCAGATTGCACAGTCCCATCGCTGCCTGGAACTCGTTCATCTTGGCATTGCCGCCCACAAGCCCGACCTGCTCCTGTCCGATGATACCGAAATTCTTGAGCTGATAAAGCTTTTGCGCAAAACCGGACTTACCGGAAATATCTATCCGTACCCCTGAGCCGTCAGAGGTCAGTGCCGCAGCATGTGTCATCACTGCATCCTTACCGGCTGCTTTGGGTGCCGGTGACGGACCTGCTGATATACCGGTCACTGCTCCGGCTGCTCCTGCACACGGTACAGCTCCGTCCTCTACAGTGTATAGTGCCACTCCGTCCGTCCCTTCATCCGGTACAGCTCCGGATCCTGCAGTACCTCCGGCCGCATTGACTGCCGCTGCAGGAGATATATTCCATGTGACGGCGCCTCCCTCGATTGTATTGAACACCTTGGTGGCATGGAAGCTGAACATGGAAGCATCGCCAAAGGTCCCTATCCCGCGTCCGTCTACGGTCTCACCGAATGCATGTGCCGCGTCATATATCACCTTAAGCCCGTATTTATCCGCAATTTTCTGAATAGCTTCAACATCACACACGTTCCCGTAGACATGCACCGGCAGTATCGCTGCAGTCCTGTCCGTTATGAGCTCCTCTATCTTCTCCGGATCCAGAGTGCAGTCCGCACGCCGCACGTCCGCAAAGACCGGCCTTAGTCCCTGTCTTACTATGGCATGAGTCGTTGAAGCAAAACTGAAGGGCGTTGTGATCACTTCACTGCCCTTAGGAAAATCAAAAGCCTGAAGGCACATCTCCAGTGCCAGGTGTCCGTTCACAAAAAGCTCGATCCCGGCCACGCCAAGATAACCGGCCAGCTCTTCCTTAAGCTGCTCGTGCAATTTGCCCATGTTAGTAAGCCACGCCGAATCCCATATCCTGTCAAGATACTTTTCGAATTCTGCGCGCGGCGGCAGGTATGCCTTTGTAACAAAAATTTCTTTTTCCATTCAGAGCCAATTATACCATATATGAGTACAAATCTGCTATAATACTGGTATTTCATCCCGTAATTTTATGCCGCGGCCAGTCCGCTAAACGGAGATTTCTATGGTAACAGTCATACTCTGTTCCTATCACGGAGGAGAATATCTCGACGCACAGCGCCGCAGTATCCTGAGTCAGCAGACTGAGGTTCCTTTCGAGCTGCGTGAGTATGATGACGAGATACGCAGGAGCGGCAGCGCAGCCAACAATTTCCTGAGTGCCATACGTGAGGCTCCGGCCAGTGAATACTATATGCTCTCCGATCAGGATGACCTGTGGCACCGTGACAAGATCGATAAACTCTATCAAAAGATTTCCGGTATTGAAGCTGCCTGCGGCAGAGAGCTGCCGATCCTGGTTTTCAGCGATGCCTGCGTGGTGGATGATAAGCTCAACGAGATCGCGCCTTCCTTCGTAAAATATGAGGGGCTGACACCGGACCGCGTTGCGCTCCCGCAGCTCCTTGTCATGAACCAGGTGACCGGAGCGGCCTGTATCTTCAATCATGCTCTTAAAAGACTGCTGGAGATACATCCCATGCCGGAGCATGCTGTCATCCACGATCAGTGGATCGCAATGATAGCAGCCGCATTTGGCAGGATCGAATATCTTGATGAGGCACTCTATGATTACAGACAGCACTCTTCCAATGTCCTCGGTGCCAAAAGAGGCGATGCCCTGTCCGAAGGTATTGCCATGACACTAAAAGGTCATGCAGCAGCAAGCCGTGCAGCGTATGATGCGCTCAGCCGTCAGGCCGGAGAATTCCTTGAGCAGTATCGGGGTATGCTGAATGCAGAGCAGACGGACATACTCAGAAATTTTGCACTGCTTCCCGGACTTTCCAAAGCAGAACGTGTCAGGATAGTGCTCAAATACGGTTTTACCTACAATCGTCTTTACCGTACCATGGGTGAGCTGATCAATATTTAAGGACACGAGCCTGCGGCGGAATGCAGTTCTCATACGCAGAGAGATGTTGCACTCCGTCCGCAGCGTGGAAGTTACACTCCATCCGCAGGTGAGACATTACGCCACATCCACATGTGGAACATTTCACATTATCCACATGAGGAACATTACAGTCCATCCGCACCCGAATGGATAATGATATTAACGACACAAGGAGAAACGGTTATGATGGTTTCGGTTTGCGTGCTTACGTACAATCACGCCAATTACATAAGACAGACCCTGGATTCAATTCTGGCTCAGGATCTTAAAGACGGGATGGAGGTCCTCATTCATGATGATGCCTCCACCGACGGTACAGCTGACATTATCAGGGAATATGAAGCAAAATATCCTGACATCATAAAGCCGCTTTACGAGACCGAGAACCAGTTTTCAAGATCGGAGATCAAAAACATCTCCGGTATATATAACTTTCCACGTGCGCAGGGCAAATACATCGCCATGTGTGAGGGTGACGATTACTGGACCGATCCGCGCAAGCTCACCCGCCAGGTAAGGTACATGGAAAAGAATCCGGGCTGTACCATGTGCTTCCACAGTGCGATCCAGATCAACTCCGATGTAGTGAGCAAAAAGCAGATGCGCCCTTACCGGAAGTCCCAGCGTATCACTCCGGCTGAGATAATCGACAAGAAATCCGGATATCCTACAGCTTCCCTGCTGCTTCGTGCCGACCTGATGAAGGCTCTGCCGGATTTCTACATGCAGGCTCCCATCGGAGATATTCCGATGCAGCTGACAATGGCCGCTGCCGGCTACGCCTACTATATTGACGAGCCTATGTGCGCATACCGTTACAATGCTCCGGGTTCCTGGACAAGGGATATGTATTCCAGCCCCGACTTCAAAGAAAAGCAGCTTGACTATCGCGACCGGATGCTGCGCATGTACGACCAGTACAACGAATTTACAAAGCACAAGTATTCCGGCAATATCCAGCGCGCCAAAGAGCGCATCATATACGGTACGGCGCTCAATATACGCGACTATGATACGATTTATGATTTATGGTATGTGAGCTTTTATCACGAGCTCAGCCTTACCGACAGAGCTTATTTATGGACACAGCGACTTCTAAAAAAACAATAACTTCAAATCTCCTGTGGAAGATTCTGGAGCTTGGCGGCACGCAGGGCATCCAGGCCGTGGTCAGCATACTTCTGGCGCGCATCCTGTCCCCCGATGAATTTGGCACCATCGGCCTCATCACGATCTTCCTGACAATAGCCAACACAATTGTCCAGTCCGGTTTTGCTACCGCTCTGATTCAGAAGAAGGATGTCCGGGATGATGATTTCTCCAGTGTGCTCTGGGTGAGCTGCGGGTTTGCATGCCTAATGTATGCCATCCTCTTCCTGTGCGCACCCGCAGTCGCAAGGTTTTATGATATGGAGATACTCACCGGGCTTTTGCGTGTGACCGGGATAATTCTTTTCCCCGGAGCGCTGGCATCCGTGCAGACAAGCTACGTATCAAGGAACATGCAGTTCAGGAAGCTTTTCATCGGATCTCTCATCAGTGTCATCATAAGCGGGACCGTGGCGGTCATCATGGCGCTTAAGGGCTTCGGTGTGTGGGCGATGAGCTGGCAGCAGATAATATTCTGGTTTCTGCTTGTGGTCGTGATGTTTTTCCTGGTTTCATGGAAGCCGAAATTCGTTCTGCTGTGGACAAGGGTAAGGGAATTCCTGAGCTTCGGCTGGAAGATCCTGGCTGCGGGGCTTCTGGATACCATCTGGGTCAACATCTACGGGCTGGTGATCGGAAAGAAGTTCTCCGCGGCGGAGCTGGGCGGCTATAACAGGGCTGAACAGTTTCCCAAGCTGATCGCCGCCAATCTGGGCACTGCGGTGCAGTCTGTCATGCTCCCGGCCTATTCAAAGGCACAGGATGAAAAGGACAGGCTCCGGGATATGCTTCAGAGTACCATAAGATATTCCGCCTTTTTCCTGCTGCCGATGCTTGCCGGGCTCTTTGCGGTCTCAAGGCCGCTGGTGGCCCTCGTGCTTACGGAAAAATGGCTGTTCTGCGTACCGTATATGCAGATACTGTGCATCAGCTACATGCTCTGGCCGATCCATACAGCCAACCTGCAGGCCGCCAATGCGCAGGGAAGGAGTGACCTTTTTCTGAAGATCGAGCTTCTGAAAAAGGTGAGCGGCATCATCTTTCTTTTGATCTCTCTCAGGTACGGCATCATTGCCATACTGGTATTAAAGACAATTAACGAGGTCGTATGTGCAGTTCTCAATGCGGCTCCGAGCGGCCGGCTTCTTAAGTACGGCTTCGGCCGTCAGATGATCGACATGCTGCCCAGCTTCATCTGCAGTGCTGTCATGGCTGCAGCCGCAATGCTCATACCGCTGACCGGGCTTACCGGCATCGTGCTGATACTGGTACAGATCATCACCGGAATCATCGTATATGCAGGGCTTTCATACATCATCAACCGTGAGATGCTAAACGGCACGATTACGCTGGTTAAGCAGCTTGCCGGAAAATAAGGTCCAACCCGGGGACGGTTCTGCTCCGGTATGACAGCCGGGTTCGGGTATACAGGATATCATCGTGTATTCTGCACTTTTCGCTTTATAAACCGCAGGATGCTCACCGGCACTCTCGCCGCTTGCGAAGCAGCCTGCCGGGAAATGAGAGCTGCCCGACGGCACTTCTACAATGGCAAAGCTGCTTGTCGGAAGCTGAGAGCTGTCCCCGGACGGTTATTATCCGGAGCAAAACCGTTTCCGTACATTGCATATAGCAGATCCGCATGGCAGCAAAATTCATGAGATATCATACGGATCGATGCCGTCCCGGCACACGATACCAACAGCAAAAACACGCAGTATGAAAAGGAGGCCGTCATGAACGTAGTATATGTAAGCAATGAGAAATATGCACCCCATCTGGCAGCGAGTATCTGCTCTCTTCTCGAAAATAACCGTGAGGAAGCCGACCTCCATGTTTATGTGATCTCAACAGGTCTGACTCCCGAATCGCAGGGAAAGCTGCGTGCCATGACCGAAAGCTACGGAGATGACAGTCATATCCGCCGTCTCATAACTCTCAGGCTTGAAGATCTCGCCCGCAAGATGAAAATAGGTCCGGAGCATCAGTTCCTCACAAAATTTGATGTGAGTATACTGGGCCGTTTCTTCCTTGGCGAACTCCTTCCTGAATTCATGCGTAAGGTCATCTACCTCGACGGTGACACCATCATCTCCGGTTCCCTGCGGGAGCTTTACAACATGCTTCCCTTCGACGGTGACATCATCGCCGCAGGTGTCATGGAGCCCACCATCTATCAGGAGACACGGGATATGCTCGGGCTCTCTCCTCAGGATCCGTATTTCAATTCCGGTGTCCTCCTCATCGATATGGATAAATGGCATAACGGCAATATTGATTACGCCCTGAGAAAATATTATGACACCATCAGCAGGGAATCCGTGTTTGCAGACCAGGATGCGATCAACGGTCTGCTCAGAGGACGCATAATGTCCGTAGATCCCAAGTTCAATTTCTTCACCAACTATTACTACCGCAGCCGCGACTCGCTGGTTTCTCTCTCCCCCGCTTATGAAAGTGTAACTGCGGGTGCGTATGAAGCAGCAAAAGCCAGCCCTGTGGTAATACATTTTTCCGGTGATGAACGTCCCTGGTATAAGGGAAATCATAATCCATACGCAGAGCAGTATCATAAATACCTTGCGCTTACACCATGGAAGGATACTCCGCAGGAAAGCGGGAGAGAAATGGCGATGCAGGCCTATCACGCCATGAATGTGCTCACCGGTATTGCACCGTGGGCAAGAGATGCCATAAGCAGACAATACGGAGCCAGACTCCATGATGAGAAGGCAGGAAAAACGGAGGAACAGAGCAATACCTGAAATGACGCAATACTGCTGCAGCATGAAATACTGCTGCAATGACTCGATCAACATAAATCTATGAAAACCGCGGCAATAATAGTAAATCACAATAATCAGGACGATCTGATTAAGCTCATATCACGCATCAGGAACTATCATATCCTTGATGCCGTGGTTATCGTTGATAATAAGTCAGATGATGTGCGCTCAGTAGAAGAAATTGCTGATATAATTCTTGATCCGCATTCTAATATGAGTCCCCGTATTGACTTATCGGCGGCCGGTCGCTGCCCTGTCATTCTTATCAAAGCCCCAAGAAACGGAGGCTACGGTTACGGCAACAATATCGGCATGCGCTGGGCTTATCATAATGGCATTTCTCATGCTATAATCGCAAATCCCGATACTGAATTCAGTGAAGACTGTGTCAGGTCGCTGTTTGATATACTCGGATCCGGTGCCGCCGATGGAGATAAGCTGACTGCATGTGCAGACAAGACAGGTATAGACAAGACCGATGAAGGCAGGACTGGCGCAGACAATATCTGTACAGGCATGACCTGTGAAGGCATGTCCGGCGCAGACAATATCGGAGTAAATGTCTCATCCGGTCATATCGTTGCTGCAGCAGCGCCGATATGCAGGACTCCGGAAAGCAGTTATGAGGCTCCGGTATCCGGCTGGTATCTAAAGACCTGGGGACAGGAGCTTCTGAGCAAGGGTCCTCTCTGCCGGAGGATATTTAAGAATTATGTATACAGGTCTGATGCCGCAATGTATAAACAGTCCGAAAGTACAGTATCCCGTGTGTTCACCGGTACGCAGTCTGCTGCAGTCCGCGTTGATGCCGTGCTGGGTTCATTTCTTGCAGTAGATGTCGCACGATTCAATGAAGTCGGCGGATATGATGATGATGTTTTTTTATACTGCGAAGAAAATATTCTCGGACAAAAAATGAAGAGCCATGGTTATACAACCATGCTCCTCACTGATCAGGAATATATTCATAAGCATAAACCGGGCAGACCCGGCAGCAAGGCAATGAAATACCTCGCGGAAAGCGAGCTGATATACTTTGACAGATATCTCAGGATTTCAGGATTTCAGAGACTGCTCTCAAGGATTTTTCTTGGCATCGTCCGGCTGGAAGTCAGATGCTGTGAGAAAGCCGTATCTCGCAAATAGCGCATATCCGATAGCCGTCCCGACAAGATTGAGCAGCAGATCATCCACATCGCAGCTGCCCCTTAATGTCATCAGCTGCATCAGCTCCACGAGTATCACTGTCGCTGCCATCAGCAGCATCACGCACAGGAAAGACCGGAACCGCCTGAAGCACAGTGGGATCAGAAATCCGAAGGGTATGAATAATATCGTGTTTCCTGCAAGATTGACGATCCCCCTCCTGATCGCATCCGGATCATTTCCGTCAAGGATGTAGCCTGCAAATCCTGCAGTACTTGCAAACGGAATGAAATTGCTGTGTTCCAGACGCCACTGTACGGGATCCGCCGGCAGGCTTCCCCTGTTTCTCACAAACAGCAGATAAAGCATCAGCAGTGAGTATGCGGCTAGCACTCCCAGATATACCCTGCGTTCCTTATACCATTTCCTATACCCGGTCTTTTTCCCGTTCACATCATTATCAGTCCGGAGCTCATCCACCGGCATACAGTCTCTCGTACTTCGTGCGCACTCTGTTATATCCATCCCGGAGTTCATGCTGCGACAGACTGCCTGATGTATGGCTGTGCCTGTATGAAGTATTTCCGGTATTATTGGTATTATATGTATTATCTGCGTCATCGTTCACCGCTTTCATACCTCTTCATCAGTATTTCAGGAAGGTTGATATGTCTCCATCTGATTTCATGGTCATTCCCTATCCTGTATCCGCTCAGCCAGTATTCTTCTCCGTCACAGCCATTGCTGCGGACATATTCGAAAATCACCGGTGCCGCATCTGCAGAAAGCCGACTGAGATAATCATAATCTGCCTTTTGTTCATGCACATAAAGGTTATAATGTGCCACCACCCGGTCGGGCTTTGCAAATCCAAACAGAAGCCAGCCGGCGATCAAGGCTGTCATGATATAACGAAACAGCCGGAACCGCCTGTTCCATATCCAGATCAGTACTCCTGCAAAAAGAACCGCAATCAGTGTCAGTACCCAAAGCACCACACATCGCAGAAAAGTCAGTCCATATGTACGGATATACATAATCATCCTGAGCATACTTGAAGCTGTCATTATATATGTGCAGCCCGATATTACAGTCATAAGTACATCCAGAATACGGCTTTTCCTGAAAATCTCATTCATGATGAGAACGAGAACAAGATTGAGAAGGCACACCACCATCAGCTGTATATAACCTTCGTGCACGTATTGCGCATATGTATATCCATCCGGAAGATTCATGTTTCGTAAGAACAGAAACAGAATCTGAATCACTGAAAAAACAAGGTAAACCAAAGTGACCGGAAGGCAGATAATAATTCCGGTAATTGCATCTGCGACCCCGTTTCCCGACTGTCGCCTCTGTATCGGTTTCTGAACCCCAAGTACGATACCGTACACTGCGGCATACCAGAAGACTGCTGAAATCAGGATACCGATTCCACTTAGGATAAACGATGTCACAAAGTCTCTGAAAACCTGTCCGAGTACGCTTTTAAAAACCGCGTCTGCCGAGCACAGCAAAGCAATGACCAGCAGTACAATTGGAATTGCCGCTGCAAACCCTATCACCACAGGTACAGTCCTGGTTTTCTTTCCTTTCGATTTCGTCCGAAAAAACGCTGACGTATCTTTCACCACGCTGCCCAGGCATCCAATTCCACGGAATGGTGCTGCAATGAGTTCAAACAGCATCTCATGAAAGTTTTCTCCCTCAGGCTCTCTGAAGCTTATTACAAAAAGCAGAAGCAAAAGTAGAAAAATTCCAATACCGTTAAAAAATTGAACCGGCGCGCAATCTGTCAGAAAATCAGAAAGTCCCAGCAGAAGGATCCCTGCCAATATCCACCAGCCTTTGCTGCACATACTCCGACCGCTTCTCCTGATCATGAATACCGCAAATACTACAGTCAGTATTGCTTCTGCTGTCATGGCGATCCCGGAGAAATTATGATAAAGCAGAAATGCCGTGACTGCCGCATAAACCACCGTCGGTATGCCGAAAAGTCTGAAACGCTTCGCCCATTCCCGTCTTCTCTCATCCGCCTCTGCTTCAGCTTGCGCATTACATGCCTGCATCCCGGTCTGTGCCTGATATGCCGCCTGTGCCATCGTCATCGTTCCTCCATGGACTTCAGGCTGCATCCCTGTCTGTGATGTATTCTGTATTAATGCACATGCTGAGTCCTGATATGCTGACGGGGGCACCGACAGCTCTCCCTCACAGGATTCTGCCTGTGTCCCTGTCTGGGATATACCCTGAATTACAGCATGTACTCCCTTCTGTGCCGTTTCCCGTATGGCGGTATTGATCGCTGCCGGTTTCGCATTCGGCGTTCCCGCCGGTACCTCTTTCTGCACTGCTGCCTGTCCTTCTGTCTGTGACGGTGCATTGTCAGACAATCCCATCATGCATCCTCCTTTACATTTACGAAGTGTACCCGTGCTTTACTCTTATTCTTTGAAACTCCGAGTTAACTCCAAGAGACTCCATGGGTAACTTCAAAGTGGGTCTTAAGTGGCTCCATCTCTGTAACGCACATTGTAAACTCGCGTAACATAAATGTCAATATGTAATTATCGTATTGCAATAAATACATATTGACATTTATGTTTTCGCTTATTTCTCAGTCTTGCTCAGTCTCAGTCTCTCATTGCTCCCTCTCAGGGGCTCTCAGGGATCTGCGCTGAGTTGGAAATATAAGTTCCGGTTTGGAAAAGTAAATCCCATCTCTTTCGTTCTGTTTCCTTTAATTCATTTTAGTCTTATATGAAAAGGACCAGCCGAAACCGGTCCCCTTATATTTCTGTCATATCGCTTACTAATACGCCGTCTTAACCTTGTACTTATGTTTTATTGATTTCATAGTCCAATCATCAAATCCAACCAAACCATCATTCTGCAACCTCCCTAGTACAATACCAGGGTCTCTATTAATAGCATCTGCAAAACGCACAATATCATTTATAGCAAATCTTTTATTTGCCACAAACTCATTGTACCTATCTCTTGGAATCAAGCTGTCCTCTGCAAATAAATCTGCGGCTAGTTCTTGCTCCCCTGTTTCTTTTTCAAATGAAATCCCATAATCACCATTGATAATATGACCAATCTCATGGAACAGTGTAAACCAGAATGAATCAGAATAAAATCTTCTGTCATTAACCATCAGCATAATATTATCGCCGATTTTCTTAGTAGCTCCATTAATCTTTGAGCCAGCAATATTTGGTAGAACCACAAAAATAACACCCGCATCTTCAAATGCTTTTCTAATCAAAGGATAGAATTCACCGTGATCCTTAGTTAATGTCAACGCATACCGCACTGCATCTTCGAATTTCTTCTTATTGAATTTTGAAGCCTCGACAGCCAGCGCTTTATTTGTGGCAATCTGAACCATTGTATTAGCCTTAACTGTACTAACCTCTTCCAAAGCCCCTGTTGAACTTCTAAAGTTTACCGCCATATCTCTTTTGGTAAATACAGTTAATGTCGCTACATTCAAAAACTCTCTGAGAGCCTTTATCTGCTCATCTTTCTTTCCAGATAAATCAGGAAGACCATAATTCTCTCTGAAATACTTATAATCAAATATCTCAAATATTTTTCTTTCCTCTACCAATTCTTCCTGCGATTTAAACTCAGCTATCAATGCATCATAAGCATTTTGAAGATTCAGCCAATAGTTCACACTGGTTCCAATCATTCTAGATAACTTCATTGCAATGTCGATTGATAAGCTCTGTTCACCCCGAATTAATAAGCTTAAATTCTTAGGTGTTGTATCAAGTCTCTTAGCAAAATCTTCCTGAGTTAATCCGCTTTCTTCCACAATCTCTTTAATATAATATCCTGGGTGAAATGCAACTGTATCATTATATTCAATATAATTACTCATAATGCTTGCTCACCTCCATTATTTCAACAATCCTCACATTCTGCGATATCTCATCGATATTACATGGAACATATGGTTTCTTATTCTCATCAAGTGGTTCTAATATTATACGCCACTGGTCTCGCCTTGATTTCACATCAATAGCGAAATATCCTTCCAAGCCCCTTCCACCTTTGTTTTCAAGTTTATGAAAGTGAAAGGTTGGTTGAACTATAATATCTTTAATAGTATCTGCTTGCTTCAAAGCATTTATCCTTGCTAACAGACTGTTTGCCAGTGCATTATTTCCGCCAAATAGCTTATTCGCCGCTTTTAAGCTGGTACATTGTTCTTCAGTTTTGGCATCGGTATAAACTACTTCCAAAGCCTCTCCTTTTCATCTAAATTACCTGTCGGGTAATTTAGATTGTAGTGTCTAAATGTCGTTTTGTCAAGAACTGTTAACTTCCAATGATTTCTTTAGTGGAAAAATCTTTTAGTGGCAATTTTTCTGGAAGTTGACATTCATCTCGGCAATTGAATTACCCTCTGATCAGCACTGCAAGCACTGCCTTTGGACAGACCGCGTCGTGACCGACCGATGTCAGTGTATGTCACATTCAAAAAACCAGTCAGTCCTTCCTGTCAAATCTGAAGGTCTCCCCATTAGGCAGCAGTGACCATTTGGAATCCGTAACGACCAGTTCATTCGTATCCGTCAGAAACTCAAGCTTCATGTCTGTATCATTGGCATCCTTTACTGTGATCATAATGATGTTTTTGTAGATTCCTTCAGCTTTTCCATCCATCTCTGTCAGTCGGATGATGCTGATCTTAACTTTCCCGTCTTTGCTCAGTTCAAGTGTTGAACCGTCCTCAGTCCTTGTATATTTTCCGGCATACTCGGAAAAATCTTTACTTACAATATCTCCCTCTGCTTTTGTCTCAGCGGGTACAGATGGCGCATCCGTAGCAGCTAATGCATCTCCGGCCGGAGCCTGTGCCGAGGATGCTCCGTCGGGTGCCGCAGGTGCTTCCAGCGTTGCCGGTGACTTTGCAGCCGCAGGCGCTCCCGAAGCTGCATACGTCTCTGTCGCAGGTACACCTTTTGTCTCTTCCTTTGGTGGCATTTCTTCCGGTACTCTTTCTACTGTCTCGGACGGCTTTTCATCATTGATCACTATCTTCTTCCCTGCAGCGGTTTCTTCTTCCTCCACTGTCTCCTGTTCCGGTGCCGGTACAGCTGTCTTTGCGCACCCGCAGATCATAATCGATACAAGTACTGCTGCCGCTGCCAATACTATTATTCTTTTCATGTTGACTCCTTCATATCGTTTTTCTGCGATTCCGGCTGTACACCGGGCCCGCAGGCAGTATTTCTACCGGAGTATTATAGTGCAGTCCGATATGTGTGTGTATTACAATTTCGTGAAATTTTGCATAATTCTGCACCGCCCGTCCGGCAGGCTCACTTTCTTGACATGAAATACCGTGAATCTCTGCATAATTCTACGCCACCCGTCCGGCAGGCTCACTTTCTTGACATGAAATGCCGTGAATCTCTGCATAATTCTACGCCACCCGTCCGGCAGGCTCACTCGCACGGTATGAATTCCTTGAGGTTCTGCAAAATCTGCATCTTTCATACCCGCAAATCACCTTTTTTCGGCTGAGATTCACTCTGTGAACCTTCATCACAGACTTTGTCACAATTTCCTTTTTTATTGCGCATGTGCCTTAGTTGTAGTAAAATTTTTCCTATATAATGCGATTTAGCGTAGCCTCTCGTATGGGCGCGCGGTTAGGAGGAGATTATGAAAAAGTTACTTGCACTCGCATTAGTTGCAGTAATGGCAATTTCACTCGTTGCATGTGGCGGCGGAAAGGCTGCTTCGGGCAACACGATCAAGATCGGCGTATTTGAGCCTCAGTCAGGTGATAATGGTGCCGGCGGCAAGCAGGAAGTCCTTGGTATGCAGTATGCCAACAAGGAGACTCCGAAGGTTACAATCGATGGCAAAGAGTACAATGTAGAACTCGTTTATGCTGATAATGCTTCTTCCAATGATAAGGCTCCGTCAGCTGCACAGACTCTGGTTTCTGCAGGAGTTTCTGTTGTCCTCGGTTCTTACGGTTCCGGCGTTTCGATTGCAGCAGGCGATACCTTCAAGTCAGCGGGTGTTCCGGCGATCGGTGTCACATGTACTAACCCCCAGGTTACATCAGACTGTGACGTTTACTTCCGTATATGCTTCCTTGATCCGTTCCAGGGTACAGTTCTTGCCAACTATGCCAAGAATGAGCTCGGAGCAACAAAGGCTTACTGCCTTGCAAAGCAGGGTGATGACTACTCAGGCGGTCTTGTGAATTATTTCATCGAAGCTTTCGGTGATGCAAACTGTGTATCAGAAGTATTCCCTGATGGAACATCAGATTTCTCAACATATATCACAAATGCTCAGAATCAGGGCTGTGACGTATTCTTCTCACCTGTTTCAACAGAGGCAGCTGCTCAGATCATCGCAAAGGCTGATGCTCAGAGCCTCGGCATGCCGATCCTTGCAGGCGATACATGGGATTCCAATGTTATCCTTGAGGCAGCTAAGGGCACAGGTGTTGACATCGCTGTAACTACCTTCTACAACGAGGGTGCCAACGATAAGTTTGATAAAGGCATCAAGGCATGGATCAACGAGGATTCAACGGCTAAGGCTAACAACGGCGGCAACGATGAGATCGCTGCTGTATCAGCAATGGGTTACGATGCATACTACTTCGCACTTGAAGCTATCAAGAATGCAAAATCAACAGATCCTGCAGCTGTCCTCAAGGCTATCCCAGGCACGACCTACACCGGTGTGACCGGAGCTATCTCACTCAATGAGATCGGCGATGCCAACAGGAATTCAGCTTTCATCAAGAAGGCTAACAATTCAACCGGCAAGTTCGAATTCGTAACAGAGGCTAAGGTTCAGTAATATCATCTCCGGTCAGAACCATTCTGATTCAGTGATACAGACATAAACCGGAAAGCATCCGGTTCAGCAGCACCAGCTTAAATCAGATACTTTCTGATTCAGCAATACCAATTTAGATCAGATACTTTCTGATTCAG
>DCHJ01000074.1 GCA_002314805.1 Lachnospiraceae bacterium UBA1755 | reverse complement strand
CTCTTTGACAGGTCAAAATCACACACATCGGGCGGCAGCAGCGCACAGGACTGGAAGGCAGCCAAAGCAAAGGCCGCAATAAGGAAGAGACGTATGGCAAGGATAGAAAATCTGGAAGCAGAGATACACAGGCTGGAGGACAGGATACAGGATATCGAGGCAGAGTTTGACGATCCGGAGAATCAGACAGACCCGGCTAAGCTCGGCAGACTTCAGAAGGATCTGGATGAAAGTGAAGTAAAGATGGAAAAGCTCCTTGAGGAATGGGAAGAACTCCTGACAGAGGATGAAGCAGATGAGCAGTGAAGAATTAAAGAAGGATGACGCAGTGATGAAGACAGAAACGGCAGTACAGGTATCACAGGTGGGGGAGCAGACGGCAGCGCCGGCAGCTGAGGCGACAGCACCACAAGCTCCTGAGGCAGGAGAAGCAGTATCCTGGACGTCTGCGTCACAGGAAATACAGGTGCAGGAGCAGAAGGACTCGGCATCAGCAGCGGATACGACGGGGGTGACAGCTGCTGAGGGGTCAGTATCGGATACACCTGCAGAACCTGAAGCAGCATCGACAGTAAAGGGCAAGACTGAAGAGAGACCCCTGTGGGTACGGGTCGTATGTATAATAGTTGTCATCGTCCTTATCGGCATGATAGTTGCGACGCTGATCGCTGCGATAGCGGGAGCAAGGAAAGAAACGATATTGGCACTTATCCTGTGTGACGGAATAATCCCGATATTCATCTGGGTATTCCTCAAGTTTACAAAGAAAAGCATAGAGAGAAGAAAAGAGGCAGAAAAATATTATGGACAGAATCAGAACTAGGTACGCACCGTCACCGACCGGAAGGATGCACGTAGGCAATCTGCGTACAGCATTGTATGCATATCTTATCACCAGGCATGAAGGCGGTGATTTCCTGCTCCGCATGGAGGATACAGACCAGGAGAGGTACTATGAGGGCGCAGAGGAGATAATCTACAATACCTTGAGGCTTACAGGCCTTAAGTGGGATGAGGGTCCGGATATCGGAGGACCGGTGGGTCCATATGTACAGTCAGAACGTCAGGCATCAGGGATATACCTTGAGTATGCCAGAATGCTTGTTGAAAAGGGTGAGGCATATTACTGCTTCTGTACCGAGGAGAGACTTAACTCGCTTAAGCGGACGGTCAACGGTGAAGAGATCATGACATATGACAAGCACTGTCTTTCGCTTTCACCGGAGGAGGTAAAGGCCAATCTTGATGCAGGGATGCCGTATGTCATCAGACAGAACAATCCGACAGAAGGAGTGACCACCTTCCATGATGAGCTTTACGGAGATATATCGGTCAGCAATTCAGAACTGGATGATATGGTGCTGATCAAATCTGACGGGTTCCCGACATATAACTTTGCCAATGTGGTCGATGACCATCTCATGGGCATCACCCATGTGGTACGCGGATGTGAGTATCTTTCAAGCTCACCGAAGTACAACAGGCTTTATGCTGCCTTTGGCTGGGAGGTTCCGGCATATATCCATTGTCCGACTATCACGGATGAGACACATAAGAAGCTTTCCAAGAGGAGCGGACATTCATCGTTTGAGGATCTTGTGGATCAGGGCTACCTTCCGGAGGCTGTAGTGAATTTCGTGGCACTGCTCGGATGGTCTCCTGAGGATGACAGAGAGATCTTTTCGCTGGAGGAGCTGACGAAGATATTTGATTACAGGCATATATCCAAATCTCCGGCAGTATTCGATATGGTAAAGCTGGGCTGGATGAATGGCGAATACATCAAGGCAATGGATGATGAGAGGTTCTTCACGATGGCAAGGCCGTACATTGAGGAGGTGATTCATGCCCCTGAGCTTCTTGCCGATGAGAAGCTGAGAAAGATGGCAGCAATGGTCAAGACCCGCATAGAGAAGCTTCCTGATATTCAGGGACATATCGATTTCTTCAATGCAGTCCCTGAGTATGATGCTGAGATGTACACTCATAAGAAGATGAAGACAGATGCCGCGTCATCACTTCAGCTGCTTAAGGATGTGCTCCCCATCCTGGAACAGCAGGAGAACTGGGACAATGATTCCCTCTTTGAGGCTCTCAGGGCTTTTGCCGCAGAGCATGAGTATAAGACCGGCTTTGTAATGTGGCCATTAAGGACAGCTCTCTCCGGCAAGCAGATGACACCGGCAGGTGCGACAGAGATCATGGATGTGCTCGGCAGGGAAGAGTCTCTTGCAAGGATCAATGCAGGGATCGCAAAGCTCAGCTAGGAAGATACACAGGGTAATAGCCGGAGAGACATATTCCGGATCGGATAATACAGATTCAGCAGATGCCACAGTGCTCTGCTGAATTTGCATATTAAAGAGTGTTGACTGAAAACAGATAAGCAAGGCCGGGTGAAAACATCATCACGAACTGTAAAAAAGGCGGTCAGCCGGGAAGACGGACATATAATTGCATTTATGCGAGGTGGGTGAGTGAAGAGTAACAGAAATCAGGAGGCGGCGATAACTTACGGCTGCGGACCGCTCATGATAATCGCGGGACCTGGCAGCGGAAAGACCTATACCATCACTGAGAGAGTGGCGTATCTGATACAGCATCGGCATGCGAACCCGCAATCCATACTGGTGATGACCTTTTCAAGAGCTGCGGCAAGGGAGATGAGAGAGCGTTTCATGAGCAAGCATATCTGCGGAGGTGACAGGGTGACCTTCGGAACCTTTCATTCTGTGTTTTACAGGGTCCTGCTGAGAGCATACGGCAGCCTTGCGAGAAACTATATTTTTGATGACGAGGATGAAAGCAGTATACGTTTTGATGAAATGCTCAATCTGACAGCGGAGCTCTTAAGGACACGGCGTGATATCTGCGAGGCGGTGAGAAGAAGGTATGAATGGATACTTATTGATGAGTTTCAGGACATTGATGATGTACAGTTTGAGATAGTGCGCATGATCGCTCCGCCGAAAAAGTGGTACGGCATAAAGAGTACACCTAATATAACCGTGGTGGGAGATGATGATCAGTCTATCTATTATTTCCGGGGTGCGGATCCGAAGCATATGCTGGATTTCCCGAAGAAGTATCCGGGTACAAAGAAGATCGTGCTGGATATCAACTACAGGTCGTCCGTACAGATAGTGAAGGCGGCTTGCGGGGTCATAAGGCACAATAAGCATCGTTTTAAGAAGAATCTGAGATCTCATAACGGACCGGAAGCGAAGATAGATGTGATTGGTTTTGAAAATGTGAGGGATGAGTATCTGTATATCGCTCAGAGGATCAGTGAGGAAATTGACGGAGGTACCGATGCGGGAAGCATTGCGGTGCTGTATCGGAACAATCATCAGAAGTGGCAGCTTGAGCAGGTGTTTGATGAGCTTGGACTTAAGGGTGTGACGGCTATGACCTTTCACAGGTCCAAGGGACTTGAGTTTGATGAGGTGTGGATCGTGGATGCAAATCAGGGCATCACTCCCAGCTATAAGGCAAGGACCGCCGAGGAGCTGGAGGAGGAACGCAGGGCCTTTTATGTGGCTATGACCAGAGCCAGAAAGCGGCTGCATATTGCGTACTGCAGGAAGATAAGGGAGAGGGCGGCACAGCCGTCGGAATATATCGCAGGCGCTGTTCCTTCAAAAAGACATTATTAATGCCGGACGTGGTGAAGGCTCTGGGTGACCGGGGTCTGAAAAATGGTTAATATGTGCGGAAAAATATAAATTGCATACTTGAAAGAGTAGTGCTATCATCGAAGAGAAGTATATGAAAAAAATGAAAGGAGTCTTTATGGAAAACGATGCAACAGTAACAATTGAACTTGATGACGGAACGGCTATAGAGTGTGTTGTATTGACGATTTTTGAAGCCGGGAATGATAACCGGGAATACATCGCAGTGATGCCGGAAGGCGGCGATGATGACACAGAGGTTTTCCTTTACAGGTACAGCGAAGACGAGAGCGGAGTGCCTGTAATTGAGAATATCGAATCTGATCAGGAATACGAAATAGTTTCAGAACGTTTTGATGAGGTTCTTGACGAGCAGGAATACAATGACATGATCGCACAGGGCGGAGCAGAAGACGAATTCAATTAAATATATCGGTTATCCAAAAAACGGACCTGTATTTCCATGAAGGAATACAGGTCCGTTCTCTGTGGTGGGTCCGAAAACACACATACATTCGGTTATAGCCTTCCCATTGGCGTAGTCATTACATGTACGCATCCGGACGTACAATAAAACAGGAGGCGGTGACTGACCGCCTCCTCTTACAGTACCGTACATACCGTTCGGTTAATGCTTCATACGTTGAATCTGAAGAGTATTACGTCCCCGTCTTTTACTACATATTCCTTTCCTTCAAGACGCATGAGTCCCTTTTCTTTGGCGGCATTGGCAGAACCGCATTCCATAAGATCCTTGAAATTGATCACCTCTGCCCGGATGAAGCCTCTTTCAAAGTCCGTGTGGATCTTTCCTGCTGCCTGAGGAGCCTTGGTACCCCTGGTGATGGTCCAGGCCCTCGTCTCGTCCTCGCCTGTGGTAAGGAAGGAGAGGAGACCGAGGAGGTCGTAGCTTGCTGAGATAAGCTTATCAAGACCGGATTTTTCGATACCGAGAGCCTCAAGGTACTCGGCCTTTTCGTCCTCGGATAATTCGGATATTTCAGCCTCGATAGAAGCGCAGATCACGAATACCTTGGAATCATTCTCTCCGGCATATCTGCGTACTGCCTGCACATGAGGATTGCCGGCCGCATCATCGGCAAGATCGTCCTCGGATACATTGGCAGCATAGATCACCGGCTTTGCAGTGAGCAGACAGAGCGAATTGACAAATGCCATGATGTCTTCATCATCATTATGATATCTGATGGCGAGATCTCCGCCTTCAAGTACGGCTTTGAGTTCGCCCAGGACCTCAAGCTCCCTGCGGGCACCCTTGTCATTCATTGCAGATTTTGTTGTTTTGGCGATACGGCGTTCAAGCACTTCAAGGTCAGAGAAGATCAGCTCAAGGTTGATGGTTTCGATATCGCGCATAGGGTCAACACTGCCGTCCACATGGATCACATTGCCGTCTTCAAAGCATCTTACAACGTGTACGATAGCATCACATTCTCTGATATTGCCAAGAAACTGGTTGCCAAGACCTTCACCCTTGCTTGCACCCTTTACAAGACCTGCGATGTCTACGAATTCGATGGTGGCGGGAGTGACCTTCCTTGAATGATGGAGATCTCCTAGTGCCTTCAGGCGTTCGTCGGGTACCGCCACGATACCGATATTGGGATCAATGGTACAGAAGGGATAATTGGCGCTTGCGGCACCTGCCTTTGTAAGTGAATTGAACAGGGTCGACTTGCCTACATTGGGGAGTCCTACGATTCCTAATTTCATTTTGTTTCCTCGCTGTCTTTATTCTCTGAAGCTTTTTCTGTCTGTCCTGAAGCTGCGGGCTCTACATCGCCGGCAGCGGTACCCGAACCGGCCTTTACGCTGTCAGTACCTGTATCTGCCGTCTCGCTGCCGGTCTTTCCGCGGTCAGCATCTGTACCTGCCGCTTCGTTTTCGGCCTTTACGCTGTCAGTACCTGTATCTGCCGTCTCGTTGCCGGCCTTTGTGCTGTCTGCATCTGCACCGGCAGTATCCGCAGCAGTCTTTCCGCCGTCTGTATCTGTGTCTGCATCGTTCCTGTCCGCAGATCCTTCTTCCGATGAAGTATCCGCAGCGGGAGCGTTACCGTCATCAACGGCAAGCGGAGGCTGCAGATCAGGGGTGGTCTTTGCCAGATTCCTGAGTACGAAGAAGCCGGCTACGGCTGCAATCACGATAAGTCCGGAGAGAGCCTGACTTACCCTGATTCCTGTATTGCCCAGCATAAGCGAATCAGTGCGCAGTCCCTCCAGTATCATCCTTTCCAGACCATAGAGAGCGCCGTAGATGCACAGGAGCTCTCCGTTGAAGTGCTTATGCTTTTTGTAGATGATAAGCACGGCAAATATGAGGAAGCACCAGAGACTTTCGATAAGGAAAGTCGGGACTACCTGGATATATTCGACGCCGTTGATCATGACTGCATGATCGAGTACCTCCTGGTTTAACATGATGGGGCTTACGCAGTCGAGCCGTATCTGCATGGATAAGAGCCCGTCATAGGATCTTCCGAAGGCCTCCATATTGAAGAAGTTGCCCCAACGCCCGAGTCCCTGAGCCAGTGCCAGCTGGGGGATGAGGGTGTCTATCATTAGGAAGAATTTTTTCTTTTTTACTGAGCAGAAGATGATAAGGGCAATAACGGCACCGATGATCGTGCCATAAATCGCCAGACCTCCGCTGCGCAGATTGAATATCTCCGATATGTGGCTGCAGTAGTAGTCCCAGCGGAAGATCACGTAGTAAAGACGGGCGCCGACCACTCCGGCCAGGATACCCCAGATGAGGTAATCCGTGTAATCGTCTTCCTTCTGCCCGGTGCGGCGTGCTTCCTTCCATGTGAGCAGCAAGCCGATTATTATTCCGAGCCCGATGATCATTCCGTAGAATGCGATACTGAAGTTGCCAATTCTGATACTGTTGGGTAAATGTTCGATAAATATCCCTAAATTGGGAAACGCTATTTCATACATGCGCTTATTTTACCACAAAGCTCAGGTTATGAACAACCATTCTTATACAATCTTGCCTTGCCGCATGCCCTGCCCTGTGCACCTGCAGATTCGGGAAAGGAAAGCATCCATAGCTATTATGTATATGCCCCGCAAGGCGTCGGTTATGAACAGCCATTCTTATACAATCTTGCCTTGCCGCATGCCCTGCCCTGCGCACCCGCAGACCCCTGATAGAAATAAATAATCTCATGGAAATGGATACACGGTTCCGAAAAAAACCGGGACTTTTTGAAATGACTCCGCAGATCCGGCCCCTGCGGTTTAGCAGAAATTTTTTGGGAAAAGATTACTGTTTTATTGCCTAAATACTTGAAAAAAGTGGGCGAAGAATGTAGAATAGTGGTAATTAGTGGTGAAAAGTGTAATTATGTGGGAGAAAGTGGCAAATTTATGGCCCGTTTCAGAGGTGATTCAACTCATAGTGTGGATGCAAAGGGACGAATGATCGTGCCTTCTAAGTTCCGCGAAATGCTGGGAGACACCTTTGTGATCACAAAAGGCTTTGACAGATGTCTGTACATTTACGACATGGATAACTGGGAAATAATCGAGGATAAGCTGCTCCAGATGCCGATGCTTACTGAGGAAGCCAGGCTGCTGCGACGTACTATCGTGGGTTCGGTAGCTGATGTGCAGTGCGACAAGATGGGCAGGGTGCTTATACCGGCAACGCTGCGTGATTATGCGAATATCCAGACGGAAGCCGTAATCGTAGGCAGTATCGACCATATCGAGGTCATGAGCAAGGAGGCCTGGGAGAGGACTAACGATATCGATCCCAATGTGGCAGCCGCCAAGCTGTATGGTTCAGGAGCATCTCTATGAGTGAATTCAGTCATAAACCGGTACTCCTTGAGGAGACTGTAGATTCGTTGAATATAAGACCTGCGGGTGTGTATGTCGACTGTACCCTCGGCGGGGGAGGACATGCGTACCGTGTGGCTGAGAAGCTGACCACCGGCAGGCTCATAGGCATCGATCAGGACGGGGATGCGATAAAGGCAGCCACTGAGAGACTCAAATGCTTTTCGGACAGAGTCACTGTCGTCAGGGACAATTATGTGAATATTGCATCAGTTCTCGGTTCACTGGGCATTGAAAAGGCAGACGGCATATACATTGACCTTGGGGTATCAAGCTATCAGCTGGACACAGCACAGAGAGGCTTTTCATATCAGCTGGAGGCACCGCTTGATATGCGGATGGATGACAGAAATCCTCTCACCGCCGCTGATATCGTCAATACCTATTCTCAGCAGGAGCTGGCAAGGATAATCAGAGATTACAGTGAGGACAGATTTGCCCAGAACATTGCAAAGCATATCTGTATGGAGAGAGAGAAGGCTCCGATACAGACAACGACTCAGTTGGCAGAGATAGTAAAGCAGGCGATCCCGATGAAGCTCAGGCTCACGGGCGGGCATCCTGCAAAGAGGACCTTTCAGGCGATCCGTATTGAACTCAACGGTGAACTTACGGTGCTTAAGGATTCCATAGGTACAATGACAGAGCTCCTTAATCCTGGCGGAAGACTCAGTATCATCACCTTCCACAGCCTGGAGGACAGGATAGTCAAAGAGGCTTTCAGGAAAGCCGAAAATCCCTGTACATGTCCGTCCGGTTTTCCGGTATGTGTGTGCGGGGCAGTAAGCAAAGGAAGAGTAATAACGCGCAAGCCGATCCTCCCGGGTGAAGAGGAGCTTAAGGTCAACAGGAGGAGCGAGAGCGCAAAACTGCGGGTATTTGAAAGAGCATAGGGTGAAGCTATGGCACAGAATAATTATTATTATGCATATCAGCCGTACGTATACGGCAGTGCAGTTCCGAAAGAAAAATACAGACCTGAACGTTATGAGAGAGACGCCAGAGCCCGTGAGAGGGGCGCTCAGCAGCAGAAGAACAGAAAAGCCGCACTGCGCATGGACCTGCCGTACCTTATCGTGCTTACGGCAGCATCTGTCGTGACACTGTTTATGTGTGTCAATTATCTTCAGGTCCAGGCTCAGATATCTGCCAGCATCAAGAATATCGAGATGCAGGAGAAGATACTTGAGGAGATCAGGGCAGATAACGATGCATTGGAGTCGCGCATCGAGGCAAGCATCAATCTTGATGAGGTATACAGAATAGCAACCGAAGAACTGGGCATGGTATATGCCAATAAGGATCAGGTAATAACCTATGACAGGACACCGACAGAATATGTGAGACAGAATGAAGACATCGCAGAATAAAAAATCAAAAACTCTGGATGAGTCCATGCGTATGAAGCTGGCAGTTACCGCACTGGTGATATTGCTGGCTTTAATTGCCTTGTTTATCCGTATCTGGAAGATCCAGAGTGATTATTCAGACGAATACAACCAGACGATCCTGAGTCAGCAGAAGTACGATTCGCGTGATATCCCGGCCAGAAGGGGGGATATCACTGACAGAAACGGTACATTTCTTGCGACTTCCACCAAGGTTTACAATCTTATCATTGATCCGTCACAGATCAATGCCGACCAGGAGGACCATCTGGAACCCACTGTTGCTCTGCTCAACGAAGTATACGGCTATGATACCGGAGAGCTGCGCAGCCTTATCGCAGAAAAGGCTGACAGTCAGTATATCAGATATGCGAAACAGCTCAGCTTTGATGAGATGAATGCATTTGAGACCAGAAAGGAAGAGATCAACCGGGAGTTTAAGAAAAAGGGAGATACGAGGAGGATCCACGGTGTCTGGTTTGAGGACTCATATCAGAGATTTTATCCCAATAATTCCGTTGCCGGCAGCGTGGTAGGCTTTGCGATGAATGACGGACTTGAGGGCTCCGGCGGAATGGAGCAGTACTATAACGATCAGCTTACCGGTATTAACGGACGCGAGTATGGCTACCTCAATGACGATTCCAACCTTGAGAGAATAATCAAGCCGGCACAGGACGGCAATACGATAGTGTCAACAATTGACGTAAACGTACAGCAGATAGTAGAAAAATACATTGCACAGTTTCAGGAGCAGATGGGCTCAAAGACAGCTGCGTGTATCATTATGGATCCTGCCAACGGGGAAATAATGGCTATGGCGGACAGCCGTCCTTACGATCTTAACGATCCCAGAGATGTGAGTGCATACTTCACTCAGGAGGAGCTTGACGCAATGGACGATAAGGCTCTGGGAGATGCATGGAATACGATATGGAGGAATTTCTGCATATCTGATACCTATGAGCCCGGCTCCACATCCAAGATATTCACAGTCTCGGCAGCTCTTGAGGAAGGCAGCATCACCGGCAATGAGACATATAACTGTGACGGCTTTCAGGAGGTAGGCGGCTGGAAGATCAAGTGCAACAAGGTCACCGGTCACGGACTGCTTTCAGTGGAAGAGGGACTCATGCAGTCCTGCAATGATGTCATGATGCAGATCGTGGCAGGTCTGGGCAGAGACAAGTTCTGCAAGTTTATGGATATATTCGGCTTCGGTCAGAAAACCGGCATAGATCTTCCGGGAGAGGCTGATACCTCAAAGCTTGTCCACAGTGCAGCTACCATGGTGCCTTCTGATCTTGCGACTAATTCATTCGGTCAGAACTATAACTGTACCATGATCCAGATGGCCGCTGCGTATTGCTCGGTGATCAACGGCGGATCATATTATGAGCCACATGTGGTAAAGCAGATAGTCGATCCGCAGGGTTCGGTAGTTGAGTCGATGGAGCCGAAGCTGGTAAGGCAAACTGTAAGCAGCGATACGGCCGCTTTTATCAGAAAAGCGCTATTCAGGACGGTAACTGAAGGAACCGGAGGTGCCGCAGAGATCCCCGGCTATCATATTGGCGGCAAGACCGGAACGGCAGAGAAATATCCGAGAGGAACCAATAATTATCTGGTATCGTTTATCGGCTTTGCGCCTGTGGAGGACCCACAGGTGGTCTGCTATGTGATCGTGGATGAACCCAATACAGATGACCAGGCGCATTCCTCCTTTGCCAGCGGTATTTTCAGAAATATCATGCGTGATGTGCTTCCGTACCTTAATATCTACCGTGAGGGCGATGACAGCGAGTATGCAGTGCTTGAGGACGTTGTCTTCGGAGATGGTGCTGAGACCAAACCTGATCAGGGAGGACAGACGGAGAAAAAAGAGACAGAGGCTGAAACTGAGTCCGTGCATAATGCTGATACCGAAAAGGAGACTGTATCCGGCGGCGAGGCTCAGGACGGGGAACCGCAGGAGACAGAGGCACAGACCAGAAGAGCCTTTGACAGAGATGAGTTTGTGGAACCACAGTCAGTGGAGGAAGGTCAGAGCAGCGAGAATCTGCCGGGCATTCCGGCCGGTATTGAAAACGCTGAGATCGTACCGGAATTGCCAAGTATGCAATAGAGGATTATAATATAGCTATGATCAAGGATACTATTTTTGCAGCATTCACAGCGTTTGCCATCACGGCTGTTCTCTGCCCCATAGGCATACCGCTCCTTCACCGGCTAAAGTTCGGACAGTATATCAGGGAGGAAGGACCTGAAGCACATAAGAAGAAGAGCGGCACACCTACCATGGGCGGCATCATGTTTATCCTGGCCATCGAGATCACGGGACTTATCTTTGTGAGCAGGTACCCGCTTATCCTCCCGGTCATGATATTCACTTTTGTCTTCGGAATCATAGGCTTTCTGGATGATTACATCAAGGTAGTAAAGAAACATAATGAAGGTCTGAAGGCATGGCAGAAGTTCACTATGCAGCTGGCGGCGACAGCTGCTTTTGCCGTTTATTTGTACACACACCCGGAGATCGGATCAGCCGTGCTGCTGCCGTTTGCAGGCAGGCTCTGGGACATGGGATGGCTATTCCTGCCGTTTGTATTCGTCGTTGTTATCGGAACGGATAACGGTGTCAACTTTACGGACGGTCTTGACGGGCTATGTGCATCGGTGACCTGTGCGGTAGCGGCATTCTTTGCAGTGGCAGCGATAAAGCTGGACATAGATATTGCACCTGTATCCGGTGCTGTTGCGGGTTCAATGCTGGGGTACCTTCTCTGGAATGTGTATCCGGCAAAGGTGTTCATGGGGGATACCGGTTCGCTGGCACTGGGAGGGTATGTGGCGGCCTTCGCACTTATGACAAGGATGCCCATATTTATCGTGATCGCAGGATTTGTATATCTGGGAGAAGTGCTTTCCGTCATCATGCAGGTAGGATATTTCAAGGTTTCCCATGGAAAGAGGATCTTTAGGATGGCGCCTGTACACCATCATTTTGAACTGTGCGGATGGAGTGAGACCAGAGTCGTATGCGTATTTACGGCAGTCACCATGATACTGTGTCTGCTGGCATATCTGGGGATATGATGTCTTAGGAATGGAGATCGGTATGTCTGATAGGATAATGGTTGCCGGTGCCGGCAAGAGCGGTATAGCGGCAGCGAAGATGATCATGGATCTTGGAGGCGAAGTATTGCTTTATGACAGCAATACTGCTCTTGATGTGGAAAAACTCAAGGAGAACTTTGCCGATACAAGGCAGCTTCTTATCAAAACCGGAGATCTGAAGGCTTCAGATCTTAACACAGTAAGTATCTGCGTTATAAGCCCCGGAATAGATCTGGGAGTGCCTTTTGTAAAGGTACTGGATCAGGCTGGCATACCCATCTGGTCCGAGATACAGCTGGCCTTCCAGAAGGAACGTGGTACGCTTGTGGCGATAACAGGTACCAATGGAAAGACTACGACCACGGCACTTACCGGTGCCATCATGAACAAGAAATACCAGGATACCTTTGTGGCAGGCAATATAGGAATACCATATACCGAGACCTGTTTAAGGACTTCAGAAAGGTCCGTGACGGTGCTTGAGACAAGCAGCTTCCAGCTCGAGACTATTACGGATTTCCATCCGCATGTCAGTGCGATACTCAATATTACTCCGGATCATCTCAACAGGCATCATACCATGGAGAATTATATCGCAATAAAAGAGAGTATAACCATGAATCAGACAGAAGCAGATTTCTGTGTGCTCAACTATGATGACCCTGTACTTAGTGAATTCGGAAGATCTCCGGAATGCAGGGCTAAGGCAGTATATTTCTCATCACAGAGGGAGCTTCAGGAGGGGTTCTATCTCAGGGAATACAGTGACAGTTACAGGTCCCATACAGGGATATTCAGACGTATCGGCGGCATAGAAGAGCATATCATGGATGTTGATGAGCTCAATATCATCGGTACCCACAATTATGAAAATGCCATGGCGGCGATCGCGATGGGCTGCTGCATGGATATTCCGATGCATCTGATCACTGAGGCCTGCAGAGAGTTTACAGCGGTGGAGCACCGTATTGAATTTGTCCGTGAGAGGGCAGGCGTGAAGTATTACAATGACAGCAAGGGAACCAATCCGGATGCTGCGATCAAGGCTATAAAGGCGATGCCGGGACCGACCATCCTGATAGGGGGAGGTTACGATAAAAAGTCGTCATATGACGAGTGGGTGGAGACATTTTCAGGGAAGGTGAAGTATCTGGTGCTTATAGGAGAGACACGGGATGCCATTGCCGGATGCTGCAGAGAACACGGGTTTTCAGCAGTGATGTATGCAGAAAGTCTGGAAGAGGCCGTAAAGGTATGTGCATCCTATGCTGATACGGGAGACTGCGTGCTCCTGTCACCGGCCTGCGCGTCCTGGGATATGTTCCCGAATTATGAGGTAAGAGGAAGACTTTTCAAGGATTATGTAGGAGCACTCTGATCAATTGGTACCGAAGAAGAAAAAACGATTCTACGATTACAGCCTTTTGTTTGTCATTATCTTTCTGACCGTGTTTGGTCTGATAATGATCTATTCTGCGAGCTCATATACCGCACAGCTTAAGATGGATGATGCGGGATATTATCTGTGGAGACAGGCCAAAATAGCCGGTGCAGGGTTTGTATTGATGATAATCGTGTCATTTATCGATTACCATAAATATACCTATGCGATACTGTTCCTCTACCCCGGAAGCATATTGCTTATGATATATACCATGCTTTTCGGAATCGAGATCAACGGTAAGAGAAGATGGCTGTCCCTGGGCAGTCTGCCTTCATTCCAGCCCACCGAGCTTGTTAAGGTCGCTCTGATACTGACACTTGCATATCTTGTGGTGATGCTGGGCAGACGGATAAATTCATGGAAGGGACTGCTGATCCTTTTTGCCGTGGATCTGCTGCCGGCTATGCTTGTTGCAGCCAATAACCTGAGCTCGGGAATCATCATCGTCATGCTGGCAGTCGTGATGTCCTTTGTGGCAACGGACAACAGATGGAACTGGATATATGCTGCGGCGATGGGGGCTGTGGTCCTGATGGTCCTGTTTATCGAACCGATATCCAATGCCCTTGCGTCCATGGGACTGCTTAAGCAGTATCAGCTGAGCCGTATCCTGGTATGGCTTGAACCGGAAGCACATCCTCTTGACGGAGGCTATCAGGTGCTGCAGGGGCTTTATGCGATAGGCTCCGGAGGATTCTGGGGCAAGGGACTGGGACAGAGTATACAGAAGATGGGCTTTGTGCCGGAGGCACAGAATGATATGATCTTTTCGATCATATGTGAGGAGCTGGGTCTGTTCGGGGCTATATGTCTGATCCTTGTATTCGCATTTCTCATATACAGGCTTGTGGTACTTTCAATGTCGGCGCCTGACAGATTCGGAAGCTATATATGCATCGGTGTCCTGGCACATGTTGCAATCCAGGTGATACTTAATATTGCTGTGGTATGCAATGCGATACCCAACACGGGAGTTACGCTTCCCTTTATCAGCTACGGAGGCACCAGCGTGATACTGCTGATGCTGGAGATGGGGATGGTGCTCAGTGTCTCAAGGGGTATACGGCTTGATGCAGAACAGGGGATCCCCAGAAATAATGAGTTGTCTGATCATGATCAGCCGGAGAGATGGCAAGGCCATGGCAGATGACAGCAGCGGAATAAAATTTGATCGGATATTAAAGAATACTGATGAATGCCAGGAAAATAATCTTGATAGTGACGGCAGCCGTGATCCTTAGTGTCATTGGAGCGGCTGTTTTCATGAAAGTAAAAACTGTGACTGTAACGGGCAATGAGACCAACACCGACGAAGAGGTTGAGACCCGTATTTTTGACGCGGACAGGTATTCGCGTCATACAGTGTATCTGTTTATCAGCCAGATACTGGGAAAGAAGGCAGAGATACCCTTTGTAGAAGACTATGAACTGATCTTCAGTTCCCCGGATTCGGTCGAAGTGATCGTATATGAAAAGAGTATTGTAGGATATGTCAATTACATGAATAACTATATGTATTTTGACAAGGACGGCATAGTGGTGGACTCATCCGTGGAGAAAATATCGGGTATTCCGGAGGTCACAGGTCTCAGCTTTGGGAGTATTGTACTATACAGAAAACTGCCTGTAGAAGATCCCAAAATATTTGACAGGATACTTAATCTCACTCAGGCACTGCAGAATCATAAAATTTCTGCCGAAAGGATCCACTTCGGCGAGATGGGGGATGCAATACTATATCTTGGGGATATCACAGTGGAGCTGGGAGCTGCGGACGATACGGGCGCAAAGGTCGCGGAAATGAGTGATATGCTGCCTCAGATAAGGGAACGGATGGCATCTGAAGGCATACAGAGCGGTACACTATATCTTGATTCCTACACGGAAAATTCCCCTTCAGCACTATACACTTTTAAGAAAGATTAACGGCGAAAAACCATATTTACTATTGATTTATAGAGGGCAATTTTGTATCATTTTAGGGAGTCGCGTTTTTGGTTTTTTGGAGGAGGCTAGCTTTGTTAGAAATTAAGATTAACGACACAGAGACAGCTGCTAGGATAGTTGTAATAGGTGTTGGCGGTGCAGGCAACAATGCTGTCAACAGGATGATAGATGAAAATGTACAGGGTGTTGAGTTTGTCGGTGTGAATACAGACAAGCAGGTGCTGTCTTTCTGTAAAGCACCCAAGGCTATGCAGATAGGCGAGAAGATCACCCGCGGCAAGGGCTGCGGAGCCAAGCCTGAGATAGGCGAGAAGGCTGCCGAGGAAAGCAGGGAGGATATCATCGCCGCTCTCAAGGGAGCAGACATGGTATTTGTGACATGCGGGATGGGCGGAGGTACCGGTACCGGTGCAGCTCCTGTTATTGCTTCCATCAGCAAGGAGCTTGGCATACTTACAGTTGGCGTTGTCACTAAGCCGTTTTCATTTGAGGGACCTGTACGCATGAAGAATGCAGAGCAGGGCATCAGCAAGCTCCGTGAAGGTGTGGATACTCTTATTGTGATCCCCAATGATAAGCTCCTGCAGATCGTAGACAGACGTACAAGCATGCAGGATGCATTCAACAAGGCAGATGAAGTGCTCCAGCAGTCAGTAGAGGGTATCACGGATCTTATCAATACACCGGGACTTATCAACCTTGACTTTGCGGATGTACAGACAGTCATGCAGGATAAGGGTATCGCTCATATCGGTATAGGTACCGCATCGGGAGATGACAAGGCTATTGATGCGGTCAAGATCGCATGTACTTCACCGCTTCTTGAGACCAAGATAGACGGCGCTACCAATGTCATCCTCAATATCAGCGGTGATATCGGACTTATCGAGGCCAATGATGCAGCCAACTATGTGCGTGAGCAGGTTAGCCCGGATGCAAATATTATATTCGGTGCAATGGTTGATGAAAGTGCTCAGGATACATGTACGATCACAGTCATTGCAACAGGGCTTGATGAGAAAAATGTCAATCTCAATACAAGCAGCATCCTGAGTCAGCTTAACAGAAATCAGAAGGTTCAGTCAGCAGCAAGACCTGTATCACAGCCGACAGGCGGAGGACTTGACATCTCACTTATCGGTGAGGAGCCGGCTAAGTCCGGATATTCATCGCAGAATTCCTACAGCTTCGGTCAGGGACTTTCGGCATCTGATTTTTCCATACCGGATACGAAATATGATATTCCGACCTACGACCCGAAATCAGCACCGGCTTCACGGGATCAGGGAGAGGTCAGACCAAGAGCTTCGCGTGATGTGCAGATCAATATTCCTGATTTCCTCAGGAATAAGAAGTAATAGCATGGAACAAAAAAGACTTCCGCAGAGAGCAGAAGTCTTTTTTGTTCCATAGTCTGCTGATCGGTCAGAGCTTAACGGGCGGAGTAGTTCAGGTCTTTGTACAGCTCAGGCTGCAGGCAGCTCCTGTATGCGGCATGAAGCAGCATGGTATCACGCGGGTCAGTGCGTAAGGAAAAACTGCAGCTTGTATAGCATTCATTGTATAGCCGCGCATCATGCTGGCCGGTGCGGAGAGGAGACTCAGGATAGTGTACCTGCATTGAATACGTACAGGATATACAGGCCCTTTAGCAGCAGGTCTTCATCATATTCAATATGCCGTCTGCAGAGCGGTGCTATGAAGCGTCCCAGCCCACCGGTGGCGATGGCATTGAGTTTATAGCCAAGCTCTTCTTCCATGTGGTCAAGTATCGTATCTATCATGCCGGCATGTCCGTAGAAGACTCCGCTCTGGATGCACTCATCTGTATTCTTTCCTATCACGCAGGTCGGTACCCTGAAATCTATACGGGGCAGCATTGCGGTATTGGTACACAATGACTTAAGCTCGATCCCGATACCGGGATGGATGGTTCCGCCGATGAAATTCCTGCTGCTGTCCACAGCAAAGATGGTACTGGCTGTACCCATGTCTATCACTGCAAAGGGAGCCTCATACTGAGCACCTGCCGCGACCAGACCTGCTATGATATCTGGTCCCAGTTCTGCATGATACCGCTCAGGGATGCGGATGTTCATGTTCATCTTTGGATCCACGACCATTGCGTTAAGTCCGTAGAAAAGGAATACTACCTTGAGAAGCTCAGGCACGATAGATGGAACTACACTGGAGATTATTGCGCCTGTGAAATGCAGATCTGATGAGGGAATCTCCGATGCTGTGCCGGTGTTGATATCTTTGAGCAGCTGACGGATCTTAAGCACGTTGGTCCGTGTCCTTGCGGAGAAGGCAAGCCTGAAATGCGCACCCGCATCTGCGGAAAGAGCAGCTGCAGTTTCTGAGGAAGCCCAGGATCCTTTTGTATGCGTATCGGTTTTATCCGGAAGAGATGTCGTATTTTCCGGAGACACCGCGGCGATGCTTTCTATCCCGCCTATTACTGTATTGGTATTTCCTACATCTATTGCAAGTAACATTTCCAAACACCTCACTTTTGTGGTATTATAACACAGTTGAGGAGATTACTATGGAATTATTTGACGAAATCAAAAAGAGAAGAACCTTTGCGATCATTTCGCATCCGGATGCAGGAAAGACAACTCTGACTGAGAAGTTTCTGCTCTACGGAGGTGCCATCAATCTGGCCGGATCTGTAAAGGGCAAGAAGACACAGAAATATGCTGTAAGTGACTGGATGGATATTGAGAAGGAGAGAGGTATCTCGGTGACTTCTTCGGTCATGCAGTTTAATTACGGCGGATATTGCATAAATATCCTTGATACTCCGGGACATCAGGATTTTTCGGAGGATACCTACCGTACCCTGATGGCTGCTGACAGCGCGGTGATGGTCATCGATGCAGGCAAGGGTGTTGAGGCTCAGACTATCAAGCTTTTCAAGGTCTGTGTCATGCGGCATATACCTATCTTTACCTTTGTCAACAAGCTGGACCGCGAGGCTAAGGATCCCTACGAGCTTATGGATGATATCGAGACTGTGCTTGGTATACGTACATGTCCGGTCAACTGGCCGATCGGATGCGGCAAGAACTTCAAGGGTGTATATGACCGCGGCACGAAAAAGGTTATTCAGTTCACGGCCGCCCACGCGGGCATGCAGGAGATCGAAAAGACGGAAGTGGATCTTGAGAGCGCAGAGCTGGGCATGGATTTCAAGCAGCAGCTGCTGGATGATATCGAGATGTTGGACGGTGCCAGCGATGAGTTTGATCTGGAGAGAGTGTCGAGGGGTGATCTTACTCCTGTATTTTTTGGATCAGCACTGACCAATTTCGGAGTGGAGACCTTCCTGGAGCATTTTCTTGAGATGACTACAAGCCCGCTTAAAAGGAAGACTCTTGAGGGAGAGGTTGATCCCATGAAGGATGAATTCTTCTCTGCATTTGTCTTCAAGATCCAGGCTAACATGAACAAGGCTCACAGGGACCGTATCGCCTTTGCACGTATCTGCTCAGGCGAATATGAGGGGGGCATGGAGGTCAATCATGTGCAGGGCGACAGAAGGATGAGGCTCAATCAGTCAACTCAGATGATGGCTGATGAGAGGAAGATAGTTGAAAAGGCATATGCGGGTGATATTATCGGAATCTTTGATCCGGGCCTTTTCTCAATAGGAGACACGATCACTACAGCAAGGAACAAAGTACAGTTTGAAGGTATACCGACCTTTGCACCTGAGCATTTTGCCAGGGTACGCCAGATAGATACCATGAAGCGCAAGCAGTTCACCAAGGGAGTGTACCAGATCGCGCAGGAGGGTGCCATCCAGATATTCCAGGAGATCGGCTCGGGTCTCGAGGAGATCATCGTGGGGGTGGTAGGCGTGCTGCAGTTTGAGGTGCTCACCTACAGGCTGAAGAATGAATACAATGTTGAGGTGGCACTTGATACGCTGCCCTACGAATATATCAGATGGGTAGATGAATCGCCTGTTCCGATCGACAGGATACAGGGTACCAGTGACATGAAGAGGGTACAGGACCTTAAGGGCAATCCGCTGCTGCTCTGGGCCAATGAGTGGAGCATCAGGATGACTCTTGAAAGGAACGAGGGACTTAAGCTGAGCGAGTTCAGCAGGAACTGATATCACGTTAACGGTATCGCGGAACCGGTACTGCGGAACTGACAGCGCGGAGCTGACAGCGCGGAACTGACAGCGTGGAACTGACAGCGTAGAACTGACAGCGTGGAACTGACAGCGCTGTACCGGCATTACGGGACTGACACCGCATCATTGAAATGGTGAAAAGATATGATAAGTGAAAACATGAAAAGAGATTATATGATCCGTGCCACTGCAGAGGACGGTATGATCCGTGCCTTTGCGGCGACCACAAGGGGAGCCGTGGAAGAGGCAAGAAGCCGTCACGATCTGTCACCTGTGGCATGTGCAGCCCTCGGAAGACTGATGACAGCGACTCTTATGATGGGCTGGGACATGAAGAACGAGGATGACCTTATCACCTGTCAGATACAGTGCGACGGTCCGATAAAGGGACTTCTGGCAACGGCAGATAATAAGGGACGCGTCAAGGGATATGTCAATAACCCTGGCGTGATGCTGCCTCCAAATGCAAAGGGCAAGCTTGATGTAGGCGGAGCACTGGATCTGGGTGTATTGTCAGTTATCAGAGATGTGGGGCTCAAGGAGCCTTATGTGGGACAGACCATACTTGTGAGCGGTGAGATAGCTGAGGATATTGCCTATTACTATGCGACAAGTGAACAGGTGCCGAGCTCTGTTGCGCTGGGCGTGCTCATGAATCATGAGAACACCGTGCGTCAGGCGGGTGGATTTATCATCCAGCTGATGCCGGGGGCAGGTGATGAACTGGCGGAGAAGCTTGAGGAAAAGATCAGGACGCTGGAATCAATGACCACTATGCTCGATAAGGGGATGACACCGGAGGATATCCTGAGACTCATACTTGATGATTTCGGGCTTGAGATCAACGACAGTCAGCCTGTGAAGTTCTATTGCAGCTGCGACAAGGCGAGAGTGGAAAAGGTACTCATCTCGGCAGGCAGACAGAATCTCGAAGAGATGATCGCCGAAGATCATCCGGCAGAGCTTGTATGTCATTTCTGCGGAAAGAAGTATGAGTTCACGGTGGACGAGATGAAGGTACTTCTGGACAAGGCAAAATAAGACCATATTGATACCGGGTATAGGTATAGCTCCTGTGGCAGATCTGTACCTGGTATAATACTATTACGATGAAGATATGTGGAATCATAGCAGAATATAATCCGTTTCACGAAGGACATGCATATCATCTGAGAGAGGCAAGGCGGATCTCCGGTGCGGATGCCGTCATTGTGGTTATGAGCGGACACTTTGTGCAGCGGGGAGAACCTGCGATCACAGATCCCTATGAGCGGGCCGGTGCAGCACTCAGAAACGGTGCCGATGCGGTATTCATGATGCCGCCGGCAGCCTCCACAGCAAGCGCAGAAGGCTTTGCTTCCTATGGAGTCAAGGTACTTGATGCGCTGGGCTGCGACTGCATTTCTTGCGGAATCGAACCGGCGCAGAGCTCATGCAGTGGCACGGACAGCCTTTTGAGTCTGCGGCAGATAGCTGAAATGCTTGCCGATGAAGACGAGGCAATGGGAGAAAGGATCCGCACGGCTCTGAAAAGAGGAGTAAGCTATCCGGCGGCACTTGCAGAGGCTGCGGGTATCCCGGGAGCCGGACCCAATACAATACTTGCCATCGAGTATCTCAAGGCTATGCGGCGTCTGCACTCCTCAATGGAATTTGTGCCTGTCATAAGAGCCGGAAGCGGATATAATGATATTGAGGCATCTGCGGGTGCGTATCCCTCAGCGATGGCTCTCAGGAGGATAATACTTGCCGGCGGGTATTTCGCTGATGCCGGATGTACAGGATCACAGGACGGTCAGAAATACTGCCTGATGCCGGATTATCCGATCGGACCGGATGATGTGATGCCGATGGTGGTTGAGAGCATACGAAATCATATCGGAGAGCTGGAGGCTTTTGAAGACTGCAGTCCTGCGATAGCATCGAGGATAAGGAATTCCCGATTGCATTACAATACATATGAGGAAATGGTCACGGATATCAAGACAAAGGATGTGACCTATACCAGGATATCCAGAGTACTGATGCATATTTTGCTCAATATCAGACAGGGCGACAGCCGCAAGACAGCCTGGGCTGTATCAGAGAAAAACCCGGGAGTAATATATGCACAGCTGTTAGGCTTCAGAGATCGAGGCGTACTTACAGAGATAAACAAAAGATGCCTGCAGAAAAGCACAGACGGGTTCAGGATCATCAGTAAAGCCGCTGACGGCAAGGATATCCTGGCAGATGCGGCATATGCGGCCGAAATATACAATCAGGCACTCTGGAATAAGTATCATGTGGAGGGAAAGGATTTTTTCAGTCAGAAAATATTAATATATTAACTACTTGACTTCGCCGTTCGGCTTAATGTATAATCCAAAACAGATAATACAGCCGAACGGCGAAAATGTGTCGAATTTATGTCTTGATTCGTACGAACGGCGAAATTTTCTTATTGATTTTGTAAGACTTTGGTAATATTTTCGGTCAAGGGACATTGATTCGTACGGAAATACTTCAGGAGAATCAGCTGCGGCACAGGGACCGGATGTACAGGGATCAGCGGCACAAAACCGAAATGTGCAGGCGTACCGGACCTGTCATATGACGGCAAGGGCTTTCAGTTTACGTAAAAAGGAAGGTCTGATATATGAAGATAGCAGATGCAGCAGCCTTTGGAGAGGCATTGCGCAAGAGACGCAGGGAGCTGGGCTATACCCAGGGCTTTCTGGCAGAGTTTACGGGATATTCAGTAAGCTTTATTTCTGACCTTGAGAGGGGAAAGGACACGGCAGAGCTGGGCAAGGCTCTTAACCTGGCTGCCAGTCTGGGACTTGACGTGGAGATAGGTACAAGAGAATGAGAAATCTGGATGTAAGCATAGAGATCAACGGAGTGACCACCTATGCAGGCAATATCAGCGGAAACGGCTCGGAGGATGCGACTTTCCAGTACAGTTCGACATATCTGGAAAACCCGGATGCATATCCGATATCGATCAGTCTTCCGCTGAGAAAGGAAGCCTTCACCCATACTCAGACCCGCAATTACTTTGAGGGGCTGCTGCCTGAGGGTTTTCTCAAGATGACGGTGGCACAGATGATGCGCTCGGACGAGAGCGATTACCTTTCGATCCTGTCAGGACTTGGGAGGGAGTGCCTCGGTGCGATCATGATCACTGACGAAAATGATATATATACTGTTCCCACATACGAGAAGCTGTCCATGGAGCAGCTGCGCGAGCTTGCAAGAGAAGGTGCTACAAAATCCGTACAGCTTGTGACCAAGGCTCATCTGTCTCTGGCGGGTGCCTCGGGAAAGGTGGGACTGTATTACGATCCCGAGACCCTTTCGTGGTATGTACCTATGGGCAATGCTCCGAGCACTCATATCGTAAAACAGAGCCATATCAGGCTGGATGCGATAGTTACCAATGAACAGCTGGCGCTGACGACCGCCTCGTACATGGGTATTGAGGTACCTGAGAGCCATATCGTCAACCTGGGAAGCGCCGGAGAAGATGAGGTGCTCTTTGCTACAAAAAGGTATGACAGGGTACTGGAACCGGGACGTGAAGTGATGATAAGCGGGCTGTGCGCACCAACAAGACTCCATCAGGAGGATTTCGCACAGGCGATGGGGATCGCCTCCGTCAATAAGTATGAATCTGCCGGGGCAGCACACATGAAGGGTATGTTTGATATTGTGCGCCGTCATTCGGGCAATCCCATCGAAGATATGCTTAAGCTGTGGGATATAATCATATTTGATTATCTGATCGGAAATACGGATAACCATATTAAGAATTTGTCACTGATTTATGCGCAAAACCTTAAGACAATAAGGCTTGCTCCGGCGTATGATATCATAAGTACTGCGATATATGAAAGCAGCACAAGAGACATGGCCTTTCGCATAGGTGATGAATATAATCTAGACAGGATAACAGCAGATTCCTTCCGTCTGGCCGCTAAGGAATGCGGGCTGGGTGTCAAGGCTGCGATGAATCACCTGGACAGGATGAAGGAGACTTTCTCAGACGCGCTTGATAAGGCCACACAGCAGCTGAGTTCCTCCGGCTTCGGCAAGGCCGAAGAACTCAGAAGTAAAATATTGAGATTAGGAACAGGAGAGAAATAATGAAGAGAATTACAGCATTAGTACTGGCAGCAGTTATGGTAATAAGCCTTGGAGCCTGTGCGGCCAAGGCAGCTCCGGAGCCGGAGACTGCGGCAGCAGAGACCGTTGAGCCATTCACTCAGGCAGCATCGCAGGCAGCTGTGGAGACTGCCGCACCGGAGATCGCAGAGACAAAACAGGAGACTGTGGCTGAATCCAAGGCTGAAGCTGAGCAGACCGAAACAGCAGCTGCACAGGAAGTGATTGCATCAGAAAAGCCGGTACTGCTGCATCCGCTCATCATATCAGATGCTCAGGTCGCGCAGTATCCCGACAATATGACAGCTTACCGTCTTGACTGGGGTAAGCTCAGTCTCAGGGAGGATGAGCAGGCAGCTTATCCGGCACTTGTTGCAGCACTGGAGCGGATGGGAGAAAAGGTCAAGACAAATGTACTTGCTGATATAGATAAGTTTCTTGAGACTATCAAAGAGTCAAAGGAGAACGGAAGAACGGATAATCCGGAGCTCTGCAACGAAACAAAGGTCATTGCTGTCAGGTCTGATTCCAACTTCTTCTCGGCACGTACAGATACTTTTGTCAACTATGGCGGAGCGCATCCGGGTGCACTTATCGGAGCATACAATTATGATACAAAGACCGGAAGACAGCTCCTCCTTTCGGATATTATCTGTGACAGCGATAAGCTTATTGCTTTCATAAAGGAGGATCTCCTTAAAAATCATCAGAAGGAGGAATTCTTTGATCTTGAGAAGGATCTGGCTAAGTACAAGTGTGATGCGGCAGAATCAAAGGCCGATGATACGGAGCGGTCATTCACATGGCTCCTTAAGTATGACGGGATACAGATCATCTTCAACCAGTATGATATTGCCCCATATGCGGCAGGTATGCAGTTTGTAGATATAAAGTTTGCTGAGCACCCGGAGCTGTTTAAGAAGGGTATTGAGCTGATCCCGGATTATTACGTGGTGCAGACCGAGGATACAAGGGATGATGCCGGGTACCGTACAGTAATACATGATGTGAAGACGAAGGCGGGAGACTTTGTATGGAAGCTTAAATACATGGATGATGATGAATGTGCTTATTTTATCTATCCGGCAGGTTCTGATGCTAAGATCGCTGAGATCCCGGGTGGAGAAGCGCAGCACAATGAGGCAGTTGAGGCAGACCATCCTGCAGAGGGACTTAACTGCAGTCAGCGCAGGCTTGTCACAGAGCAGGTTGTGGATCCCTATGATTTCACGACCACGGCCTATGACAGAAAAGCCGGTAAGCAGGTCACAAGGCGGTATACACTTGACGACAGCGGTATACCGGTTGAGGTAAAATAACCGGTATTACAGCAGCTGCAAAACAGGGAGGCATTGTATGGAGAAGACTTATAAATTCTGGGGATGGGAAAATATCGGCAGAGATTTCGTAAAGGGCGGATCTAGGCTTGCGGGTATAAATGACCCCATCGAGCTTTATGATGCATTATCCAATGTATGGTGTGAGCATACCTGTGCGCCGAGACTCAGGGATAAATGGAGTAATGAGAACATGACGGTGGGGCAGTGCAGCATCACTTCCTTCCTCATCCAGGATATTTTCGGAGGAGAGGTATACGGTATCCCGCTTCCGGAGGGGGGATATCATTGCTTTAATGTGGTCGGAAGCTGTAGGTTTGATCTGACCAGTGAACAGTTCGGGGATGCAGAGCTTGATTATATCAACGTTGTCCCGCAGAGCAGGGATGAGCATTTTGCAGATAAGGATAAATATGAGAGGTATCAGTATCTCAGGCAAAAGCTTATGGAATATGCGGGTGCAGAGATAAGCTGATACACTGAACGGATCAGGAGGAGATATCCGTAAGATGTCCCGGTCCAGAGGACGAAAGAGAGGCAGAAATCGCAGGAGCAGAGCCGGTATCGTATCGGTTCTGCTTTTGGCTGTCATCCTGACAGGCACAGCGGTGTTTGCATTATCGCGCAGGTTCACGCTGCCGTGGCAGACAGAAACGCAGACCTTCACACCCGCAGATCAGGCTCTTGAAAATGAGGGCAGCAGTACAGGTACGGGTGAGAATGATGGCGCAGAGGCAGCTGAATACGCTGAAGAGCTGAACAAAGCTAAGCCGCAGCCGAGCATAGGCATGGAGACTCTGCCGGTGGTGGAGACAGAGCCGGAGCCTGAGTATCGTGATGAGATCACGCTGACCTTTGCGGGAGATGTGCTGCTTGATCCGGGTTATGCTATCATGGCGAACATGTTGCAGAGAGGCGGGGATATCACAACGTGCTTTGATGACGGACTTATGGAAATAATGACGGGATCGGATATCTTTATGATCAACAATGAGTTCCCTTATTCAGACAGGGGTACGCCGCTCCCGGAAAAGCAGTTTACGTTCCGCGCAAAGCCGGAGTATGCGGATAAGCTGACTGAGATCGGAGTGGATATCGCAGCTCTCGGTAATAATCATGTTAATGACTACGGACAGGATGCAATGATGGATACCTTTGACACACTGGACGGCATCGGCATGCCATATGTAGGTGCCGGACGGGATCTGCAGGAGGCATCACGTCCGTATTACCTTGATATTGAGGGCATGAGGATCGCGTTTGTCTGTGCGACGCAGATAGAAAGACTGGGCAATCCGGATACGGTGGCAGCCACGGCAACAAGTCCCGGCGTGCTCAGATGTCTTGCCCCTGAGCACTTCGTTGAAGTTATAAAGGAAGCCCGGGAAAATGCGGATTTTGTAGTGGCATATATCCACTGGGGCACGGAGAGTGAAGCGAATATCGACTGGCTGCAGCAGGAGCAGGCACCGATGTACGTGGAGGCAGGTGCGGACCTCATCATCGGGGATCATCCCCATGTGCTGCAGAAGATTGAAGTCATAGAGGGTGTGCCGGTACTCTACTCCATGGGCAATTATCTATTTAATTCGAGCTCGCTGGATACGGGACTTGCCAGAGTGACTGTAGATACAAAAGAAAAGAGCATTAAGAGCCTTGAGTTCATCCCTGCGAAGCAGTCAGGCTGCAGGACCACGATGCTTGACGGGGCAGAGAAGAAGAGAGTGATAGATTACATCAATTCACTGAGCGATGAGCCGGTCCTGGATGAGCAGGGATATCTGATAAGATAGTCGGGGTTTAATTCCGGTAATTTTTCTAGTAAAATAAATCATGGCAGAGTCATTGATTTTGCCGTGATTATTTTTTTGGGAGCAGAGAAATGAGTGATACAAAAACAACCCGGACAGCAGGAACAAGAGACGAGATCATCGCAAGGACCTCCATACTTGGAGTAGTGGTCAATATCGCGATCGCACTTATCAAGATAATAATCGGAATATCGACATCATCGATCGCGATCATATCCGAAGGTATCAACAATGCCACCGATGCCCTCAGTTCAGTGATGACATTTGTGGGCGCAAAGCTCGCCAAAAAGCACCCGGATGAGAAGCATCCATTCGGCTACGGAAGAATTGAGTATCTCACAAGTCTTGTCATCTCAGGAGTAATACTCTTTGCCGGAATCGAAATGATCATAAGCTCCGTCGATCTTATCATCCATCCTGAAGAGATGAGCGTGTCTTATGTTTCTATCATTATTGTTGCGGCAGTCGCCGTGGTGAAATTTTTCCTGGGTATATATACGATCAGGATGGGAAAGGCCGCTGACTCACAGTCTTTGATAGCAGTAGGTTCAGAATGCCGCGCAGACTCATTCGCATCCATCATCACCATCGTGTCATCGCTGATCTTCCTGATCTTCGGACTTTCACTTGATGCCTATGCAGGAATCATTATCTCACTGCTTATCGTAAAAGCTGGTTTTGACTCGCTGCGTGAGACCGTCAATGACCTGCTTGGCCGTCAGGGAGACATAGAGCTTGCCGAAGAACTTTACAGAGAGATCCGTGGTACTGACGGAGTACTTGCTGCCGCAGATATGATGCTGCACAACTACGGACCGGAGGCATGGTCCGGTTCCGTCAATATCGAACTTGATCACCGCAAGACCGTCGGTGAGATATACAGCTTTCTTCACGCACTTCAGCTGCGCCTTATGCATGAGTACAGTGTCACCATGGTATTCGGAATTTACGCCGTTGACAATGACAGTGAGAATGTTAAGGAACTGCGGGTGCGCATAGCAGAATTTGTCAGAAATCATGAACATGTAAAGAGCTATCATGCAGTATATATCGATCCCGATAACCGGGATATCTATTGTGATCTGATAGTTGATTACAGGCTGAAGGACTGGGAGGCACTGAAGACAGAGTTTACTCAGTATATGGCCGGATATTATCCGGACCGGCGCATCGAGCTTACCGTTGAGACGGAATATGTCTGACAGGGGGGATCACAGTATTGCAGATATTTTGGATCATATGCTTCATCATAGCTGTTGTTTTTATCGGGCTGGAAGTAAGGGCCCTGTTAAGCACCAGGGACAGATCGGTAGTCAAGATCGTTAAAATGGTGCTGTATCTTGCAGTATCGGTCTTCACACTGTATCTGCCGGTATTCTTCCTTCAGAATAACACTTTCACAGCTCTGGCCGCCGATCTTATCAATGTGATGAGAGTCATATCACTTGATGCAGGCTATCTGGACAATAAGGAATTTATCTCGCAGCACATCGGTACGGGGCTGTTTTACCGTCTGTATATGGCGGCATTGGGGCTGCTGCATCTGCTCATGCCGCTATTGTCCATTATGGCCATATACAGCATATTTTTCATGCTCTTCTCGCATATCAGGGTGCTGTTTATCAATCTGCAGGTGGGAAGACCTGTATTTATCTTCAACACAGCAGATGACAGAGCGGTCCAGCTCGCATCGGATATACAGAAGAAAGTATCGAGGGGGGCGTTAATTTTCGCCGGTATCAGGGATAAGTCAGACAGAGGAGATGCCGATCTGCTCAATGGCACGATCATCCATCCTGACAGTATCGGCAATATCCGGATAAACCGGATAGGAAACCGGGATATATATTATTTTCTTCTCTCAGAGGATGAAGATGCCAACATAAAAGAGGCACTTGACCTGATAGGATCAGAGGCTGAAAAGAATATTGAGTCGCAGAGGCATATCCACATTTTTGTAGCAGCAGAATCCAATGAAGCAGACAGCCTTATTGACTCCTGCGTAAAGGGAGAGGTTGACGTACATATCATAAGGTCAGGAGAGGTTGCAGTCCACAGGCTGCTTGAAGAGCACCCGCTGTATGAGGCTGCTGAGGGTAATATCATTTCAGTGCTTGTTTTTGGTCTGGATGCCATCGGAGAGGCCTTTGTCAGGGCAGCAAGCTGGTGCGGTCAGGGAAGCAGATGCAGGCTGAAGATAAATGTCGTAGGTATCGGCATTGCAGATAAGATCAGTGATTTCAGATTCCAATATCCGGGATATGCTGACAGTGACTGTCTTGAACTAAACTTTTACGATTGCGGCAGCAATCAGGAGGCTTTTGATACCGTACTGAAATGCTGTAAGGATACTACCTATGCTGTGATCACTCAGGGTACCGATATGCAGAATACCGAGACAGCCATACGTCTGAGAAGGGAGCTGCTAAAGCAGGACGATTCGTATTCCAGAATACCACAGATATATGTGTATATCCGCAGCAGAGAGCAGGCCGATGTGGTCAACAGTCTTAAGACATCAGAAGGAGATCCCCGGAGGCGGATATCTTATCGGCTGGAGTCCTTCGGCTGCGCTGAGGATATATTCACCTATGACAGTATCATGGCCTCCGAAAGCGAGCGGCTTGGAATAAATGTATATCTGGAGTGTGCATCGCTGCTGTGTGACGGAGAACCGGATATTGCGGAGAACCTCATATATTACAACATGCTCGAGGTAAATAAGAGATCCAATGCGGCATACGCTATGCATATAAGGACCAAGCTGGCAGAGCTGGGGCTGGATTATACACGTGATACCGAAGCTAAAGAAGCAGACTTTGCGTCCAGACTCACGGATGAGATGCTGGAAGTCCTCATGAGAGAAGAACATAACCGATGGAAGATGTTTATGATCTCTGACGGCTGGACCGGTGCAGATATGGAAGAACTGCAGGCATTTAAGGCATCGGGGCTCAGTATAGAGCAGTATTTCTGTCCTATGCTGAAGATGCATCCCTGTATCTGCCCGTATGAAGAGCTGAAGATACGCTCAGAGTATCTCGGTGCTGTTGATGCTGCCATATATGACAGAGGACTAATATTAAAAATACCGGATATTCTGCATGACCGGATGGGAGTGACCGGTGTCAGGTATAAGATAATTGAAAAGGGCGGAAATTGACGGTCCGAGACTTGTCATACAGAGCAGCAGAAATACCGAATCCAGGCATGGGGGATAAGCAGTTTGTTTTTTTATGTGTTTCGACGGTCGGAATGATGGTCTAATGCGGTCCGACAGAGTATATTTTACACTACACATTACGTGAATACTAAAAACGTCCTGCAGCAAAAGGAGTCCGAATTATAGGACTCCTTTGACTGTATTATGATCTCATAAGATGAACCCGGGGAGGGAAGAGTATGAGATACATAATTAATGCAGTTTTAGTGATAGTTTCGATCCTTATCTTTATGGCAGTACCGTTTAAATGAATCATATACAGCTGACTAGAAACGCGAGACGGTTTCGATCCCCGTCTCGCGCTTCTTTTATTTCTATGGAAAACGGTTCTGTTGAGCCGTTTCCTGTTCCTGCTCTTTTTGTGGCGCTTATTTAAATCACAGAAATGCGACTAAAATAGCATCAGAATGTTGAAATGGTCGTCAAAATATGATAAGCTACTGGCATGAATATAAAAATAGGAGTGGCTTATGTATATTCAACGTACATGTGAAAACGGAATAAGAAAAGTTTCGGAATCGTTCCCTTGTGTCGTCGTATATGGTCCAAGGCAGATTGGAAAATCAACCACCATAGATTATCTGTTCGGTGAAAAATACAGGAAAGTGACATTGGATGATCTGGAAGACAGGGTGATGGCGGAGGCAAGCCCAAGGCTTTTTCTTGATAACCTCGGATGGCCTTTGATCATCGATGAAATTCAGAAGGTTCCAAAGCTTTTGGATGAAATAAAGAAAAGAATTGATGAGCAGCGTCTTGTCTGGCTGAAGACAAATGGCCAAAGGGAACTTATGTACATCCTTACAGGATCAAACCGTTTCGAACTTCAACAAGGGATAGTAGATTCTCTTGCCGGGCGTTGCGGTGTTATTGAAATGGCTTCTTTTTCGCAGGCTGAAAAGGATCAAAGAACAGAAGAGGAGTTTTCACCGGAAATACAAAACCTGCAGAAAATTGACAGAGAACGGTCCGAGAGACGGACACGCCGGGAAATCTTTCAGGAGATATTTCAGGGCGGCATGCCGGATATCTGTACCGGTGTGGCAGAAAGAGACATTTACTATCGATCCTATGTCAGTACATATATAGAAAAAGATGTAAAGAAACTGATCAGCGCATCCAGTGAGCTTCAGTTCAGAAACTTTATTTCCATTGTTGCATTAAGAACAGCTCAGGAGGTCCATTATGATGAAATAGCATCCAGTGTCGGAATTGATGTTCGGACCTGCAAAAACTGGCTGTCGATCCTGGAAACATCCGGAATCATTTATATGCTTCAGCCGTATATGTCAAATGTTTCCAATCGGATCATTAAAGCTCCGAAACTGTATTTCATGGATTCCGGTCTCTGCGCATATCTCTGTAAGTGGCCCAGTGCGGAAATGCTTTCCGACTGTGCAATGAGCGGAGCTTTTTTTGAAACATATGTTGTCAGTGAACTGATAAAAAATGCGTTTGCATACCAAAAGAACCCAAGGGAAAATCTATTTTATTACAGAGATAAAGAACAAAAGGAAATTGATCTTTTATTTATTTCGGGGGACAAAATCTATCCGATAGAAATCAAGGCAGGAATCAATCCGGTAAAGGCAACGAAGAATTTCTCTGTATTAACAAAATATGGGCTGGATATACAGCCGGGACTCGTAATTGATAATTCCGAGAAGATCCGGCCGATCAACGATCGGGCATATTATGTACCGGTATCTCTGGTTCCATAGACAGTGAAAAAGATGGAGAGGGTAAAAATACGGTATGAAGACTACCGGGTAACCTGAAACCAATCCCGAACGGAGTACAGTCATCATTTCCCTTTCCTTTACTGACCGGTGATATAAGCCGTTCAGTAGGATTTACCCTGATAAGTCCGATGGGGCGGATCACTTGCACATTCGGTAAGTCTCGGATTAAATCCTATTGGTTCACCTGCGGCATACAGGTGTGAGGTATCCCCGTAGTAGTTTATTTTGAAGGTAGCAGTACCGGGAGCGATCTCCTCAGTATATACCTGCGTCACTGATGAGCAGGGAGCCCCTGTCACGTGCCACAGCTGCATGGGAGATAATCCAAGAAGATGTCCGAGGATAACACTCATCACACCGAAGTGACATACGAAGAGCAGTGTGCGGTGATTGGATCGTACTGCATCAAAGAGATTTTTCTCACGGTACACATATCCGTTTTCGGCAAGCACATCATCTATTCCCCTGTATACTTCCAAAGCATATTCCCTGATTGAGCCGGTTTTCGCAAGCTCAGAATCAAACCATGTATCTTTATTGAAATGTTCACCGGCAGATGTCCAGATATAAGGGTCAAGATCCCAGGGAATACAGTTAAGGCTTCCGTCAGGCAGTTTTATCGGATGTTCAAATTCACGCAGCCAGTCACAGTAGATGGCATCGCGACCGAGCTTATTAAGAAAAGGGGCAGCAGTCTGCTTTGCTCTGCCCATAGTGGAGCAGTAGCATACATCAAAATGCTCTTTTTCCATCCTGGGTACCAGAAGGTCAGCTTCCCTGAGACCTTTTGCTGTGAGGCTGTCAGTTGTGTAATCCGGCTCGGCATGTCTTATAAAAAGCAATCTCATCTGTTTTCTCCCATTAACGAAGCAATACCATTTTCAATATCACATCAATTTGCAATTCGCATTCCCAATTCGTATATTCCTCGCCAATGATATCACATTGACCTGATTTATGCTATAATGACGGTGTCTATATGTATGATTCAGGAACCGACAATTTTACCAGAGCAATAATCGCGGGAGTTTATGAAATTCAGGGTGATTATGACAATGAGGAAGACTTCCGGCACTCCATGGAGGAGCTGGGAGAGCTTTCGCGTGCCTGTTATTACAGACCTGTTGCAAGAGTCACTCAGACATTGGAGCACAGGACAAGTGCACTCTACCTTGGAGCCGGTAAGGTCGGGGAGATAAAAGAGCTCGCAGGCAATGAAGAGGCGGAGCTTGTGATACTCAACGATACACTTACTCCGATCCAGATCAGGAATCTGAGCAAGGAGCTGGGTGTTCCGGTGCTTGACAGGACTGCGCTGATCCTTGAGATATTCAAGGACAGGGCACGTACCAGAGAGGCCAAGCTTCAGGTCGAACTGGCAAGACTGCAGTACATGAAGCCAAGGCTTATCGGTATGTGGGAGAAGCAGAACCGTCAGGGCGGTGCATCAGGGTCCATGAGCAGTAAGGGTGAAGGTGAGACCCAGCTCGAGATCGACAGGCGTACCATCGACCACAGGCTTGCCGAACTAAAGAAGCAGCTTAAGAAGGTTGAAGGGGAACGCGAGACACAGCGGAAGAGAAGACAGAATTCAGCTTTGCCGCTTGCAGCACTGGTTGGATATACCAATGCAGGTAAATCAACGATCATGAATGCGTTTGTAGGCCGGGAACCGGACAAGAAGGTTTTTGAAGCCGACATGCTTTTTGCGACGCTTGATACTACAGTGCGTCGTGTCAACGGGGCAGGCAGGGGAGATTTCCTTCTTTCAGATACGGTAGGCTTCATACAGAAGCTTCCCACTGGTCTTGTAGAGGCTTTTAAGTCTACACTGGAGGAAGTAAAGGAAGCAGATCTGATACTGCAGGTGGTCGATTATTCAGACCCGCATTACAAAGATCATATGGATACCACCGGTAAGACTATCGCGGAGCTTGGTGCCGGAGATGTGCCGATGATGGTCATCTATAATAAGGCGGATATGTGCGAAGAAGAGACGGCATATCCACGTATCGGGCAGGATGGTTCGGTATTTATAAGCGCCAGGGACAAGGACTCTATAAGACTGCTTAAGGATGCCATTACTGAAAGATTTGCGGAGTTCAAAGGAAAAAGGCGGTATTGACCGCCTGTGCAGGGAACTGCCGGGATGGCTTTCATAGAACAGCCATGGATCAAGGTTTATCTGAATACACGTGCGACCCAGCGGAGATATGTAGTAGGCAGATGCCCCTCGCATACACCGTCGCATCCTCTGCACATGATGCAGTCAGATGCTTTGCCATGGGTCCTTGCGATTTCGGTATATTCTTTTTGTAGCTCCTCAAGTCGGGTATTATCCTCGACATATTCGTTGTAAATACGGAAGTAGTCCGGAATTGCGATCTTCTGCCAGCACAGGCCGGTGCACTTGCTGCAGTCCTTGCAGGGGATCTTGAAATTCGGGTCGAAATTATAAATCGGAAGCATAAGTCCTCCTAAAAGTTTTTCATCATTGTAGCATCGGAGGGCATTTTTCTCAAGGAGGTTTGAGTATGAGATATTGTGAACAATGCGGAACACCAAATTTGGAAACAGCAAGATTCTGTAAGGGCTGCGGAGCCAGGCTCAGAGAAATGGACCCGCAG
>DCHJ01000103.1 GCA_002314805.1 Lachnospiraceae bacterium UBA1755 | reverse complement strand
CTTGATGTGCCGCCGGTAAGGATAGGCACAGCGATCATGGAGGCGGATATTGTCATATCTCTCACCCATTTCAAGGGACATGAGGTGGTAGGCTTCGGCGGATCAGTAAAAAATCTGGGTATGGGTTCCGGCTCACGCGTAGGCAAGATGGATATGCACAGCAACGGAAAGCCCAGAGTAACAAGAAGCCTGTGTATCGGATGCGGTGCCTGCACAAGGGTATGCGCACATGATGCGCCCTCGGTCAGAGAGGATGGAATATGCCGCATAGACAGAGAAAAGTGCGTAGGCTGCGGACGATGCATGAGAGTATGTCCGGTTGATGCGATCGATGCGGATTACAAGACTTCATCGGTACTTCTTAACAGGAGGATGGCAGAGTATGCTATGGCAGTCTGTCAGGACAGACCCAACTTCCATATATCACTTATACAGGACGTATCACCTAACTGCGACTGTCATGGGGAGAATGATCTGCCGATACTTCCGGACATCGGGATGCTGGCCGGCTTTGATCCGGTGGCAATGGACCAGTGCTGTGCCGATCTCTGCATGGATGCACCTGTTATCCCGGGCAGCCAGAGAGATCTGGAGATATCCAGGATGAAAGCCCAGTCTCAGGTGCTTCCCAAGGATCCGTGGAGGCAGAGCAATCCCAATGTAGAATGGGAGTCCTGCCTTGAGCACGCAGAGGAGATAGGCCTTGGAGAGAGAAAATACAGGCTGATCAGAAAATGAGCCGGGAGCTCCGGGACAGGAAGAAGAACTGCAATTAAGAAACGGGCAATTTATCTCCGGATGGCAAAAGCCGGGAGGGATGAATTGCCCGTTTGTCATAGTAAACGGGCCGCTACGGCTTACATATCGTATTAAGCGGAGGCGGTCATTGACCGCCTCCTCGCCTGTTGTATGAAAGATATTCATAGAACGGGATAAGCACTATATTATGATTGTTTTTTCATCAGAGCGACAGCTCCACGGTTTATGGATTGCAGTGTCCGCAGGGGTCATAACCATCGGCGAGGACCGCTTTTCTGGTAGTGGTTACTGTCTCTTTGTTTTCAGGCTTCCCGTTTTTAATGTATGAGCAGTAATCATAATGGAACTTCATTGTGCTCTTGTTGAGGATGTATGTGTACTCTTCCTCGGACGTTCTGGATTCACCCCCGGAACCGGAAACGGACTCACCTCCGGATTCCGAGACGGATTTGTCGGAATGGCGGGAACCGGATTCACTTTCGGAACCCGAAGCACCTTCGCGTTCAGAACCCGAAGCAGATTCGCCGGAACGACCGGAACCTGATTCGGGTTCAGAATCGGATACGGATTCGTCAGCAATGCCGCCTTCCGGTTCGCTTTCCTCTTCGTCGCCCGATTTATCAGTAAGGTCGATGACAAATGTTAAACCAGTACTATCACGTTCCGCTTCTGCTTTGGTACCCTTGTACAGGGAATACGGTTTGCCGTAGGGTATCAGATTGTCATACTGTGATATCTTCCTATCAGCTGAACAGCACAGCTTACCGTCGTTATAAGTTATCACAACATCACCATCCTTATCTGTTCTGATGACTCTGGCGTCCACATCCCTCAGGCGGCTTAACGCCCCCTCGGAAGGGTGCCCATAACCGTTGCGGCCTGAACTGATAACAGCGACGCTGGGTTGAACAGCGCGCAGGAACGAGTAAGTTGATGAGTCATCGCTTCCATGATGCGGGACCTTAAGGACAGTACTCTGAAGGTCATCAGGGTTGTTTTTGAAGTGCGATACTACGGTATTTTCCTGCTTTCTCTCTGAATCTCCGGCAAACAGGAAAGATGAATCTCTATAGACAAATCGCAGCATGATGCATTCGTTGGATTCATTGCCCCCTGCGGAAATTATTGTAAACGTGCCAGAACCCAGATCGTATACATCGCCCGTTCTGGGGATTTTTATCTGTTTGCCAAGTTCTGAGAGCCTGGCAGTAAATATACTAAATCTAGTCCCCTTCCAGGTCTCGTATGGAGCAAATACAGTACCGATATTGGGTCCCACAGCCTGGAGGGCACCGGGAAGACCGCCTACATGGTCAGCATCTCCATGAGTTGCCACTATATAGTCCAGTTGGGTGACGCCGTGATTTCGCAGATAGGTAAATATTCGGCTGGAATCACCTTTATTACCGCCATCGATCAGCATGTGGTGACCATCACAGCTGATAAGAGTCGCGTCTCCTTGACCGACATCGATGAAATGCACTTCCAGTTTTTCCTCGGTTTCAGGATCGTCCGGGACTCCCGGATCGACTGAGATTTCAGGATCAGTTGAAGTTTCCAGATAATCTAAAGACTCCTGAACAGTTGGTGATTCCGATTCTTCTGAAGATTCCTGAATAGTTGGTGATTCCGGTTCTCCTGAAGACTCCTGAACAGCCGGCGATTCAGGATTTCCGGAAGATTCAAGGATATCAGAGGAATCTATAATATCAGAGGATTCCACAATTCCCAAAGACTCCAGAATTCCTGAGGATTCCGGTATTCCGGAGGCAGCTATCGGCACAGCCATTAACAGTATTAATACTAAACTGGTAATGCTTAGGGCCAGAATTCTTTTGATCCGTTTGTTTATGTTCATACGCAACACCCTCCTTTGTAAGTCCGGACTTTTGTCTTTCACAATGGAACCGTGCTCAACATTGTCCGATTATAGTTAATATCAATATATAAGTAAGGAATACCCAGAGTCAACTACTGACAGCGTATATTGCCGTTATGATTTGCGGGTGCGCATATAGCCGTAAAGCGCGCTTCCGGCTTGTGTGCAGTGCAGGCATACAGGGAGTTATTGCTCACGGGTGACAGCCCGCTGATATTGATTTACACAAACCTTCATAACCTTGTAATCATAACCAAAGCCGCAGCATTTTTTGAACATGACCAGAGCAGCCTTATAAAGGCACATACAATTGCAATTATCGCGGGCGGTATGGTAAAATGGTCGTGTATATTTGGGTTGGTTGTGGGCACCTGTTTAATTGTGGTGCTCTTGAAAGGGTTGCGCAAAACTATGAAGATTAAAGTCAGCAATTATATTTCTCAGAAACTGGTGGATTTCGGTATCACCCATGCGTTTTCAGTTGTGGGAGGCGGCGCCATGCACCTTAATGATGCCCTGGGGCATCAGGAAGGACTGAAGGTCACCTACAATCACCATGAGCAGGCCAGCGCGATAGCTGCAGAATGCTATGCCCGTATAGCAGGACGTATCGCAGCCCTCTGTGTCACCACAGGACCCGGCGGCACCAATGCCATCACCGGAGTGGTAGGCGGATGGCTGGATTCTATTCCGATGCTGGTGCTGTCCGGACAGGTGCGTTATGACTGGACAGCGAGATCATCAGGCGTGGGTATACGCGCCATGGGCGATCAGGAATTTGATATATGCAAAGCAATTTCCTGCATGACAAAATACAGCGAGATGGTAATTGATCCGCTGGACATAAGATACTGCATGGAGAAAGCCTTTTACCTTGCAAACCACGGACGCCCGGGACCATCATGGCTGGACATTCCGCTGGATGTGCAGGGAGCATTTGTAGATACCGACGAGCTGAGGGCCTTTGACCCGGTGGCAGAGGGCTATGCAGAGGCTGTTCCGGTTATTGACGAGGAGACAGTCCGCGAGGTCATACGGAAGATCATGTCTTCGGAGCGCCCGGTGCTCAATGCAGGCAACGGTATCCGTACAGGACATGCTTATGAAGTGCTTCAGAGAGTGATAGACAAGCTCGGCATCCCGGTAGTGGTAGGCTGGAATTCACAGGACTGTATATCCAGCGACCATCCGCTTTATGCAGGGCGTCCCGGCAATATGGGAGACAGACCGGGCAACTTTGCTGTTCAGAATTCTGATCTCGTATTCTCAGTGGGCTCTAGACTTGGTATCCGTCAGGTAGGCTTCAATTACAGGGGCTGGGCGAGAGAGGCCTATACGATAGTCAATGACATCGATGCTCAGGAGCTCAGGAAACCGACTGTGCATATTGATATGCCGCTTCTGGGTGACTGCAGGCAGCTGCTCAATGTGATGGATGAAGTACTGGATGATATGGGCGCCAGCGCCGCAGACCCGGCATGGCAGGATAAAGCAGGCACAGGTATCAGAGGCATGAGCTGGCTTGAGACCTGCGATTACTGGAAGAAGACCTACCCAGTTATCCAGCCTAAGCATCTTGAAAAAGATGATACCAGAGCCTGCAACATGTATGCATTCTTTAATGAGATCGGTCAGCAGGCCGGAGAGGATCAGGTAATAGTCGTGGGCAACGGTTCACCCTGCGTGGCAGGCGGCCATGGTCTCAGGATAAAGCATGGACAGAGATATGTGAGCAACTCCGCGATCGCCTCCATGGGTTACGGACTGCCCGCTGCTATAGGAGCATATTACGCCAATCAGGATACACACGAGTATGATGATACCATCATCTGTCTTACAGGCGACGGAAGCATCCAGATGAATCTGCAGGAGCTTGAGACAGTCATATTCCATAAGGCAGACATCAAGATTTTTGTGATCAATAACGGCGGCTACCACAGCATACGTCAGACCCAGAAAAAATTCTTCGGAGACAGACCGCTGGTAGGCATAGGTGTGGACAGCGGCGATCTGGGCTTCCCGGATATGGAAAAGCTGGCATGGGCATACGGCTTCCCGTATGTGAAGATAGAGACCAATTCGCAGCTTAAGGACGGAGTTGCAAAGACACTTGCAGCAGAAGGACCGGTCATCTGCGAGATATATACAACCACAGATCAGAATTTTGAGCCCAAGTCATCGGGCAAGAAGATGCCCGACGGCACCATTACATCACCTCCGCTGGAGGATCTGGAGCCATTCCTCCCTGAGGAAGAGATGGACGAAAACA
>DCHJ01000092.1:3153-3536 GCA_002314805.1 Lachnospiraceae bacterium UBA1755 | reverse complement strand
GCAGGACTTATCTTTGCCGTGGACTGGAGAGTGGGACTGGGGCTGCTGACCGTTTTTGCCATACTCACATTAACAACAAGGCTGGTATCTCTTGCATCTATCACTTGTATGATGCTATTGATAATAACCTTTCTCCTTCTGCCGTCTTCAGCGCTGGAGTTCAAGATACTCATTTGCATAGTCGGCTGCCTGAGCATAGTGCGGCATGCGGCAAATATTGAAAGACTTTTAAAAGGTACAGAAGGAAGGATCAAATTCGGTGGTGAAAAATGAGCAGGATAGCAATAATCGGAACAGGCACATGGGGTACGGCACTGGGTATCCTTTTGTATGACAACGGACATGATGTGATCATGTGGTCTGCGGTAGGCTCAGAGATAGAG
>DCHJ01000092.1:0-3063 GCA_002314805.1 Lachnospiraceae bacterium UBA1755 | reverse complement strand
CTCACCGGTGACCTGAGAGAGGCAATGGAGGGTGCGGAGGTACTGGTATTATCAGTGCCCAGTGTTTTCACAAGGAGCATTGCCGGGCGGATGAAGGAGTTTTATCAGCCGGGACAGATCATAGTAAGCGTGGCAAAGGGTATTGAGGAGGGTACGCTCAAGCTCATAGATGACCAAATACTTGATGAGATACCGGACGCCTGTGTTGCAGTGCTTTCCGGGCCAAGTCATGCGGAGGAGGTCTCCAGAAGACTGCCTACGGTGGTTGCCATCGGTTCAAGGAATATCGAAGTTGCTAAGAAGCTCAAACCGATATTTATGAGCCCTGTCTTCAGGGTATATGTTTCAGATGATGTCATGAGCATCGAGCTGGGAGGCGCACTTAAAAATGTCATAGCTCTCGCAGCCGGTATTGCAGACGGACTCGGTTACGGAGACAATACCAAGGCGGCGCTTATCACGAGAGGTATCTCGGAGATATCAAGGCTGGGTGTCGCCATGGGCGGAGATATCAGGACCTTTTACGGTCTGACCGGAATGGGGGATCTTATCGTGACCTGTGCATCCATGAATTCAAGAAACCGCAGAGCGGGAATACTTATGGGTCAGGGTATGTCGATGGAGGAAGCCATGGAAGAAGTCCACATGGTTGTGGAAGGTGTATATTCAGCCAAGGCAGCAAGGGCACTTGCCGAGAAATACGGCGTTGAGATGCCTATTGTGGAGCAGGTAAATGAGATACTGTTTGAAGGAAGAAATGCAAGAGATGCAGTTGACTATCTGATGACGAGGGCAAGCGGAGCCGAGGTAAAATAATACGGGGCTGAGAAGACCGGACATTGTATGAGGTGACAGACAGGGTACTGCTGTGAATTTGGGGTATAATACAATATCCGGTCCGGTTTTAAGCCCTGACAGCAGACCGGCAGGATCAGCAGTATGCTAAGTGATGTGATAAGGAGTAATTATGGGTATCGTCAGACTGTTTTCAGACGGTTCGTCTAAGGGCAATCCCGGGCCGGGCGGCTACGGGACCATACTTCAATATGAGGACAGCAGCGGCTGTATCCACGAGAAGGAGATAAGTCAGGGCTATGAGCTTACTACCAACAACCGCATGGAGCTGATGGGCTGCATCGCAGGTTTTGAGGCTCTTAACAGACCCTGCAGAGTCGAGGTAGTATCAGATTCAAAATATCTTGTTGATGCATTTAATCAGCACTGGATAGACGGTTGGGAGAAAAACAACTGGAGACGCGGCAGGTCGGGTCCTGTGAGGAACATTGATCTGTGGAAGCGGCTCCTTAATGCAATGGCACAGCATGAAGTGAGCTTCACATGGGTCAAGGGACATGCAGAGCATCCGGAAAACGAGAGATGTGACAGACTTGCCACAGCCTCGGCAGACGGGGATGATCTGTTGATCGATGAAGGCTTTGAGGGATGACTGTAAAGAAATCATCATCGTAACTGACCGGCAGGACAGGGAGATGTCGGAACCGGTGTCGGTGCCTTTACATCGTTTTGTGCATACGCACAAAGGATGTACTTGATCAATGGCAGCTGCCATGAGAATTACCGGAGCAGGAGAATTTGGGACAGAATATATAATGATAAAAAGGAGCTGGGATATGAATGTTTTGGATCGCCTGTCAGTCTCGGGTATCATACCGGTGACTGCCATTGAGGATGCAGAAAAGGCAGTACCGGCCGCAAGAGCATTGCTTGCCGGAGGTGTTGACGTGATGGAGATCACCTTCCGCACGGATGCAGCGGAAGAAAGTATCAGAAGAGTAAAACGGGAATGCCCGGAGATATGTCTGGGAGCAGGTACCGTGATCAATATGGAGCAATGCCGCAGAGCAATATCACTTGGCTGTGAGTTTATTGTGATGCCGGGCTTTGACAGAGAGATAGCAGAGTACTGCATATCCACAGGCACGGCAGTAACACCGGGCTGCGTGACCCCGACCGAGATAATGGAAGCACTTAAGTTGGATCTGCATGTGCTCAAATTTTTCCCGGCAGGGATATTCGGAGGTATCAAGGCACTGAAGGCTCTGGCAGGACCATTCGGAGATAAGGTGCGCTTTATCCCAACCGGAGGAGTGAATGCAGAAAATCTCGCTGAATACGCAGCCTCTAAATACGTACATGCGATCGGAGGGACCTGGGTATGCGCATCGCAAGACATAAAGGCAGGCAGCTTTGACAGGATAACGGCTTTGTGCAAGGAAGCCAGAGAAATAATATCGGAGCACAGACCATAAGCCGGGAGAGATGCAGTTAAGTCAGAGATAAGAAAATGGGGCAGCCATCGCAGGGGGCGGTATGTTCAGCAATGTATATGCAGGCAAGCTCAGTTTCTTTTTCGGTCAGTATGTTTGTTGTATACTTTGCTTTAATTTAAAACTTTGATATAATACTTCGTCGGAGGATCGTAGATATGAGCAAGCAGTATTATGGTGTTAATGATTTAAGAAAGATGTTCCTTGATTTCTTTGCATCCAAGGGACACCTCACCCGCGGCAGCTATTCACTGGTTCCGCATAATGACAATTCACTTTTACTTATCAATGCAGGTATGGCTCCGCTTAAGCCTTATTTCACAGGTCAGGAGATCCCGCCGTGCAGACGTATGGCGACCTGTCAGAAATGTATTCGTACAGGTGATATTGAAAATGTAGGCAAGACAGCACGTCACGGTACATTTTTTGAGATGCTCGGAAATTTTTCTTTTGGGGATTATTTCAAGCATGAGGCGATCGCATGGACATGGGAGTTCCTTACAGAGGTCGTAGGCCTTGAGGCTGACAGGCTTTACCCGTCTGTATATAAGGATGATGACGAAGCCTGGAACATATGGCATGAGGAGATAGGGATCCCGGCTGAGAGGATATTCAGATTCGGTAAGGAAGATAACTTCTGGGAGCACGGTTCAGGACCCTGCGGACCTTGCTCGGAGGTTTATTATGATCGCGGTGAGAAGTACGGATGCGGCAGTCCGACATGTACCGTAGGCTGTGACTGTGACAGATACATGGAAGTATGGAACAACGTATT
>DCHJ01000008.1 GCA_002314805.1 Lachnospiraceae bacterium UBA1755 | reverse complement strand
CCGCTTGTAAATATTATCTCCTTCTCCCTGCACTTAAGTGTACCGGCGATTGTCTCCGCTGCCTCCTTCACATATCTCTCGGCTTCAACTCCCATGATATGCTTTGAGGAAGGGTTTGCATAATCCTCCCGCATGGTCCTCTGCACCAGCCCGGCCACCTCCGGACTTACCTGCGTGGTCGCTGCATTGTCAAAATAAACTCTCATAAAAAAACACCCTTCAAGGTAAATTTACTCATACGAAGTAGATTATACCTCAAAGGGTCTGTAATATCGACATTTTTATTTATATCAAAAATTTCCAGCTCAGCCTCAGAAATTATCTCCTGCCCGGGTCATCTTGCTCTCTTGTAGATCTCAAGCACATCCTCATAGCCCAGCACCTTAAGCTGGCCTATGGTCCTCGTCCTGCCTCTCGTACAGTTATCCGCAAGCATCTCGCAGATCTTCACTGTCACATCAATGCCGAGAAGCTCTGAGATGTTAGTCGGCTGGCCTATGCTCCTGAACCAGTCCTCCGTCTCCTCAACAGCCTCCCTTGCAACGGCATCATCCTCTCCGCTGAAGCCGAATACACTCCTTCCGTACTGAGCAAATCTCTCTATGTTGGCATCCATACAGTAACGCGCCCATGTGCCCCATACCGCAGAAAGGCTTGCGCCGTGTGTAGCATCATATACTGAGCTTAGGGTATGACCCAGCTGATGACATGACCAGTCTCCGCCTCTGCCCTTTTCTGCCGCAGTCCCAAGCCCCGTGATGTCGTTATGCGATATCGTCGAGCTCCACATGATCTCGCTCATAGCCTCATAATCAGTCGGATCATTGTATCCGATAGTCCCGTAGCGGATAATGTTGCGCATGAGACCTTCCGCTATCTCGTCTGACATATGATTGCCTGTAAGCTCGGCAGTAGTGAAATACCTTTCTGCCGTATGCATGAAGATATCGGCAGCTCCTGCTCCTATCTGGGATTGCGGGAGTGAAAACGTAAGCTCCGGATCAAGCACAGCAAACTTAGGTCTGTTGAAATCCGAGTTTGTCCCGCACTTAACAGCCGGATCAATGGTGTCATTGGTCTGTACCGCGGAGTCGCTCATTTCGCTGCCTGCCGCTGCTATCGTAAGGATCACGCCCACAGGCGTTGACTTCTTGATAACAGCCTTCTTTGCATGATAATCCCATACATCAATGCCCGGCATAGCCACGCCATGTGCTACAGTCTTGGCCGTGTCGATAACGCTTGCTCCTCCTATTGCGAGGATAAGATCCGGATTGAATATATTGGCAAGCCTGATGATCTCTCTTGTCCTTGAAATACGTGGATTGGGCTGTACTCCGCCAGCCATATCAACAATGATATCGGCCTCCGCCAGCTTTTCTTTCACCCTGTCCAGAAGCCCTGACCTTATGGCCGACTGTCCGCCATAGACGATAAACACTCTGGAATATCCGTAATTCTTACAGATATTGCCGATCTCGTTCTCTCTGCCTCTTCCGAAATATACCTTGGTCGGTGTGTAGTATACAAAGTCTCTCATATCAGCCCCTCCTGTTTTTTACTACTCTCCCAAAACTGCTTTATCTGCCGTATACAGCAAAGAGTGCTGCATACAATGCTCTGCGCACCTTTGATCCGTCCTCCCCGGTCAGCCTCTGCCCGCAGTCTGCTGCCCCTGCCGGTCTGTTAAACAGCGTTTCCCGTGTAATGCTCCTATGCTCTTACCACCTTGACGAAATTCTTCTTTCCCCTCTTTACAAGCCTGCCTTCACCCTTGAAATCATCTGCATCGTAGGTAACCGCGATGTCATCGATCTTAACATCATCAACGGTCACACCGCCCTGCTGGATATTGCGCCTTGCATCCCCGCGGCTCTGGCAGAGTCCTGCTGCGACGAGCACACCCATGATATCGATCTTTCCGTCCGTAAGATCTTCATCCTTAAGCTCGTAGGTTGGAACGTTGGCTGATGCTGCGCCTCCCGCAAAGAGGGCTGCCGCTGCTTCCTCAGCCTTTGCGCACTTCTCTGCGCCATGAACAAGTGTTGTAAGCTCATGCGCAAGGATCTTCTTTGCATCATTGAGCTGAGCTCCTTCCCAGTTTTCCATCTCCACTATCTGCTCAAGCGGCAGGAAGGTGAGCATCTTGAGACACTTGATAACATCCGCGTCATCAATATTTCTCCAATACTGATAGAAGTCATAAACCGGAGTCTTCTCTTCATCGAGCCATACAGCTCCGCCCGCGGTCTTGCCCATCTTTGTCCCGTCATGCTTGAGGAGCAGATTGATCGTCATGGCATGCGCATCCTTGCCAAGCTTCTTTCTGATGAGCTCGGTGCCTCCAAGCATATTGGACCACTGATCGTCTCCGCCGAACTGCATGTTGCAGCCGTAATCCTGATACAGCTTAAGGAAATCATAGCTCTGAAGGATCATATAATTGAACTCAAGGAAGCTGAGTCCCTTTTCCATACGCTGCTTATAGCACTCTGCACGAAGCATGTTGTTGACTGAGAAATGAGGACCGATATCACGGATGAAATCCATATAATTAAGGTCTCTGAGCCAGTCTGCATTATTTACCATCTGTGCCCTGCCCTCACCGAACTCGATGAAACGGCTCATCTGCTTCTTAAAGCACTCGCAGTTACTGTCTATGGTTTCGAGAGTAAGCACCTGACGAAGGCTTGAACGTCCTGAAGGATCACCGATCATTCCGGTTCCTCCGCCCACAAGAGCTATGGGCTTATTTCCGGCCATCTGCAGTCTCTTCATAAGGCAGAGCGCCATGAAGTGACCTACGTGAAGGCTGTCAGCTGTCGGATCAAAGCCGATATAGAAGGTTGCCTTTCCTTCATTGATCAGTCTGCTTATCTCCTCCTCGTTGGTCGTCTGCGCAATCAGACCTCTTGCCTTTAATTCATCATAACATTTCATCAAACTGTACTCCTTTATCATTTATTGTTTTTAATATCGCTTAAGCTGATCCTCAGGCATTGATAAGCCCGCTGATTATGAACCAGATCAGTATTACCGTACCAATACCTATCCTGTAGTATCCAAAGAGTGTATAGCTGTTTTTCTTGATCCAGCCGAGCATGAACTTAACTGAATAGACAGCAACAATGAATGCTGTCACGGCACCCACTATCATCAGGATCAGTTCATTGCTGCTGAGTGCCGATTCATATTTTACGATTCTCAGAAAGCCCGCTCCAAAGACAACCGGTATTGCAAGGAAAAATGAAAACTCTGCCGCGATGCCTCTTGAGCATCCGAGTATCATGGCTCCTAGGATAGTCGCTCCCGATCTCGATGTGCCCGGTATAAGAGCCAGCACCTGAAAAAAGCCGATGTACAAGGCTGTCTGATAATCTATCCTGCCCAGTCTTGTGATCTCCGGTCTGGTATACCTGTGCAGATATTCAAATACTATGAATGCGGCACCATAAAGGATGAGTGTGATAGAAACCACCAGCCCCGTATACATGTTTTCCTCTATCCAGTCATCAAGCAGAAAGCCCAGCACTGCCGCAGGGAGTGTTGCAATGGCAATCTTGAGCCATAGCTTCCATGTGGCCGATCTCTGCTCCGGCTTCTTCCTTCCGTCAAAGGGATTGAGTTTGCGGAAATAGATCACTATAAGTGCCATCACCGCCCCGAACTGGATGACCGTCATGAAAAGGGTCTTGAACTCCGGTGTGGCATCCAGCCTGACAAACTCGTCAAGAACCATCATATGTGCCGTTGAGCTTATCGGAAGCCATTCCGTAAAGCCTTCAACGATTCCAAATGCTATTGCTTTTAGTATTTCAATAAAACTCATATATTCCCGATCTGCCAGTTTATCGGCATTTCATTGTGTTTTTGCAGGAAATCATTGGCCTGTGAAAAATGCCTGCATCCGAAGAACCCTCTGTATGCACTCAGCGGACTCGGGTGCGGCGCGGTCAGCACCATATGCTTCGGATTAGTGACCATAGGGATCTTGCTCTGCGCCGGTCTGCCCCAGAGCATATATACCACAGGTCTGTCCTGAGTCTCAACTGCCCTTATGATGGCATCTGTGAACTGCTCCCAGCCCCTGCCCTGATGTGAATTGGCCGCATGAGCGCGCACAGTCAGTACCGTATTGAGCATGAGCACTCCCTGTCTTGCCCATGATTCCAGATATCCGTTATTTGGGATATAGCATCCCAGATCATCGTGCAGCTCCTTATAGATATTTTCCAGAGACGGCGGAAGCGCCACATCTTTTTTCACTGAAAAACACAGTCCGTGTGCCTGACCCTCTTCGTGGTACGGATCCTGCCCCAGAATAACCACCTTTACGTCCTTAAGCGGAGTCAGGTGAAGCGCACTGAATATCTCGTCTGCCGGCGGGTAGACGATCCTGGTCCTGTATTCCTCCGATATAAAGTTGTACAGATCCCTGTAATACGACTTCTTAAATTCTGTGCCCAGAGGCACCAGCCAGTCATTACCGATTGCTGCCATAAATCACTCCATTTGGATTTATTATAGCATATTTCCGCCATTAATGAATATGTGAATTTCCGGCTGGTGATTTCCGCGCTAATCACCAAACAGAATCCTCATATAGTCCATCTTTGACATAATGACCCTTATTACTTCAATATAACTGTCATTTACCCGATAGAATACCAGATATTTTTTGTATTTGACGTAATAAAATCCTGTAAACAGTCCCCTGTAGCGTAACGGAGTCCCGGAAAGAGGAAAAGCTTTTTTCCCCGCAACTGTATCCATTAACTCATCGATATATCTGTCCGCGGTGTCATAATCTTTGGATACTTCGAATACTCCATCCCATATACCCTCAATATCACGCTGAGATTCCGGTGTATATCTTATAGAATAACTCATGCGTTTTCATTCCTTCTGTCACGAAGATGGTTTCTCAATTCTTCCTCTGATACCCAGCCATCCTCCTGGGCAGAACGAATGCCGGTATTAAGTTCGCACATCAGCTGTATCATAGCTTCGGCTTTCTGAAAGTTCTCCTCATCTTTGATATCACGGATGCTATAAGCTCCGTGCCCGTTTCTTGTAAGATATACCGGTGAACCGGCGCTAACCTTATCTAAAACGTTTCCATAGTTTCTTAAATCTGAAATAGGAGTAATTGTAGGCATAGCGCGCCCTCCTTTCGACTAATTCGTAGAAAGTATACCATTTTTCTATATATCCATTCAATACCTTTCCGCACATCAGACCGGTATTTGTCCTTCATTACGTTCTTATAGTGATCAGTCCTTCCCTTTCCTTCTTAAGGAATATCTCGCGGATCCTGCTGCTTTCCCGGTTTTCTTCAACATATACCGCAGCCTTTTCTCTCATCCATTCAAAGAACCTTCCGGCATCCTCCCAGGTCCTTGCATGCAGTATATCTGTCTTTCCTTTGAATATATAAGGACTGTGTATGTCTTCACCGATCCTCAGATGGCACAGGAGCCTGTCTTCCCTGTGCGCACCCGCATCTATATATATCGTATGATATTCAATGATACCCTTCGTATACATATCGATGATGCGTTCTGTATTCTCATAATCATAACCGTATATCACTATGTTTGCTTTTTTCATCTGTTTTTTATCTGCTTTTTTCAGCAGCATTCGTCATGTACTGCAGTTTCACATTGTTCATGCTGCGCTCCTGAATCATATCGCTGCATTATTCCGCCGGTTTTCCGAGTCTGCGGGTACTCATTTTGCTCTCTTGTCCGGCCGTTTCAGTTCATAGGCCGGCTCTCACCGTGCGCATTTCAGTTCAACAAATCTTACGTTTAGCCCTGTATAATGGGTATTCTTCCTGTTGGTCACGATAATATTGCCGGTATATGCGCTGGAGACATTGGTCATCCCCGACCTGACTATTGTCCCGCGTCTCTCACAATAGATGTCCTCATATACATTAGTATCTGCAGCTTCCTCAGATATCCCTCGGATGACCTCGCGGCATGGACAGTCCGGGCACATCTGATTGGTGAGAGTATACTGCGAGCGGCTTGCCGCCACCGTCATATAGCCGTATACACCGTCGGTCCCCATAGCCTCTGATCTTCTCAGGGGAAGGAATTCACGCAGACCGGAGTATATCTCGGTTATCTCATGAAGTCTGCTGCCGCTTAGCTCTACCGACATGCACATTCCATTAAGCAGCCGCTTCTCTCTCAGCATCTCTTCGACATATCCGCTGCCGTGCCCTATGATGATCACCCTGTCATAGCTTTTATTTACTGCTTCTGCTGTCATAGCGCCGAACATATCAAGCTTGCATACAGTCACTCCCTTTGCGTTCCCGACCATCTCATTTATTATCCCCGCGCAGCCCGATATTCCTATCACAAGGCACTGCCTGCAGTCCTTATCACTGCGGCATATCTCAGCAGACCGGTTGTACTTTCTTTCCAGCAGAGCTGTCTTATCCGACCGTTCCTTCACTCCGATCCTCCACAGGTCATCACAGCAGTATTTTCCGTCCGTACATACTGCCTGCCGGCTGCGCAGGAGCCTTAACGGGATAAAAACCGCGACAGGTGTCCTCCTGAGCCCTGAATACATCAGGCCGTCCTCAGTCATTCTTCTTATATCTCTGACATCCTCCGCCGCAAAAAGCGGGACCGAAAAGATCTTCAGTGTATGCAGCAGCTCCCGGCTCAGATCCCTGCCAAGGATGATTATCTCAAAGGCGGCATTCTGGCTGTCTCTTTTCTGTATGGCATACCTGATGGCACCCGCATCTTTTTCATAGATCATACCTGCTGTCTTCAGATGCGAGGATGCAAAAAAAGAGCCCTTGCTTATTACCTCCTCGGCATTGCACAAAGGTTCTCTTACGATATTGCATATAAACCGGTCTATCCCTCCGGCATTCAGTCCGTCCTCTACAGCTTCATATCCGCTGATATTCACTCTCACTCGGCACCCCCCATAAGCCCTTATCAGATATGCTGTTACTCCGGGTTCATTGTAGCATATCCGCCTGCCGGCGGGAGTTAACCGGTTTCGAAAGTTAACCGGTTTCGGGCGTTGACTGTTTTTGAGAACTGCAGCAGGATCATCATTTCCTTACGAAAAAACATCATTCTCCTGCAGCAAATGCATCATTCCATTGCAGCAAAAGCATTATCCGCTTGAAACAAAAACATCATTTCATTACAGCAAATGCATCGTTCCGTTACGGCAAAAGCATCATTCCCTTGCAACAAAATACACGATGGCTGTGACTGCAAAGTAAAACCATACTGTCGGATTGGAAAACCATGTAGTAAAGAACGCCAATGCCATGTAAATAGCAAACTGACTGTAGAAAAGGGCAAGCAGCGGATCCTTTCTTTTGTGCGTCAGGTATTCCACTGCATATGCCAGAGCTCCCAGGATACCTGAACCGAGGAATACTCCCGCAGCTCCGAAATCATAATAGAAATCATAAATGACCGTAAGTGTTGTAAGCTCCGGCTTGGTCGTAAACAGCGGAATATCCACAAGCTGCGGGAATCTGAACTTAAGACCCGAAAGTGCGAAGGCCGGGAATAACAGCTTAAGTCCCATGGTGTGCTCCGGCAGTTCCTTTACCATACAGTCAAAGTTGTCATAGTTATTTGCTATGTAAATATATACTCTGCTTATATCCACAGGCAGCTCATGCTTCATCTCAAAGATCGAATTGAGATATCCGGCATCATGGCTCCTTGCGACAGAAAGGAATGCAAAGGCTCCCGCAGCAGCCAGCAGGATCACGATCACCCATTTTACGGGTATCGGTCTGCCAATAGTAATATATGTAAATACTGCCATCACAATTGCAAATATGATCTGGAACCGGGATACGCACAGCACCGGGATGGCCAGTGAAATAAGTGTACAGACTGCAAGGGCGGCAGGCTTTGCCTTCTCTCTTCCCGTATTTTCCCTTTCTGAATTCAGGAACCATACCACCGACATTGACGGCACAAGCACACATGATACCGTAAAGTAGTGTACTCCTGAGATATGGAAATATGAATATGCATGAGGTACTCCCTTAACAAAAAGGGGGATGTAGCCAAGCACTGCAGCCTCCAGTACAAAGCATGCCAGAGATACCGCCGTAAGCACTGCAATACAGATAAACAGCCGGCTGCCACGCACTCCTCTGTCCTTCGGAGTCTGCTTTATCGTCTTTTCTATTATCCTGTCTTCATGGTTATGAAGAAGCTCAAAAATCAGCCGGAACATGATGAAGCCAAGGAAGAAGCAAAGCCAGGTCATATTCTCCCACGGCTGCTGTATATAGCTGAGCTTAAGGCATGCGACTCCCTGACCTCCGAGAAAGCTCAGACTGAAAAGACCTCTCAGATCGATATAATTCCTTGTACGCAGATAATCCTTTACGTAAAACGCTGCAGCCACCAGAATAAGAATTATGCCGGACAGAATATCTTGTCCGGCTTTTGATGCAATATATGCTGCAGCATATGCGATTATGTATGCGATTATGTATGCGATGATCAATTGATACTCTCCGTCGCTTTTTCTGATACTTTTTCTGTCGTTTTTTCTGTCTCTGTTTCCGTTGCTTCCTCTGCGGCCTCAGCATTACTTTCTGTCTCAGCTGCCTGACCTTCACTTTCAGAGTCCTCACCGGTTTCATCGTCTTCACCGCTCTTGCCAGCTACCCCGGGACCTCCGTGATGAGTCCCGGCCGTCATTTCGTCCTCATCAGTCTCAGGAAGTGTACGGTTATAGAAATCCAGTTCCTCTTCCGGAGGTGTGCCTGTCATCTTAACCGTAACCGGTGAATACCCCTTAAGCGCATATCCTGCCGGCAGTGTAAACTGTACTTCTCTCGAATATGTGCCTTCTTCAACAATATCCGAAACATTTATACTTCCCAGGATAGTGTGAGGGTCCAGAGTCTCAAGATCCGACCTCAGTCCCGCCAGCGCGACATCGATTGACGCAGGTTCCACTTCATACTGGCATCCGGTATAGCCTCCCGCAACTGCGATCTGCAGTGAACTGATGGTATAATGCTTGACCTCCTGTCCTTCCACCAGCAGAGTGACTTTTGCAACACTGTTACCCACGATCTCAAGACCATCCGGTACATATGCGGAAAGATCGATCTCGACTGTCTTATTGGAATTGGTACCTTTCAGGTTGAGCTCCGATGCCGGAACAACAATACTGTTGATCTCCGCAAGAGCCGCCTTGGAACCTCTGATCGCAACCTGGTTGATATCTGCTGTAACTCCCGCAAAGCTGTACCCGTCTGCGGTCTTGCCACTGACGTTGTACTGTACAGGAACTGTCTTACCGATCAGGGTATTTACCCTGTAGCTGACCGTGCTGTGATTGGTTTGTAAGCCGTCCTCTGCAATGTCAAGAGTCCTTCCTATGGAGTCTACAAACAACGGCTCTGTCACTCCGGTGATATCCCCGTTGATTCCTGTCACATCAATAACGATCTTGACGGCTTTTATCTGCCCTACCAGAGATGCGGGACCGCTGACAGTAACTGATGACGGATTGACATCCACGCTGCCCACTGTGTAGCCGTCCTGCGGCTCGCCTTCAAGCTCATACTCGATATTCTTTGTAAGCTTGATCACATCCTCGACCTTGACACGCAGTACACTAGGCTTGGGTGACGCATCAAGAATGAGATCCTTATTGTTGACAACTTCTACTACGATAGGTACAGAGCCGGTCACCTCGTAGAGATCGTTCATATCCACATAGGCTCTGAAATCGGAAGCGGATATCTTATATGCATCCCTTGTCCTTACACTGTAATTGACGGTGACAGACCGGCTGCTTATAAATTCATAGGTCTTGCCGGCATTGAGGATGACTGCATCATTCAATACGTCAACCTGTACCGCCTTACTTGCCTTTATCTCAGGATTTGAGACATTGACTACCACAGCCCATATGATGACGGCTGCTATTATCGAAACTATCTTAAGTCCTATATTTTTTGTCAGAAGTTCCTTCATTCTTTCTTTTTAGTCTTCCTTGTAAAGCTGAATCCTCTTTTCTTTTCGTCAGAGCCTACAAATTTGTTAAGCTCTTCTCTCAGACGGTCCTGATCCGGTATTATGGTGAGTGCACCGTTTTCGGCAATGGACACTGCTCCTGTCTCCTCGGATACTACGACCGTGATCGAGTCAGTGACCTCGCTTACTCCCAATGCGGCTCTGTGCCGCGTACCATATACCTTGCTTATCTTCATGTTATCAGACAGCGGAAGATAGCATGTTGCGGCTGTGATAAGGCTGCCGCGTACCACTACCGCTCCGTCATGGAGAGGCGTGTTTTTTTCAAAGATATTGATAAGAAGCTGGCTGGATACCAGACCGTTGATCTTTATACCCGTACGCTCTATCTCATTGAGCGAATCCGCACCTTCTATGACTATAAGTGCGCCTGTCCTGACCTTGCCAAGCTCAAAGGCTGCCTTGACGATCTCATTGGCGGTCTTGGCCGAAAAGCCTGACTGTGTCTGGTCCGGACTGACCACCAGCCTGGACAGAAAGCTCTGGCTTCCCAGCTGTTCCAGGGCCTTTCTCAGCTCCGGCTGAAAGATCACGATGATAGCGAGAGCTGCCGCCGCAGCGACCTTTCCGAATATCCACAGAATAGTGTCCAGCTGAAGCACAGCGCAGAAGATGATAAACACGAAGATGATCGCAAGCCCCTTAAGCAGGTTCCATGCACGCGTATTCTTGAACCACACAAGGATCAGATAAAGCATGACTGCGATGATCGCGATCTCGATTATGTCTCCCACTGAAAGCCTGGGAAAAAGAGAGACACAGGAATTCATATATTCTATTGCTTTATCCATATGCCCTCCTTCCTTTAATAATCTTCGTCTTTCTTCTTATTCTTTCCGCCGAATTTTTTCACTGAGATCCTGGGGATCGCTGTGACATAGTAATAGTAATCGTCATCCTCAAACCTGAGACGGTCTGTCCTCTTATAATCCACATCGTATCTGAAGAATACATATACTGCAGAGATGATAAGTGCCAGCACAGCTCCTATGACTGAAATCGGAGTATCCAGCAGTATGCCTGATACTGCCATGATAAGTGTCCCGACTCCTGTCGCAGCATACCACGAATACGCAAAGGGGAGCAGATGGATAAGATATACGATGAGAAGAACTGCCACAATGATCGCTATGACGGCCCACATCTCCTTATTCTCCACTATGCCTTCAATGACATTTTTGAATTTGGCCGGTATGTCCGCAATACTCATATCATCCAGAGCTATGATCTCCGGAGCCGTCTTGATATATCCCAGCAGATAATAGATGATTATACCGCATGCCATCGGTATCACAGAAACAAATGAACCGGTAAGCCCCACTATCAGCGGCAGGATGCATGGCAGCTTCAGTGCCAGCAGCACCGGAGTGAGCACCAGCACCACAGGATCTCCCGGATGGAAGCTGTAATACAAAAGAGCTATGATAAGAAGGAATGCCCCGAGAAGCAGAGCTATCTCCATGGACTGCTTATATACACTGGCAAGCATGCAGAATGCCAGCACTGTGGTCTCAAGGCCCCATGGCAAAATGGAGCAGAAAAGTGAGACAAGGATGATGACGAACGGATTCTCAAAAAGATCCCAGAATCCAAGCCGTGTATCCATAAGCTTAAGGGCTGCAAACGCAACAGCAAACTTTACGACAATTTCGATAATCATATCGTACTTGCCGTAAAAACCCTTTATCCAATCTTTGACTGCTATCATAGTCTGCATTACTGTAATTTCTGAAGCCTCTTGAGCTTGGCTGTACTGACCCTTATCTGTCTCTTTCCTTTTGAATACCTGAACGCATATACCAGGGCAACTATAACTTCGTATATCACCAGTCCCGCAAGATAATATACTCCATAGGGCTTGAACATTTTTATTATGGCAGTGATGTCCGTCTCGTTCATGATCTCGCCAAAGCGGCACATGACAGATATTGTCATCACTATAACATAGCACAGCGAGAAGGATACGAAGGAACCAACCATGAATCTGCCCACATAGTCGATCATGAAATAGGAATTGATGATATAATTCCGCTTTCCGTACTGCCTGTCATATCTGGCAAGATCTATCATTATTCTGGTCTTTTCCTTATTAACCATATCTGCCCTCTTTCAGGTCCCCTCCCACAAGATACTGATACAGTTAGAATCATATCACAATCACACATGATGTGCTACTGATACGGTTTTATCTTAAGCAAATCGTAAATGCACAGCTTCTCATGCCGGTTTTCCGGTCATACAGGTCTTTTCACTGCGGTGCTGCGCGGCATGCGCATCAGCCCTTTTCCCGCATTATGTAATTAATGCCGTTTCTGGCTGCCGTCTCTGCCGGCAGTATAAATTCAAGTCTCACCCGCCCGGCCCTTCTCTGTGCTGCAGGCTCAAACACACTGCGCCAATAGGCATTCTTTGTGATTCCTCCGGCATATACTATCTTCATCACGCTGCCGGAAAAACGCATCTTTTTCAGGATAGCTGCGATATATCCTGCGTAATAAAAAGCAGACTCTGTGACTATCTCCCTGCAGGCAGGCTCCCCCTGTTCTGCAAGCTCAAGGGCTGCTCTGGCAAGAGAGGCCACGGTAGGCACATCCATTGCGTTCAGGGTCCACTGGAGTTCCTCACCCTCTTTGCGATATCTGCTCACCACCCTGATGACCGGATCATCCGCTCCGGCTTCCTCGTCAAGTCTCATGATAGCTTCCCTGGCCAGCTCTCCGCCGATCCAGGTGCCGCATCCCATATCCGAATAGGGCATGCCCCATCCTGCGGTGCGGTATTCCACGCCGTCGCATATGCCGTAAGCGATGCCTCCGGTACCTGCTACTATTGCTATGCCGTCACCCTCCACCAGACCTCTCAGAGTATAGAAGCAGTCATTGCACAGTATGACTCTGTCCCTGTCAAGTCCTGTCTTATCAACAAGAGCACGGTAATACTGAAGATCCTTTTCAGAATCTATGCCTGATATGCCGAATACTATACCCGTGATATCCGAAGGAGACATTCCCGTCTTAATCATAAGGTCGCTGAACTGCTGGCAGAGATCCAGCTTGTCCTCGCGCTCGTCCAGGTTTTTATAATTGGAGCCCTGATAGATGAAGGTCTCGTACTTATCATCGGCCTCGGAATACACACAGAATTCGGTCTTGGTACCACCGCCGTCAACGGAAATAAATATTCTTCCCATCATGCCTCCCGGGGGATATCGAATTTATATCCCATACCCCAGATCGTCGTAATATAATCACCCTTGTCTCCGAGCTTGGCACGAAGCTTTTTCACATGGGTATCAATGGTTCGGGCATCACCGAAATAGTCATAGTTCCATACATTTGTGAGTATGCTCTCACGGCTTAAGGCCATGCCCTTGTTTTCCATGAAATGCTGCAGCAGGTCAAACTCCTTGACGCTCAGATCCACATGTACTCCGTCCACGGTCACCATATGGGCAGACTTGTCGAGCCTGATACCCCCTGACTCAAGAGCATCTCCTCCTGCTGTCACGTTGGACCTCCTGAGCAGAGCCTCAACCCTTGCTGTCAGTATCCTGGGACTGAAGGGCTTGCCGATATACTCATCAACTCCCAGCTCAAAGCCCTTGAGTTCATCCATTTCATCGGTTCTGGCAGTCAGCATGATCACCGGCACTCCGGAATACTGCCTGATGGTCCTGAGGGCCTCATAGCCGTCCATCACAGGCATCATGACATCCAGTATGATAAGGTCTATATTCTTATCATCCTGAAAGATCTCAACAGCCTGCCGGCCGTTGGCAGCTTCCACAGAGAGGAAACCCTTTGCGCCCAGAAAGTCCCTGATCAGCTTGCGCATCCTCTCATCATCATCTACTACAAGAATTTTGACCTTATTCATTATATTTTTCCTCTTCTATGCTGCGCCCTAAGCCCCCTGAGAGCTTATCGGTATTAATAGCTTCATTTTTAAGCTTAATCTGAGCCTTCTTTATTTGGTTTCTTTTCCATAGCCGGCTTTACACTATCTGTGCCGACGTCATTCCCCGGTCGGAACACATGCTATGTTAAGCTCCTCAAGCTGCTTTTCATCAACCGTATCAGGAGCATTTGAAAGCAGGCATACCGCATCCTTATTCTTCGGGAATGCGATCACGTCCCTGATGGATTCAGCACCCAGCATGAGCATTACCACCCGGTCAAGACCGTATGCAAGGCCTGCGTGAGGCGGTACTCCGTACCTGAAGGCTTCAAGGAGATAGCCGAATCTTTCCATTGCTGTCTCCCGGGAAAGTCCGAGTACATCAAACATCTTCTCCTGAATATCATTCTGATGGATCCTGACTGATCCTCCTCCGATCTCGGTACCGTTAAGTACGATATCATAGGCCTTGGCACGTACACGTCCCGGATCAGAATCTATATACTGCCAGTCCTCATCCATAGGCATTGTGAAGGGATGATGCATTGCCTTGTATCTGTTTTCTTCCTCAGACCACTCAAGAAGCGGGAACTCTGTGACCCACAGGAATTTAAAATCATCCTTTCTGAGCAGGTCAAGATCAGCTGCCAGCCTGCAGCGCAGTGCACCGAGCACGCTGCATACAAGTGCCTTCTTATCCGCTGCAAAGAAGAGCATGTCACCGGGCTTGCCTTCAAGCTTTTCAACTATAGCATCAAGCTCCCCGGGCTTCATGAACTTGGCAAAGGATGACTTGTAGCTGCCGTCCTCTTCTATTGCCAGATATGCAAGCCCCTTAGCTCCGTAGCCCTTGGCAAAGTCCACATATGCATCTATCTTCTTGCGGGGCATTGCAGCCTGACCGGCAGCATTGATACCCTTAACAGCTCCGCCGCTCTCAAGAGCGCCCTTAAATACGGCAAATTCAGAATCCCTTACCTCTTCGCTGATATCCTTGAGCTCCATACCGAAACGAAGATCCGGCTTATCCGAACCGAAACGGTCCATAGCCTCTGCCCATGTCATCCTGCGGATCGGAAGCTCCACTTCAACACCGAGCACCTCCTTAAAGAGCTTTTGAAGCAGTCCCTCGTTTACGGCAATAACATCATCGACATCGGCAAATGAAAGCTCCATATCTATCTGTGTGAATTCGGGCTGACGGTCTGCACGCAGATCTTCATCCCTGTAGCAGCGGGCCAGCTGGAAGTATCTGTCATAGCCTGAGCACATAAGCAGCTGCTTGAAGAGCTGGGGTGACTGCGGGAGCGCAAAAAACTTACCCGGCCATACGCGGCTTGGTACAAGATAATCCCTTGCGCCCTCCGGCGAGGACTTGATAAGAGTAGGAGTCTCGATCTCCATGAAGCCCTGATCCTGCATATAGTTGCGCACTGCATTGCAGATCCTGCTCCTTGTCATGATATTGCGCTGAAGATCCGGTCTCCTGAGGTCGAGGAAGCGGTATTTAAGCCTTAAGTCTTCCTTTGTCCTGGAATCAGCCTCGATGGGGAACGGGAGCACCTCTGACTCGGAAAGGATACGCAGCTCCTTTGCGCGTACCTCAAGAGCGCCTGTGGTGAGAGCTTCATTGGAAGCTCCACTCCGCTTCTCAAGAATGCCGACTGCTGCTATACAGAATTCGCTTCTGAGTCTTTCTGCCTTTTCAAAATACTCTTTTCCGCAGTCTGACTCTTCAAAGATTATCTGAAGGATGCCGGTACGGTCCCTCAGATCTGTAAAGATGATACCGCCCTTGTTCCTGCTCTTCTGTACCCAGCCCATCACGGTTACCGTGCTGCCGATTTGAGCATTTACTACCTCCGCACATCTATGTGTCCTCTTTAATCCATACATTGACTCTGCCATGATCGTTACCTCATTTATTCTTACTATTTTTGATTAATACCCTTATCTCAGCATTCCTGCCGCCGCAGCTCTTTCATAGACTTCTGCCGGTGTCCTTTAATGATCCGTACCGGCATTGCACAGCCCTGCTCCTGCAAAATGACCTCTGTACCCGATCACGCGGTCTGCGAAGGAAATGCTTCTTCGTGACAGCGGGGTCATGCTTACTTCTTCAGTTCCTCGTTATAAAACTCCCTGAACTCAGTATAGCCTTCCGCCGCAAGCTGCTCCTTCTGGAATTTCTTATTCTTGTTCATCTTTGCCAGCAGCACTGTATCACCGCTGTCTCTTGCATCATTGGCCTGCTTTATGATATCCGCCAGCCTCTCTGCGCTCATCCCCTTCTCATAGAGATAAGCCGTCTTTGCATGATCGCTGCCGGCCTTAAAGCCCATGTCCTGAAGTATGGTTATGATCCTTTCAAAGCCGATCGAGAACCCACATGCCGGTGTATCCTGGCCGGTAAATCTTCCGATCATCTTATCATAGCGTCCGCCGCCTGCCACAGAGCCGCCGAAGCCTTCCATGGAAACCTCAAAGATGGTTCCTGTATAATAGCCCATGCCCCTTACAAGCGTCGGATCGTATACGATCTCAAAATCAACCTTTCTGCAGGCATTGACTGTCCTTGTGATCTCATCAATATTGGCCGCGGCATCAGGCGCGATCTCTGCAAGACTGACCCTGCCTGCCACACAGTCCATATATTTCGCTACAGCTTCCGGTGCAAGGCCGGCCTCCGCCAGTTCATTCCTGACCCCGTTCTCACCGATCTTGTCCATCTTGTCAAGGATCACAAAAACAGTGTCGACCAGATCCTCCGGGAAACCGGCGTAATCAGCCATCCCCTTCAGGATACGGCGGTCGTTGATCCTCACCTCAAACCGCCTGCCCGGGCATATCTGTGAAAGAGCCTTGGTAGTAGCAAGGATCAGCTCGATCTCGGCAGTATTGCCTGCCTCTCCCAGTATATCGATATCACACTGGGTGAACTGACGGAAGCGTCCCTTCTGAGGTCTGTCTGCCCTCCACACGCTGCCTATCTGCAGAGCCTTGAACGGGCTTGGCAGACCTGCACTGTTATTGGAGTAATACCTTGCAAGCGGCAGTGTCAGGTCATACCTGAGTCCGCCGTCTGCCAGATCCGCCTCACTCTGTGCCGTATCCAGATTAAGCTTCTCTCCACGCTTCATGATCTTAAAAATAAGCTTCTCATTATCACCGCCCTGTTTGGAAAGCAGGTTTTCAATATGCTCAACGCAGGGAGTCTCCATACATGAAAATCCGAAGCTCTTATACGTCTTCCTTATGATCCCCATGAGATACTCTCTCAGCTCCATCTCCTCGGGGAGTATGTCCTTCATTCCGTTGACGGGTTTCTTAATCAGTGCCATCAGCAATATCTCTCTTTCTCGCGATCATCTCATCGATCCTGTCGATGTATATCTGCGGATCTTTTACATTTTCTATCCTCTTCACACCCTTACCGTCCTTAAGCGGTATCTTGGTAGTACAGCCTGCACCGCAGCCCGCGATGATCTGCTTCTCCTCCATGATAAGGATGTTGTATATCCCTTCTTTACCCTCGCGGGCATAGCCCACGTTTTCAAAATTCCCGGCCATGTTCTTCTGCCTGTACAGATAGTACGGATTAAGCTCCATCTCCCTGCAGCGTCTGCCTGCCGTTTCGATCATCTCACACATATCCTCATTAGACGTCCGGGAATAATTATCCTTTTCTTCACTGAGCCTTGCAGCCCTCTTAAGTGCCAGAGAATGCACAGTAAGAGCATCCGGTCCGAGCAGCTCCAGTTCATCCAGCGTATGCGCAAAATCCGCCACTCTCTCACCCGGCAGCCCGGCAATGATATCCATGTTGATGCTGTAAAAGCCCATACGTCTTGCCATCAGGAATTTGTCCCTCACAGCCTGTACCGTATGCCGCCTCCCGATCACATCCAGAGTCTTCTGATTCATGGTCTGCGGGTTCACAGAAATACGTGTTGCCCCGCTCTGCTTTACTGCAGCCAGCTTCTCTTCTGTGATGCTGTCGGGACGCCCTGCTTCAACAGTAAATTCCAGCAGATGGCTTAAGTCATTGCAGGATCCGATCTTGTCCATTATGGTCTTAAGCTCCTGCGCTTCAAGGGAAGTGGGGGTGCCTCCTCCCATGTACACGGTCTGGAGCTTTTTATCCTTCATAAGCAGTGATACAGCTTCGATCTCCCTGCACAATGCCTCTATGTAAGACTTCTTTTTATACTGCCACAGTGCCACGGGATATGCTGTAAAGGAGCAGTACAGACATCTTGTAGGACAGAACGGTATACCGATATAGAGACTCCATCCGTTTTCATAGTCGATTTTTCCAAGTACCTGCTCTTCTCTCCGGGCAGTCTCAAAGCATAGCCTTATCTTTTCTTCACTTGTAAGGAATTCTTTTCTGAAATCCAGCCCCTGCATGGCAAGTCTGGTAGGTCTGATACCTGTCAGCGTACCCCATGGCAGTGTCCTGTGCTCATGCTCTGACAGTGTCCTGTAAAGCTCCCTTTTTATCTCACTCTTGACCTGAAACCTGTCTCCTGCACTGTCACAGGAAAAATGCGCCAAACCTCCGTCATGGAATGTGACTGTGAATTCATATATATTATCACGGCAGCTCCCTCTGACATGCGCACCCGCAGCTTCCGGATAAAATGCCATGAGCAGCTCACGCACGTCGGCTGCAAAGGGTATGTCCTCAAGTTCAATCTTCCACATCAGCCTGAGGTCCTTTCAACATCTATTACTCCGTCGACCTGCCTGAGTCTTTCGATTATGCTCCTGAGTTCGCCTGTGCCGGAGATCTCAAAGGAGATGTTAAGTGTGGCTGTGCCGTCTTTGGAGGTATGCGAATCAAAACCTACGATGTCGATGCCTTTTTCTGTCAGTGTCCTTGTGACATCGACGATCATGCCCAGACGGTTGCGGGCATATACCGAAAGCATCGTCATGTACCTGCTGCCGGTGACCTCCGCGTTGTCATTCCACTCTGCCGGAATAAGCCGCGACCTGTCCGCCTCTGACATATTGATGACGTTGATGCAGTCCGTACGGTGGATGGTGATGCCTCTGCCCCTTGTGACGTAGCCTACTATCTCATCGCCCGGTACCGGCTTGCAGCAGCTTGAGAATCTTACTGCCAGGTCATGGACACCCTGGACTGTGATGCCCTTGCCCGAAGAGGTGATCCTGACTCTGGAATTTCTGGATGAGCCTGCATCATTGAGGACCTCCAGCACCTGCTCGTCAGTTTCTTCCTTCTTCAGTATCTTCTTGTATTCGTCAACCATGCGGTTGATGACCTGACCCTCCTTGAGTCCGCCGTGACCGATGGTGGCGAGCATTGAATCCCAGTCCTTGCAGGAATACCTGCTGAGTACCTTTTCCAGTATCTCAGGCCTGTTTATCTCATCAAAGCTGATCTGATGGGACCTGCAGTATTTCTCTACCTGCTCACGTCCGCTCGCGATGTTTTCTTCCTTGAGGGAATTCTTGAACCAGTTATTGATCTTGTTCCTTGCACCGGTTGACTTTACTATCCCCAGCCAGTCGCGGGACGGTCCGCGGGAATTCTGCGATGTGATGATATCGACCCGGTCTCCGTTCTGAAGCACATAGTCGATCGGTACCAGCTGATCGTTGACTCTTGCGCCCACCATGCGGTTGCCGACCGCGGTATGGATGGCATATGCAAAGTCAATGGTGGTGGATCCCTTGGGCAGAGTGATGACCGTTCCCTTGGGAGTGAAGCAGTACACCTGATCCGAGAACAGATTGAGGTCCGATTTTATGAGCTTCATGAACTCTTCATTGTCTGTGTTATCGGACTGTATCTCCATGAGCTTATGGAGCCAGTTGAGCTTATCTGTCTCACCGCCCTTTGCCGCCTCCTCAGAACCTGCTTCCTTATATCTCCAGTGGGCTGCGATACCGAACTCGGCGGTCTTATGCATCTCGAGGGTCCTTATCTGTATCTCAAAGGGCTGTCCCTCCGGACCTATGAGTGTGGTATGCAGGGACTGATACATGTTGGCCTTGGGCATGGCGATGTAATCCTTGAAGCGCCCCGGGATAGGCTTGTAATGCTCATGAATGATGCCCAGTGCGGCATAGCAGTCCTTGACAGTATCAACAATGATACGCACTGCAAATACATCATAGATCTGGTCCAGCGTCTTATTCTGATTGACCATCTTCTTGTAGATGGAAAACAGATGCTTCACTCTTCCGCTGACCTCACACCTGATACCGGCTTCATCCATGTAGGTCCTGACGTCATCTACAATTCTTTCCATGAAGCCTTCCAGGTTGGTGGCTTTTTCATCCAGTTTTTTTCTCAAGGAGGCGTAATCCTCCGGTTCAAGATACCTGAGGGCGATATCATCCATCTCATCCTTGAGCATGCTGATACCCAGTCTCTGCGCTATCGGTGAATAGATGTCCAGAGTCTCCCTTGATTTCTCCTTCTGCTTCTCCGGCTTCATGTAAGTCAGTGTACGCATGTTGTGAAGCCTGTCTGCAAGCTTGACCATGATGACACGGATGTCATGTGTCATGGCCATAAACATCTTTCTCAGGTTCTCTGCCTGTTCCTCACTCTTATTCTCAGTGATATCAAGGGCAGTAAGCTTTGTGACTCCGTCTACTATCTCAGCTACGTCGTCACCGAATATCCTCCTCAGCTGGCTCTTGCCCAGGATGGTGTCTTCCACTATGTCATGCAATATGCCTGCAATAATGGTATCCACATCCATGCCAAGATCTGCCAGAATTATGGCAACACAAAGTGGATGAATGATATATGGCTCTCCTGACTTGCGTCTCTGATCCATATGAGCATTCCTGGCTGTCATATATGCTCTGTGAAGGAGGCTCATATTCTTTCCGGGATAATGCTCCTGGATCTTCTTTACCAGTTCCCTGTACAGTGCGTCAGGATCGGTAAAATCTCTGGGCCTTATAAGCTCCACTTCCACATCTTTAGTTTTAAGACTGCCATCCAATACTTAATTCACCTCATAAACGTACAGTCTGCGGCATGCGGCGCCGGTACACCCTTCTTCATGCCGGTACACTTAATACTCTCAGCGGACCGCTCTGCCGTATTCCGGTCTTTCGCTGCAAACCGCACGACATCCGGCTGCCTCGGACAATTATGGCTTTACTACGATATTGACGATCTTACCCGGTACGTAGATCTCCTTGACTGCTGTGCCGCTGAGCTTGCCCGCTGCTTCAAGAGCAGCCCTGCCTGCTGCGATGGCATCATCCTTTGTGATATCTGCCGCAACGCTGATGGTCACTCTGGTCTTGCCGTTGACCTGCACAGGGATCTCGATCTGATCATCCTTTGCAGCTTCTGCATCAAGCTCAGGCCACTGAGCATGGAATACACTGTCAGTACCGCCCAGCTGCTCCCACAGCTCCTCGCCGATATGCGGAGCAAACGGTGCAAGGAGGATAGTCATGGTCCTGATGGTATCAAGGTCTATTCCGCCTTCCTTCTTTGCGATCTCAATGAACTTGTTATTATACTCCATGAAGCCTGCAATTACAGTGTTGAGCGAGAACTGCTGGAATCTGTATTCAATGTCCTGAATGAGCTTATGGCGGAGCTTGATCATCTCAGGTGTTGCCTTCACACCGGCTGAGATGGAATCCTGTGCCAGATTCCAGAATCTGTTAAGGAATCTTGCAACTCCGTCGATACCTCTGTCATCCCATTCCGCATCAAGCTCGGGCGGTCCCACAAAGAGCTCGTAAAGTCTGAGTGCATCACAGCCGTAATCCCTTACCAGATCATCAGGACTTACTACGTTGCCCTTGCTCTTGCTCATCTTGATACCGTTCTTGCCGGTGATCATACCCTGGTTGAAGAGCTTGGTGAACGGCTCCTTGAACGGAACTACTCCGATATCATAAAGGAACTTAGTCCAGAATCTTGAATAGAGCAGGTGTAGCACTGCATGCTCAACACCGCCGATATACATATCAACAGGAAGATACTTCTCAGCTGCTTCTTTGGAGATGAGCTCCTTATCGTTCTTATTGTCCACATAACGGAGGAAGTACCATGATGATCCGGCCCACTGCGGCATGGTATTGGTCTCGCGCTTTGCGGGAGCTCCACAGCACGGACACGTGGTATTGACCCACTCTTCGATTGCCGCAAGCGGTGACTCACCGGTTCCTGTAGGCTGATAGCTCTCTACCTCAGGAAGTCTGAGCGGCAGCTGATCCTCCGGTACCGGTACATTGCCGCACTTCGGGCAGTGCACGATCGGGATCGGCTCACCCCAGTATCTCTGACGTGAGAACACCCAGTCACGAAGCTTGTACTGTACAGTCTTCTTTCCGTATCCCATATCCTCAATGATCTGAGGACCGTTCTTCTTCATCTCTGCCGACTGGCGTCCGTTCCACTCACCCGAGTTGATGAGGATGCCCTGCGGAGCCTCATATGAATGCTGTGACACATCCACATCGCCGCCGTCAGGTGAAATAACAGGGATGATGTCAAAACCGAACTTTGTCGCAAACTCCCAGTCACGCTGGTCATGTGCAGGAACACCCATTACAGCTCCTGTACCGTAATCAACGAGTACATAGTCTGCGATCCAGATCGGCATAGGCTTCTTTGTAAGCGGGTTGATACATGTCCTTCCTGTATCAACGCCGGTCTTGACCTTATCCTGCATACGGTCTACGTTGGACTTCATTGAAGCCTCGTATATGTATCTGTCTACCTGCTCTTTGCATTCCGGTGTGGCAAGCTTCGAAGCCAGCGGATGCTCCGGCGCAAGTACCATAAATGTGGTTCCATATAGTGTGTCTGGACGGGTCGTATATACTGTGATCTTGTCCTGGCCGTCTACCGGGGCGTCAAGCTTGAAATCCACCTCTGCGCCGTATGACTTGCCGATCCACTCTGTCTGCATCTTGATAACCTTCTCAGGCCAGTCAAGAGTCTGCAGGTCCTCAAGAAGCCTGTCTGCATATGCTGTGATCTTAAGCATCCACTGACGGAGATTCTTCTTGGTCACAGGACTGCCGCAGCGCTCGCATACTCCCTCGCGAACCTCTTCGTTGGCAAGACCTGTCTTGCAGGAAGGACACCAGTTAATGGGGAATTCCTTCTCGTAGGCAAGACCGTGTTTGAACATCTGGACAAAGATCCACTGTGTCCACTTATAGTAATCGGGATCTGTGGTATTTACTTCCATATCCCAGTCGTACACAGCTGCGATCTGCTTGATCTGACGCTTGATATTCTTAATGTTTTCAGCTGTTGAGATCGAGGGATGAATGCCATGCTGGATAGCATAGTTCTCGGCCGGAAGCCCGAATGCATCCCATCCCATAGGATGAATAAGGTAATGACCCTTGAGCATCTGGTAGCGTGACCATACGTCAGAAATGACATAGCCTCTCCAGTGTCCTACATGGAGTCCTGAGCCTGAAGGATACGGGAACATATCCAGACAGTAATACTTTGGCTTTTTGCCGTCATTAACGTTGATGGGATTATCATTCCATTTTTCTGTCCACTTCTGCTCAACAGCAGCATGGTTGTATCTGATTTTCTCTGCCATAACTAAAACCTGTCCTTTACAAAAAATTTACGCAACACACTAACCAGGTCTTTCCGCTAAAAGACCTGATAATCCGAAAGTAAATTATACAATAAAAACGACGGGCTGAAAAGCCCGTCGCAAAGAATTACGATGCGTTTTCCTCAAGCCATCAGCTGATATCAGACACGAAAAAGACAAAGCCACCGGGACTTTGTCTTTTTCGTATCTGATGTATCTGCGAAAACACAGATACTATTATGTTATGCCGCAAAAGCAGCATACCGATATTGTTTTATTATCAGTCGTCGTCGCCGCCTGCAAGAAGCGCTGCTCTCTCTGCAACTTCCTTAGCCTGTACGTCTGAAGGAGCCTGCTCGTAATGATCGAAATGATACTCGTACTTGCCGATACCACCTGTCATTGAGCGGAGATCCGTATTGTATCCGTAAAGCTCGCTCATAGGAACCTCTGCTGAGATGACCTGCTTGCCTGCTGCATTGTGCTCCATACCGAGTACACGTCCGCGCCTCTTGTTGAGGTCGCCCATTACGTCACCTGTGAAGCTGTCCGGAACAGTAACATCAAGCTTTGCGATCGGCTCAAGGAGTACAGGGCCTGCATCCATAAAGCCCTTCTTGAATGCCATTGAAGCAGCCTTCTTGAATGCCATTTCCGAAGAATCTACCGGATGGTATGATCCGTCGTAAAGAACTGCCTTAACACCAACTACAGGATAAGCTGCAAGAGGTCCCTTTTCGCAGGACTCTGCGATACCCTTCTCAACTGCGGGGAAGAAGTTCTTGGGAACTGAACCGCCGAATACCTCCTCGGCGAAGATATACGGTGTCTCAGGCTCGCCTGACGGCTCAAATCTCATCTTAACATCACCGAACTGTCCGTGTCCGCCAGACTGCTTCTTATAACGTCCGGGAGCGTCAACTGACTTCCTGATGGTCTCACGGAAAGCGAACTTAGGCTTGGAAAGATCCACTTCAACCTTATATCTTTCCTTGAGCTTTGACTTGATGATATCAAGCTGCTGGTCACCGATAGCATAGATAAGTGACTGCTTTGTGCCGGCATCAACTACTGACTTGATGGTAGGATCCTCATCCATAAGCTTAGCGATACCTGTAGCGATCTTATCCTCTTCGCCCTTATTGACTGAAGCATATGCCATATAGGTATACGGCTTGGAAAGCTTAAGCTCAGGATACTCGATCTGGCAGGACTTGATCGCAAGTGAATCGCCTGTACGTGTGACGCTCAGCTTGGCCATAGCACCGATGTCGCCGGCCTTGATCTCCGGAACCTCCATTGCTTCCTTACCGCGGAGCACATAAAGCTTACCTGTCTTCTCCTCTGTATCCCTTGTCACATTGAAGAAGTTGGAATCGCCCTTAAGTGTGCCGTTATATACCTTTACGAGTGTGTACTTACCGATGAACGGGTCAACGATCGTCTTGAATACCTGTCCTGAGAAATCTCCCGAAGCATCAAACTTTGCGATGAATTCCTCACCCGACGGAACCTTCTTTCCCGTTACAGGATTTGCATCCGGTGTCGGGCAGTATGTAACGATAGCCTGAAGGAGCGGCTTGATACCCTGAGCGCTGATGCCTGCTCCGAGGAATACAGGAGCCATATCACACGCAAGGATGCCTTCCTTAACAGCGGCAGCAACCTCATCAGCTGAGATCTCCTCTCCGCCGAAGTACTTCTCCATAAGCTCCTCAGATGTCTCGGCTACAGACTCCATAAGTCTCTCGCGTGCCATATCAAGTGCATCCTGTGCATCTGCAGGGATCTCACACTTCTTGGCATCTGTACCCTCAAACTTAGCGCCTTCCATTGAAACAACGTTGCAGAAACCGATCAGCTTGTCGCCGTTCTTGATAGCGGTCTGGAAAGGAGCAACCTTCTGACCGAACTTATTCTCCAGAGCCTCCAGTGCTGTCTCATAATCTGCCGAATCAGCATCACAGCCTGTTACGAAGAACATCCTCGGAAGATTGAAATCATTGCAGAGATCCCATGCCCTCTCAACACCTACCTGCACACCTGCCTTGCAGTCAACAACGATGATTGCTGCGTCTGCTGCTGTAGCAGCCTCCTCTGTCTCACCTACGAAATCAAAGAATCCGGGTGTATCAAGGATATTGATCTTAACGGGACCTGTCTTGGCTGTATACTCCAGCGGGATCACTGATGTCGCAATAGAAAAGCCACGCTTAACCTCTTCCTTGTCAAAGTCAGAAATAGTGTTACCGTCCGTTGTCTTTCCCATCTTGGAAACAGCGCCGGTAACATGTGCCATAGCCTCTGCTATTGTCGTCTTACCTGCACCTCCGTGTCCAAGCAGTACAACGTTTCTGATTTGATCTGTGTTATAAACTTTCATAACGATAACTCCTTCTGTCTGTTTTATTATTATAAAAACGCCTTTGGCGCTATTTTACTAAACTTGAATGTCAATTACAACCTCTTCAAGCCTTTCTTCATCTCTTAATTTTTCCAGCTCACCAAGGGTCACGGCATCCTCCAGCTTAAAACGTCCGACCCTGGTCCTTACAAGGCTTTCCATTGCGGCCCCGCATCCCAGCTTCTGCCCGATATCATGACAGAGAGTACGTATATATGTACCCTTGGAGCATGTGACCGTCATGGTCACGCGAGGGATGTCCACCGCCTCCACGTTGATAGACATGATATTGACAAATCTCGGCTGACGTTCAACCTCAATACCCTTTCTGGCAAGGTCGACAAGCTTCTTTCCGTTGACCTTTTTGGCAGAATACATGGGCGGAAGCTGATCATAGCCTCCGACAAAACTTCCTATTGCAGAAAGGATGTCTGCGGGTGCGCATTGCACAGCGCTTTCTGTCAGCACCTTACCTGTCATATCCTGAGAATCCGTAGTGACCCCCAGGAGCATGACCGCACGATAGACCTTATCATCAGCCATGAACTTCTCCACGAGCTTGGTACCCCGTCCCACGCATACCGGGAGCACACCGGTTGCCTCCGGATCCAGAGTACCGGTATGTCCTATCTTCTTCATCCTCAGGATACCGCGCATCCTGGCAACCACATCCATGCTGGTAAAGCCTGCTTCTTTATTGATATTAATAACTCCGTTATATATCCTTGGTTCTTCCATCAGAGCTGTTCTCTTATTTCACTCAGAATCATTGCCGCGATCTCCTCAGGATCCCCCTGACAGGTACATCCCGAAGCATGTGCATGTCCGCCTCCGTCATGCTTTACCGCAACCGCCGAGCAGTCCACATTGCCCGTGCTTCTCATACTTGCCTTGAATTCGTTACTGCCGTCCTGATACAGCAGCATGGAAAATAATACTCCGCTCACATTTCTCAGTTCACTGGACACTCCGTCCAGATCCATGCTGGTGATGCCGAACTTCTTCATATCCTTCCATGTCATGATTGTATATATGCACCTGCCGCGTTCACAGAGCACTGCCTTTTCATACGCATAGCCCCAGGCCCTTATCTGGTCATAACTCTTCTGGTAATAGCTGTTGCTTATGATCTCTTCGGCACTGATACCCTTGCGCAGGAGCCTGCCGCCGATCTCCATGGTACGCTGTGAGGTTGCGGAATACTGGAATATCCCCGTATCATGCGCTATCCCTGTGTAAAGGCAGGTAGCAGTATCAAGACTGATCCTGTCATCCTCCAGCAGCTCGTATATCACCTCACTGGTAGAGCTTGCATCCGGTCTTACGTCATTAAACTCGCAATAACACGGGTTTGTCTTATGATGATCCACACATATGCTGTGCTTTGCGCCATCGAGTATGATGTCAAATTCCCCGAGCCGGTCCTTTGTAGCGCAATCAAGGCATGCCACCAGATCGTAATCCTTATCATCATTACCTATCTTGTGGGATACCTCATCCATCCCCTTAAGGAAATCAAACTTCGGTGCCGCCTTTTCCAGAAAGACACGGAGTCTGGTCACATGGGGATAGTTTTCCTTTATGTAATTGTACAGGCCCAGGCACGATCCGAGATCATCACCGTCCGGTCTTATATGGCCGATGACAGCTATGCTCTCAGCGTCCTCGATCAAATCAGTCAGTCTGCTCATTTCCGTTATCCGGGACATGCATCCCGTTATCTCTGGCAATCACTTCATCTATCAGTCTGGACATGTGTATACCATATTCAAGAGATTTATCCAGCACAAATCTAAGCTCCGGTGTATTGCGCAGATTGACTCTCGCTGCAAGCTCGCGTCTGATAAATCCCATGGCACTGGTGAGACCGGCAATGGTCTCCTTTCCATGCTCCTCATCTCCGAGGACACTGATATATGCCGTGCAGTACTTGAGATCAGCTGTAACATTGACCTCGGTTACCGTAGACATCGGATCGATCCTCGGATCCTTGAGCTCTCCGATTATGAGTGAGAGCTCTTTCTGAACCTCGGAATTGATCCTTGTATTTTTAATACTTCCTTTACGCATTATTCTCTTGGTACCTCTACCATGATATAGCCTTCAATCAGATCGCCTTCGCGAATATCATTGAAGCCGTCGAATACAAGACCGCACTCGTAACCGGTCTTAACTTCCTTGACATCATCCTTGAATCTCTTAAGGGATGCCACATTTCCTTCGAATATCTGATCACCGTCTCTTGTGATCCTGGCCTTGCAGCCTCTCTGGAACACTCCGTCGAGTACATATGAACCGGCAATTGATCCGACGCCTGAAGCCTTGAATACCTGACGGATCTCTGCATGTCCGATGATCTTCTCTACGTATACAGGAGCAAGCATACCCTTCATTGCGTGCTCTATATCTTCTATTGCATTATAGATAACATCGTAAAGCCTGATATCCACCTTCTCACGCTCGGCTGTCGGCTTGGCATTGGGATCGATGCCGACATTGAAGCCGATGATGATGGTATTGCTTGCGGCCGCAAGAGAAACATCGCTTTCATTGATGGCACCTACACCGCCATGGATGACCTTGATCTGAACCTCGTCATTGGAAAGCTTGAGGAGAGACTGTCTTACTGCCTCAACCGAGCCCTGCACATCTGCCTTGACGATGATCGGAAGCTCCTTGATATTGCCTGCCTGAATCTGGCTGAAGAGATCATCAAGACTCATCTTGGACTTGGTCTCTTCAATCAGCTGCTTCTTGCTCTCTGTTACGAAGGTAGCTGCAAAGTCCTTTGCTTCCTTATCGCTCTCGCAGGCCACAAATACTTCTCCCGCGTTGGGAGCAGCCGAAAGTCCCAGTATCTCAACAGGAGTGGATGGTGCTGCCACCTTGACCCGCTGTCCTTTATCATTGATCATTGCACGCACCTTGCCTGAGCAAGAACCTGCCGCAACAAAATCTCCCACGTGAAGCGTACCCTTCTGAACAAGGACCGTAGCTACCGGACCGCGTCCCTTGTCAAGCTCGGCCTCGATGACAAGACCTCTTGCAAGTCTGTTGGGATTAGCCTTGAGCTCCTTAACATCTGCTGTGAGGATTATCATCTCAAGCAGATCCTCTATACCCTCTCCTGTCTTTGCAGACACAGGACAGAATGCTGTTGTACCGCCCCAATCCTCCGGTATAAGCTCATACTCTGAGAGCTCCTGCTTAACTCTGTCGATATTGGCAGCAGGCTTATCGATCTTATTTACTGCCACTACGATATCTACTCCGGCTGCCTTTGCATGGTTGATAGCCTCAACTGTCTGCGGCATTACACCGTCATCTGCGGCAACTACCAGTACAGCGATATCAGTCGACTGAGCACCGCGCATACGCATTGCAGTAAAGGCCTCATGTCCCGGTGTATCAAGGAAGGTGATGAGCCTGTCATTGATCTTAACCTGATATGCACCGATAGCCTGAGTGATGCCTCCGGCCTCCCTGCTGGTCACGTTGGTAGCACGCACCTTGTCAAGAAGCGAGGTCTTGCCGTGGTCAACATGACCCATTACACAGACTACAGGCGGTCTGGTGATCATGTCTTCCTCATTCTCCTCGTTCTCTTTGAGAAGCTCCGCGATCACATCCACCTTCTCCTCCTGAGTACAGATCACATCGTACTCAAGGGCGATCTCCTCAGCCTTCTCAAACGGAAGCTCGGTGTTGACATTAACGATCTGTCCCTGCAGGAAAAGCTTCTTTACGATAACTGCAGGCTGCAGCTTGAGCTTGCCGGCAAGATCCTTGATATTGATAGTCTCGGGGATCACGATCTCCTTGATATCCTCGTCCACCTGTTCCTTGACAACAGTCTCCGGCTTGATAAACGGATGCTTTGAAACCTTGCCGTTCTTATTTACCGGCCCGTCCTCTGTACGGTGTCTCTTATCGTTTTTATCCTTATAGTTATTCCTGCCCTGCTTCTGATTTGCAGGCTTCTTGGTATTGCTTCCGAATGCACCCGCAGTCGCACCGGTATTGCCCTGACCGGGGCGTGGCTGTACAGGCTTCTGGTTATTCCTGTTTTCAAATCTTACAGGCTTGCGCTCCTGCTGCTGACCATCCCTGTTCTGACCGTTGTTCTGGCTGCTGTTCTGGCTGTTGAAACGACCCTGATTCTGACCCGGTCTCCTGTCTCGGTTATCGCGATTATCACGGCTGTCACGGTTATCGCGGCCATCGCGGCTGTATCTGCCGTCGCGGCTGCCGGCATTATTGTTCCTGTCACGGTTATTATTGTTCTGAGAGGGAGCTTTTTCTTTCTTCGGAGGCATATTGGCAAACACATTCCCAAAGGTTGTGATCTTGTCACGGCCTTCCACGAGCGGAGCTTTCTTAATTTCCTTTACCGGTTCCTGCACCTGAGGCTTCGGAGCTTCGGCTGCCGGTGTCTGAACAGGTTCTTCCCTGACTGCAGGAGCAGGTGCAGTCTCTTGCTTTACCTGTACCGGGGTCGGTGCCGGTTCCGGTTCCTGTACCGGTTCCGGTTTGTCTTCTTTCTTTGCCACGGTGATCACTCTGCCAGTCTGGGCCGGATCCACCTTCTGACGTATCTTTCTGGGCTGCTGCGAATTCTGCGGTCTGAAAACAGCGGTGAGCTTCTTCTTTTTTGGCTCGCCGTCGTCACTTGTCTCCTCCTTCGCCTTTTCCTTCTGGAAACGTTCTGCCCGGGCAGCCTTCAGAGCCTGCTCAGCTCTCTCGGCTTCTTCTGCACGTGCAGCCTTCTCCTTTTCCTTTTCTTCCTTTCTGCTCACAGGCTTATCTACCTTTTTCGGCTTCTCAGGCTCTGCCTGGGGAGCGCCGAATGTCCTGCGTACAAGCGCTGCCTGTTCCTCCGTCACACTGCTCATGTGACTCTTCAATTGTGCTCCGCGTTCGTTGAGAAATGCAACCAGCTCCTTGTTTGCAACCCCCAGCTCTTTAGAAAGATCGTTAACTCTCAATTTTCCCCTCCAGATCAGTCAGTAATCTATTAATCCCTTTTGCAAAATTTTCATCACACACTGCCATGGATGCGTGACCTAAGCTTATCTTAGTTCCATACTCGAATACAGGTACATTATTGAACCCGCATTTATCATGAAAAAGCTTCCTCGTGTTGTCGGATGCGTCCGCAGCGACTATACATATGAGTGCTTTCCCCGAACGGACAGCCTCCAGAGTCTTGCTTTCTCCTGAGACCAGCTTTCCCGCTCTTTCAGCAAGTCCGAGCATGCCGGCTATTTTATCTCTTCCCTTCAAGTTCGGTCAGTGCCTCCTTAAGTGAATTGCCCAGCCTCTTATTCTTAAGCAGTCTGGCGATGCAATCAGGATCATCGCATACATAGTATCCTCTCTCCTGCGCATCACCGTTTATCCTGATCAATTCATTCTTTGGTCTGCTCGTCCTGCAGCCCAGACACATCCTCATCGGCAGATGCTTCTTCGTTTCCAACATACTCTACCTCTTCAAGATCCAGAGCACCCTCAGGCTGATAATCTATGCCGAGCTCATCAAAGAGTCCTGTATCTCTTGCCTGTGTCTCTGACTTAATATCGATCTTATATCCCGTAAGCTTTGCAGCAAGTCTTGCGTTCTGTCCTTCCTTGCCTATAGCCAGTGAAAGCTGATAGTCCGGCACGATGACTGTTGCTTCTCTTTCCTCTTCGTCTGCAACTACACAGATCACCTTAGCGGGACTGAGTGCATTCTCAATAAGATATGCCGGATTCTCATCCCAGTTGATGATATCGATCTTTTCGCCCCTGAGCTCGTCAACAACTGCGTTTACACGAGATCCGTTAAGGCCTACGCAGGAGCCTACCGGGTCCACGTTGGCATCATAGGATGCCACTGCCATCTTGGTCCTCGAGCCCGCCTCACGGGCAATGCTCATGATCTCTACTGTGCCATCCTTTATCTCGGATACCTCTGCTTCAAAAAGTCTTCTTACGAGATCCGGATGGGTCCTTGATACAGAGATCTTCGGTCCCTTGGGAGCGTCCTTGACCTCAAGTACATATGCCTTGATCCTGTCGCCCGGCTTAAGCCCCTCTGTCTTGACCTGCTCATTCTCGGAAAGGATAGCGTCCACCTTGCCGAGATTTATCGCGAAGTTCCTGCCGATCGCTCTCTGGATGATTCCGGATACGATATTGTGCTCCTTCTCGAAGTAATCGTAGTAAACTACCTTACGCTCTTCCTCACGGATCTTCTGAAGGATAACGTTCTTTGCAACACCCGTTGCGATACGTCCGAACTCTCTGGACTCTACCGGAAACTGGATGTAATCTCCTACCTCATAGGTAGGATCAATAAGCTTGGCTTCTGCAACGCTGATCTTAAGAGCCTTCTCTTCCTGCGGATCGTTGTCCGGATCATAGTCCTCAACTACTTCCTTGGTGCGGACTACCTTATAATCACAGGTTTCTCTATCTATAAGGACCTGACAGTTATCAGATGTACCGAAATGGTTCTTGCATGCTGATAAGAGAGAATTCTCGATAGCCTCAAGCAGGCTGTCCTTGCTGATATTCTTCTCCTTGCCAAGTACTGCAATAGCTTCCAAAAGTTCCTTACTCATTGTCTTCTTCCTCCTGAGTTGGTTCGGTTTGTGCAGGATTCAAAAATCCCGGTGAACATATTTCCAATGTGTAGCTGTCATCTTCGATAAAATCCGCTTTATCCAGAGCTTTGCTCAGCGGCCGTGCAATATTGGCACAATCGTCCGAGCCGATACCGCCTTCCTGATCCATATCGCAGTAGACCCGCAGATAATTTATTCCGTCTTCATTCACATACTCGACCTTAAGCACGGTGAAATCAAGCCTGTTTTTAACCTTGATCTCGTCCAGCAGCGCCATGGTCTTTCTGACATAGATTTCTTCTTTCATGGCTCCCTTTCAGCACCAATTCCGTATCATGTACCGGACCGGTATCCTCCCAACAATTTAGGTGGACCTCACGGCCCACCTTAAGTCTAATCGTTATTGCATTGAAAATGATAGCATAGTTTTTGAGATTTGTCTATCAGATGTTTTTCCTGCTGACCGCAAAAAATCCCCTGTGATCCGTGGTATTAACCTGGCTTTCCCTGCGTTCGGATATACCAGCTGCCTGTCATAAATTAATCCGTGATCTGAACGGAACCCTCGCCTATCTTCTCACCCGCATCGGTATAAACTGACAGCGTAAGAGTTCCTCCCGGAGCAATAGACGGATCATCGTACCACAGACTTACCCACGCATAGTCTCCTTCCTGAAGCTTGTCCTCCCATTCTCCTGTACTTTTCCCTCCATCAGGCCATGCACACTCAAATTTGAGTTTCGGAGCAGCCCAACGCGGCGCATGGAGTACAACATGGGCAATTATTTGCGAATACTTGCTTATTGACTGATGCCTTGAAGTATCGTTGCCTTTGCTTGTATTAAAGAATACCTCAGCACTGATAACCTCAGCGTTTTTCTTTGTCTGCACGACGCCGTTAACTGTCCATGCTCCGTCTGCATTTACCGTACACCCGTCAGGAGTTACAGCTGACTGAAGGCATATGCCCTTATCATCAAAATAATAGCACTCACTGACTCCGTCATTATTGGCATCGATCCACTGCCAGCAGCTGGTCGGATAGGTGTTGTCACCGTTATTCCATTTCCATCCGCCTGCTTTCTGCTCCCATGCTCCTGCATAGGCTGTAAATGATGCAGCTGCTATCAAAAACATAGTGACTGCCAGCATAACTACCTTTTTCATCATAGGATCCCCTCCCTATTTTAATGCTGTTTTACAGCTTAATAATCTCATCTGTTTGCTCTTTCTTAATCATTATCGGATCAAATACATACCGCCCAAGCTACAGTATTCTTTTTTATCCATGACAATACTGCTTCACGTGAATCAAGGTTCACACTAATGTCTAATCCTTTTTTCATTATCCAGTATCCTTATCAGTCTTTGCAGAGTAACCTCGTATGACGTGTCGTACTCGATTCGTTTGATTCTGTTTAATTCGAAATATGCAACGCCGTCCTCAAGTCCGTACTGTGAGTATTTCTGCACGGTACAGGTATTTACATCAACTGCGACTATGAATCCCGTTGTATCTTCTCTGTTGTGATTCTGAACGGATGTGATCCCTATACTGGTCAGAATTCTTTTATCTTTGAGAAAATCCAATGTCCCATATATCAATCCATGGATGGATGGAGAAATTGATCTACATCCCGAATCACGGCAGGATATCAGCTTTTCGATCTTATTTAGATATTTACTGGATTCTTCAATCTTAATGATATCACAAATCGGAAGTATTATCACACCATCATCCATTCCTGTTTCAGAAATCATGGAAAAAGCAAAAAACTCTGCGTCTACTTCCATGACATATCCAACAATGAATCCGAAAGTATTATTCGGATTTATGTAAATCCCGATCAACTGCTTTTTTTCCTGCATCCCCCTGAGTATTTTCTTCATTATTCTTCTCCAATTCTGAACAATGTCATAACTTCATCCTCAGTCCGTGAACCACATGTGATTTGAGTAATCTTCTCAATCAAAACATAGGCAATCCCGTCATACTCGCCAACCAAATCAAATTGTCTGACAACGCATATCTTATCATCAAAGCTTTGAACAAATCCCTGTATGTTGTTATATCCACTTTCGCAGAGCGATATCGCAACCATAGCATCATTTTGTATTGCTATCGCGAGTATTGTTTCGATAACACCATCCATTTTAACCTCATCTGCAGAAAGCGGAAGTTTTCTGTCATCCACAGCCTTCAGCTTTTTGATTCTACTCAAATAACTGCTTCTTTCAATAATCTTGCAGATATTATCTATACTTAAGACTATCAGACCGTCCGGATTACCATCCGGTGAGATCATATCAACCAGAATAAATGTATCGTCAAAGCTGATTATCGACCCACAGTAAAAAGAATCGTCATACTCATCATCATAAATGCATACAATTTTTCTATTCTGTGACAATCTCTTGGTTTTGGATAAAATAGTATCATAACACATGGTTAATACCCTCCGCTGAGAATTAAACTCACACCGACAGAAATAGTTGCAGCATCATCAACCACACCAATCCCACCAGTAACAATATCTTCAATAATTGTACCTACAATGATTCCAACTCCAATTACAATTACAACTGTTCTGCCGGTATTGGTGCCCACTGAATTATAAGAGCTTCTCTTATTAGGATTAGGTTTGCGTCTGGCGTCGCCCTTTTCCCCTCGTTGGTCCCTCTGCTTACGGGTCGCCCCTTCCTCATGTTTATTTCTATTCGCCGGGTTTGTAGTTCCCTTCTTTTTATGTTCAGCAACTTGCGCAATGTCACCGCCTATTTGTTCCTCATATTCACTTTCAGTAGTCGTATTATTGATGTTAGACGTTGTATTTGCGCTTTGCGTTGAGCTGATGTTTGTCGATTCATTGTTCCCATGCCCAGGAGCTGTCTGATAATACCCATACTTTGAACTCTCCCATGGATTGTAATTAACGTTAGTCCCCATTGGATTGTAATTAGGATTATTCCATGGTTGCGCATTGGAGCTTGAATTTGACGATTCTCTTGTTGCATTATATCGTGACAGCGTTGGGCTGCTCGTGGTCGTGTTCTGACCGCCGGATGTTGTTCCTCCTTGCGTTGAACTTG
>DCHJ01000066.1:2339-6761 GCA_002314805.1 Lachnospiraceae bacterium UBA1755 | reverse complement strand
CCTTTGCTCAACTGCAAAAGTCAGGATTATAGTACAGCCGGAAGATGTTTGTCAACATACCAGTGTACGGTTTTGGTAAATTTCAGTCCGGAGAGGAGTTTCACAATATTTCTGCGCAATAGCACAAGACATACTGGAAAAAATATTGAAAATAAAAAGTTTTTCGAGTAGAATCAAGCCAAGAGGTGGATGACATGATTGAACGGCCTGTATATTTAAGTCAGTTAATTAAACATAAAGATAAGGACATAATAAAGGTTATTACAGGAGTCAGGCGCTGTGGAAAATCAGTACTTTTATTTGACATATATGCCGCATATTTAATAGAAAATGGTGTGGAGGAGTCAAATATCATAAAGATAAATCTGGAAAATCTGGAAAACATCAGGTTAAGAAACTCATTAGCATTATACGAAAATATCAAGGAAAGAATCGTTAATGATAATAAGTATTATATAATGATTGATGAAATACAGTATGTGAATGGATTTGAGGATCTGGTTAACAGCCTTAAAAATATGGGGGCCGATGTTTATATTACCGGTTCCAACTCAAAACTGTTATCAGGTGATATCAGTACAAAGCTAAGAGGACGAAGCATTGAGATAAAAGTGTATCCGCTTTCTTTTATCGAATTCTACAGCTTCAAAGGAGGCGATAAGCAGGCGGCATACAATGAATACCAGATGTATGGTGGATTCCCTTATGCGGTAACGGAAACAGATCATGATTTAAAGGCAGAGTATCTTAAGATGCTTGAGGAAACTGTTGCAGCCAAAGATATCATTGATAGATATGGAATCCGTAATCCTGATATGTTTGATGCGGTGTATAGTTTTCTCTGTTCTAATATTGGTTCTGTTGTAAGTGCAAAAAAGATTTCTGATACTTTGAGATCGAATGGATATCATACAATTACAGCTGATACGGTCGGCAACTACCTGGAGTATCTGTGTGAGGCTTTTTTATTCTATAAAGTATACAGATATGATATCAAGGGAAAGGAATATTTAAAGACGCTGAACAAATATTATGTTTCTGATATTGGACTTAGGAATTGCAAATTGCAATTCAGACAGCTGGAGGTAACACATACCTTAGAGAATATAATTTATCAGGAATTGATCCGTCGGGGCTACATGGTGGATATCGGTAAGAATAAGGAAAAAGAGATAGATTTTATCGCAAGGAACAGTAAAAATACATTCTATATTCAGGTTGCATACAGTATTGCTGATCCGGAAAAAAAGGAACAGGAAATGTCATCATTTTACAAGATAGATGATGGATATAAAAAAATAGTAATAACCATGGACAATGATCCGTTTTCAACTCTTAAGAATGGATACAAAAAGCTCTATGCCTTAGATTTCCTGTTAAACGAACATGCATTGGATGAATGCTAGAGAACCTGCCACTCTTCCGTACTGATGGATAGCCGGATGGGAAGATGGTATGGACCCGGTCCCAAAGAAATGCAACTGATATTGAAATATTTACGCGCAATAGCGCAAAAATATGCTGCATTTATGCTGACAATGAATGTACATCGATACATAATATGAACGAAAGATTATTGCGCCATTGCGCTAAAAACATCTGGAGGGAACGAAATGGAATTTAATCGCAGCCAATACATGAAGCAATTGATCGATGGCATGGAAAGCCCTCTGATCAAGGTGATCACCGGTATACGCCGCTGCGGGAAATCGTATCTTTTGTTTTCTTTGTTTTACCGATATCTGAAAGAGCGTGGAATTGCGGAAGATCACATTATACGAATTGCATTGGATGATATGGAAAATGCTCAGCTGCGTGAGAAAAGTGCCTTATACAAGTATATCAAGAGTCAAATTACCGATGACGGAAAATATTATATCTTGCTTGACGAGATTCAATATGTCATTGGCTTCGAGGATGTGCTTAATAGTTTGCTTCATATTGAGAACGCTGACACTTATGTGACGGGAAGTAATTCTAAATTTCTTTCCAGTGATATTATCACGGAATTTCGCGGAAGAAGTGATGAGATTCGGGTTTATCCGCTGACGTTTAGAGAATATTATGCGGAACTCGGTGGAGACAAAAGGGATCGGCTGGAAGAATATATGCGCTTCGGAGGGCTTCCGATCGTTGCACTGATGTCGAATGATGAAAAGAAGATCCGTTATTTAAAAGAAATAGCTGACAAAATATATCTCTCTGATTTGAAGCAAAGGCATAAGATCAGGAACGCGATAGAATTCGACGAACTTCTGGATGTTCTTGCATCAGGCATTGGAACCCTGACTAACCCTCAGAAGCTTTCGAATACATTCAAAACCGTGAATCATACGGTAATCAATCCGAATACAATTCAAAAGTATATTGATTTCTACACGGATGCATTCATGATCCAAAGAGCGCGCCGATATGATGTGAAGGGCAAAAGATATATTTCTACGCCGGCAAAATATTATTTCTGTGATATCGGACTTAGAAATGCGCGAATCGATTTTCGTCAGATCGAACCAACACATCTGATGGAAAATATCATTTTTAATGAGTTGATCGCACGGGGATTTCAGGTAGATGTCGGTGTTGTTGAGATCAATGCTCATAACGAAGCAGGCCACGGTATCAGAAAACAGTTAGAGGTGGATTTCGTCGCAAATAAAGGATATGACCGATATTATATACAGTCGGCATATAGTTTTTCCGACGCGGGTAAGCAGGCGCAGGAACAGGCTTCGCTGAAAAATATTGCGGATTCTTTTGACCGGATCATTGTCACGGGTGATTCTGTGCTTCCTTATCGTAACGAAAACGGATACAGAGTAGAAAACCTCCTCTATTTCCTGCTTAACGATTTTTAAGTAATGTAAAGCCCCGGGTGTTAGATAGATTCTGCCGAGGATTCACAGCAGTGTGTACTCCGGAATTACTCTTTGGGCGTGGCATTGTAACCCGGAAAGACTTTATCTAACTGGAAAAAATATTGAAAATAAAAAGTTTTTCGAGTAGACTGTCTTCTTCACATAGCTTTACGGCGTACATCTTCTTGTAGTAAACTTACACAGATAGTCCATTGTATATAAGAAATCATTTCCGGAGGACACTTATGCGTTTTGTAGTTCAGCGTGTGCAGCATTCATCCTGTACGATAGATAATGAGGTAGTAGGAAAGATAAATCATGGCTTCATGGTGCTTATCGGTGTATCGGAGACCGACACCATGGAGACAGCTGACAAGATGGTAAAGAAGCTGTGCCAGCTGCGTATTTTCCGGGACGGTGAAGGCAAGACCAATCTTGATCTCGCATCAGTAGGAGGAGAGCTGCTGCTCATCAGTCAGTTCACTCTCTATGCAGACTGCAGGAAGGGCAACAGACCAAGCTTTGTGCATGCAGGCAGTCCTGCGCTGGCATCTGCCATATATGATCATATCATAGAGGAAGCCCGGAAATACTGCAGCACAGTGGAGCATGGAGTATTCGGGGCTGAGATGAAGATCGATCTGATGAATGACGGACCGTTCACCATAATACTTGATTCGGATGATCTGTAATGTCACGATGCGGCGGGTATTAAGCCGGTCAGCTGCACGGATGCAGAAATGCCCGGTGGCGGCACTGCAGGAGCCGGATCGGATCGCGGTCAGCTGCATGGATGCAGAAATGCCCGGAATGGAATCCTGTGCGCATGGCAGGACTTACATGATACACAGGCTGTGACCGGAACTGTTATGAAACTGTATGTGCGGCAGCAGGATCAGTATGATCCACAGTATCATTAGAAGAAGCATAGCGTGACTGACAGCAAAGGTCAGGCATGACTATGACAATATAATAGCGGGAGGAAATATGATACAGGCTAACGGAGTTACACTCAGGCTGGGCAAGAAGGCGCTGTTTGAGGATGTGAATATCAAGTTTATCGAAGGCAACTGCTACGGTCTCATAGGAGCCAACGGAGCGGGCAAGTCGACCTTCCTGAGGATCCTTTCGGGAAAGCTTGAACCGACCAACGGAGATGTCTCAATGACACCGGGACAGAGACTGAGCTTTCTGGAGCAGGATCAGTTCAAGTATGATGACTGGACAGTACTTGATCTGGTGATTGCAGGCAATCAGCATCTTTACGATGTGATGAAGGAGAAGGATGCCATCTACATGAAGGAGGATTTTTCCGATGAGGACGGCATCAAGGCTGCAGAGCTGGAGGGTGAGTTTGCGCAGATGAACGGCTGGGAGGCCGAGTCAGATGCAGAGAATCTCCTCAACGGACTGGGAGTAGAGCCGGAATGGCATTATCAGAGGATGGGCGACCTGCCCGGTGCACTCAAGGTCAAGGTGCTCCTTGCAAGGGCGCTTTTCGGCAACCCCGATATACTGCTGCTCGACGAGCCGACCAACCACCTTGATCTGGATGCCATCGCATGGC
>DCHJ01000066.1:1109-2212 GCA_002314805.1 Lachnospiraceae bacterium UBA1755 | reverse complement strand
AACTATGATTTCTGGTATGAGTCCAGTCAGCTGATGATACGTCAGATGAAGGAGGCCAACAGAAAGAAAGAAGAGAAGATCAAGGAGCTCAAGGAGTTCATCGCCCGTTTTGCAGCCAATGCAGCAAAATCCAAGCAGGCTACTTCCCGTAAGAGAGCTCTTGAGAAGATAGAGCTTGAAGAGATCCGTCCGTCAAGCCGCAAGTATCCGTACATCGATTTCAGGCCGGACCGCGAGATAGGCAACGAGGTACTGGAGGTATCTCATCTGTCCAAGACCATCGAGGGGGAGAAGGTGCTGGATGACGTGAGCTTTGTGCTCAACAGGACTGACAAGGTAGCATTTGTAGGCCCCAATGAGAAGGCCAAGACAACCTTGTTCAGGATCCTTTCCGGAGAGATCGAGCCGGACGAGGGTGATTACAAGTGGGGGCTTACCACCAGGGTCAGCTATTTCCCCAAAGATAATACCAAAGATTTCTCTGGAACCGAGAATATCGTAGAGTGGCTCACACAGTATTCGGAGAATAAGGACGTGACATACGTACGCGGCTTCCTCGGCAGGATGCTCTTTGCAGGAGAAGACGGAGTCAAGTTTGTAAGGATACTTTCCGGAGGCGAAAAGGTGAGGGTCATGCTCTCAAAGCTCATGATCAGCGGTGCCAATGTGCTGATCCTTGACGAGCCGACAGACCACCTCGATATGGAATCTATCACAGCTCTCAATACAGGACTTGTGAAATTCCCGGGAGTGCTCCTTTTCTCATCAAGAGACCATCAGGTAGTGCAGACCACGGCCAACCGCATCATGGAATTCATCAACGGCAGGCTAATCGACAAGATGACTACCTACGACGAGTATCTTGAGTCCGATGAGATGGCACGTAAGAGATTTACATATACACTGTCAGAAAATGAGGAGTCAGACGACTGACCGGACTGACAGCTCCGGCAGGTACAAAGGATAAATGACACGCAGAAACAATACTGAATACTATAATCAAGAGGGGACACAATGAAACTGATCAGCTGGAATGTTAACGGACTGCGTGCAGCAGTAGGCAAGGGCTTTCTGGATTTTTTCCACGAAATAGATGCGGATAT
>DCHJ01000066.1:0-1037 GCA_002314805.1 Lachnospiraceae bacterium UBA1755 | reverse complement strand
TATTATGACTACTGGAATTATGCCGATAAGGCAGGCTACTCTGGTACAGCTATGTTTACCAAGGAAAAACCTATAGCTGTCACCTACGGCATCGGAGTTGACGTGCATGACCACGAAGGCCGTGTGATCACAGCAGAATTCGATAACTTCTACATGATCACCTGCTATACTCCCAATGCCCAGCGTGAGCTCACAAGGCTCGATTACAGGATGACATGGGAGGATGACTTCCTTAAGTATGTAAAGAAGCTTGCAGAGCACAAGCCGGTCATATATTGCGGCGACCTCAACGTGGCCCATGAAGAGATAGACCTTAAGAACCCGAAGTCCAACCGCGGCAACGCGGGCTTTACAGACGAGGAACGCGACAAGATGACCAGAACCCTGAGCAGCGGCTTCACGGATTCCTACAGGAAACTCTATCCGGAAAAGACAGATGCATACTCCTGGTGGAGCTACCGCATGGGTGCCCGTGCTAAGAACATCGGCTGGCGTATTGACTATTTCATAGTGTCGGACAGCATCGCAGACAGCATTAAAGAAGCTGCGATCTACCCGGAGGTCATGGGCTCGGACCATTGTCCGGTCGGGCTTGAGATCGGACTTTGATCACGGATATCACATGGGGGATACAGGGCAGAAGCCGCCCGTCAGGCAGGCCGTCCCTGAACTCATATGTGCATAGCCGATCTGAATGGAGGATCAAATGAGAAAGATCACAGCGATAATACTGAGCATCGTAATGTGCGTGGCAGCGGCAATTCCTGCCATGGCATCCCCGGCTATGAGCAAGGGCCTTGTGGTGCAGGGCTATGATACACTGGACGATGCCGCAGAGCTCGGTGTGCAGGAGATACTTATCAACATCACCAGCAATAACTGGAATACCAATAAGGCTGCCTGGGTGTGGCTTTATGACCAGATGTCATCAAGAGGGTTTAAGCTCACGGCCGTTATCCTCAAGAACCATAACGGGGGCGGAGCACACTACGACATGCTGACAGATGCTGATTTGAGTTATGTCAATGATATCGTGA
>DCHJ01000098.1:9175-16045 GCA_002314805.1 Lachnospiraceae bacterium UBA1755 | reverse complement strand
CGGTAAATATAGAGAGACGATATCAGTGTAGTATGTTATAATACTTTACGGAACTACCATAGAAAAGGTAGGCGGTTGACCCTCTCCGGAGGGCATGCACCCTCCGAGTAAAAAAGGGAGGGATGCTTATGACGGACTATGAAATCTTGAGTCTGGTGATTGCAATTATTGCGATTGTCGTCACGGTTCTGATTGAGTATATTAAGTCAACAAAAAAATAAACCGCCGTCCCCAAACGCAGTTTATTTTCTAAAGTAAACGATTTCGGGTCAACCGTCTATCGGTAGTTCCCTTTGTCAATACAAATATATAACGACCTGACAAAAAAGTCAATTTGCGGGGGCTTTTTTATAAGATGAAATGCGGGTGTGAAGGATGATCTATGTGATAATGTCGACGATATGTATGTCGATGCTCATACTGTCGCTTAAAATTGCAAACTATCGCGGTGTCAACGGTAATCATGTTGCCTTCTGGAATTATGTGATTGCCTTTGGAATATGCTTTGTGATCAGTCTTTCGGGAGGGAGTTTCTTTGTATTCTCGGAGCTGGGTTCGCTTGATATAGGAAGCCTTTTCACTACTCAGACGTTGGCCGGGACAGCATTCATACTGCTGGTGACAGGCTTTATCTCAGGCATATCATTTCCATCCAACCTTGTGATAATGAAAAACAGCATAGCAGGCAACGGCAGTGCCATCACATCCTTTTTCAAGCAGATGAGTACTCTGGGCGGACTGCTGGTGGCGATCATCTTCATGGGCGAGAGACCCGGAGCCGTACAGTGGGTGGGGATCGGACTTATGACTGCTGCCATCACACTTATGGTATGCGACTTTAAGAGTCTTAAGATCGAAAATGCGGCAGCACTGGTATTCATCTTCATTTCGGGTACATTCATGGAGGTGGGCAACAAGGTTATCAGCAAGTATACGGTCCCGGGATACAGCACCTTGTATCTGGCGGTCGTATTCGGAGTTGCGCTCATTTTCATGACAGTATTCCTTGCAGTCACCGAAGGGAAGAATTTCAGGTTCACAGGAGGTAAGGAGCTGTTTTACGGTGCTCTCCTCGGAATGAGTAATATCGGCAACAACTTCTTTAAGATAAAGGCGCTTACGGTGCTGCCTGCGGCAGTTGTCATCCCGTGTGTGGCGGCAGGAGCACTTATCATCACCAATCTTGTAAGTATATTTGTCTTTAAAGAAAAGGCCAACCGGCTGTATGGAGTGGCAGTGGCAGTGGCCATCATCAGCATCTTTCTGCTGAATGCGTGATACAGCTATCCCGGGTTCAGGAAAGGCAGCAGGTCATCACCGTTACGGCTGCATACATCACGCGGTCAGAAATCACATCACAAGGCGAATACAGGATATGTGGCAAAAAATCAAAAACTTCTGTAAATCAATATGGAATGAGTGCAAGGATGTGAAGACACTCATTCTGCTTATCATAGTAATAATCATCGCTTATTCACCGGTCTGGCTTGGCTATACACTATACTTTATCTTCAGGTGGAAATGGTGCATAGTCGTGGCAACAGGCTATCTGGCATTCTGGGCAGGTCCCTTTACACCGTTCTTTCCTCTGTGTATCGCAGTGACACTTTTCATAAAGCGGCGCTTTTACCCCAACAATGTAAATGCAAGGCTGCCCTACGGACACGGAGAGCTGCAGATCGATGTGAAAAACGCAAGTCTCCTGACAGGTAAGCTCAGTAAGCTTAAGGCAGGAAAAGATGGTACGGAGCTCGTCAGAGCAGCCATGGCTTCTCCCATAGGATCACTGCGGCTTAAAGAGCTTGCGGCAGGTAAGAGAACCTGCACTGTCATCATCTCAGATCATACCCGTCCCGTACCAAGCAGGGATATCCTGCCGCCATTACTCAGCGAGCTGCGCGAAGGCAATCCGGATATTGAGATCACTCTGCTGGTCGCCACGGGCTGCCACAGACTCACGACTCTTGATGAGATACGCGTCAAGGTAGGCGATGAGATCGCAGAGCATGAGCGCATTGTGGTCCATGACTGTGACAGCAATAACGTTGATATCGGAGTGCTTCCGTCAGGGGCGCATCTGATCATAGACAGACTGGCAGCAGAGACAGATCTCCTCGTAGCGGAAGGCTTTATCGAGCCGCATTTCTTTGCCGGCTTCTCAGGCGGACGTAAGTCTGTGCTCCCCGGAGTATGTGCCCGTGAGACGGTGCTGGGCAATCACTGCGGCAGCTTCATTGACAGTCCTTATGCCCGTACAGGAGTGCTTGAGCACAATCCCATACATGAGGACATGGTGGCAGCGGCGCACCTTGCCGGGCTCGCATACATAGTCAACGTGGTTATAGATGAGGAGCATAAGACGGCGATGGCCTTTGCGGGAGATCCGATAAAAGCTCATGAGGCAGGCGTGGCAGCCTTAAGACCCTATGTCGAGGTGACGGTTCCCGCCGGGAAGAAGGCGGACATATGCATCACCACCAACGGCGGATATCCGCTGGACCAGAATCTGTATCAGTGTGTTAAATCCATGACGGCAGCGGAGGCGGCGACCCGCGAAGGCGCGGTGCTCATCATCTGTGCGGAGTGCGCCGACGGAGTGGGCGGAGAATTCTTCAGGCGCCAGCTCACTGACTGTGCGGACCCGCAGCAGCTGTATCAGCAACTCACAGATACACCTCAGTCACTGACGGAGCCCGATGCATGGCAGAGCCAGGTGCTTGCAAGAGTACTCATGACACGCAAGGTCATCTTTGTGACACGTCCCGAGCTTAAGGAGACGGTGGAGGAGATGAAGATGACATACGCACCCGCAGTCGATGAAGCACTGAGCATGGCATATGAAATTGCGGGTGTGAAAGCAAAGACAGCAGTCATATCAAACGGAATATCCGTGATCATCACATCATGACATAAAGAGGAGGCAGCATGTACGATCTTGTATGCATAGGAGTTTCACTTGTTGATTCGATAATAAAGGGTTTCAATCCGAATCCGATCTCAAAAGCGGGATATTTCGCAGACTCCGGCACACTCAGTGTGGGAGGCGAAGCAGTCAATCAGAGCATCACTGCCAGCAAGCTGGGACTTAAGACAGCCATTGTCACAGGCCTTGGCTACGATGGTGCGGCAGATCTTGTCATGCATGCGCTCACAGCCGACCATGTGGATGTGAGTCACTGCGTGCGCAGTGATGAGATACATACTCCAGTCACAACGATGTTTGTGAATGATGACGGCACCCGCAAGTCATGCATGAATCTTTCACACAGATTCAACTTCCATCCGGAGCAGCATATGGAAGTGCTCAGCGAAACTAAGGCAGTGAGCATAGGCAGCCTTTTCAGGCCGCCCTTCAACGATCCGGAGATAATATATGCGGTGCTCAGCCGTGCCAAAGAGCTGGGACTTACGACCTATGTAGATACCAAGCTCCCTAACTACAATAAGCTCAGCCTTGAGGATATCAAAAGATCACTGCCGCTTGTGGACTATATCTTCCCCAACGAGGATGAGGCTGCATATTATGCGGGAGTAAACGATCCGGAGCAGCAGGCTGATATATTCAGAGCCTACGGAGTTAAGACAGCGATAGTTAAGCTTGGCGCAAGGGGGTGCCTCATGAAGAGTCAGACCGGCAGGCTGATACTTCCGGCGATGCCCATAAAGGCAGTGGATGCCATCGGAGCAGGAGACAATTTCATCGCAGGCTTTGCCTGCGCAAAGCACGACGGAGCAGACGATATGGAGGCACTAAGGTTTGCCAATATGTGCGGAGCCGTATGTACCGAGTACGTGGGCGCGACCACCGGTATCAGGAGCCGCGAGCAGGTGATTGCAAGATTCTCGCAGATATAGAAAATATCTGAAACCGATCAGAGCCTGTGATCTCCAAAACGGTATGATACAGAGACGGATGGCCGGCTGCAGAATACAGGTAAGTAAATTCAGCACGTGCATTACAACCGGTCCGGGAATCATAATCAGAACAGACAGATGAGTATGTCAGACAGTTAAGGTGTGTAATACAGCAAAGGCATATCATCCTGCAGCTGCATATCATATGTCAAAATCAGATCATAACGCAAATACCGGTGTGGAGGTTTCATGACGCAGGGCGGCTTTGCAGAAGGACGGTGAAAAAATATGAGATATTATCTTGGTCTTGATAACGGCGGGACGACAACAAAGGCGGCACTTTTTGATCAAAGCGGAAATCAGATCGCATCTGCGGCAGTGTCAACGGCAATGATCACTCCAAAGCCGGATTTTGTGGAACGCGATATGGAAGAGATGTGGACGGCAAACTGCGAGGTCATCCGCAGAGTAATTGAGGAATCAGGAGTCAGAGCAGACGAGATCGCAGGAGCAGCCGTCTGCGGACACGGCAAAGGACTCTATCTGCTGGATAAGGCCGGCATACCAGCCAGAAACGGTATCATCTCGACTGACAACAGAGCATACGGGTATGTTGAGAGATGGAAGAAGGACGGGACAGAGGAAAAAGCCTTTGAGATATCCTGTCAGCATGTCATGGCATGCCAGCCGGTCGCGCTGCTTGCATGGCTTAAGGACAACGAGCCGGATGTATACGGCAGTATAGGATATGTATTTGAATGCAAGGACTATGTCAGATACAGACTGACAGGAGAAGCAAAGGCAGAATATACTGATTATTCGGGTGCAAACCTGATGAACCTGCATACAAGAGAGTATGACACAGAGCTCCTTAGGCTTTTCGGTATACCGGAGATGGCGGATGCACTGCCGCCTCTGTGCAGGGCGGCGGAGATAGCAGGCTATGTCACTGAGGAGGCTGCAGCGCAGTGCGGTCTGAAGGCAGGGACTCCTGTGGCAGGCGGGATGTTTGATATCGATGCATGTGCCCTGGGTACAGGTGTGATCGATGAAGATAAGGGCTGCGTGATAGCAGGTACATGGTCGATAAACGAATACCTGCGCAGGACGCCTATCCTTGACCGTTCGGTGAAGATGAATTCACTGTTTGCACTGCCGGAATACTATCTGATAGAAGAATCATCACCCACATCCGCCGGAAACTGTGAATGGTATATCAGGAACATCGTCCCTGAACTCAAAGGAAACTATGACGAGCTCAACAGGATGGTGGAGAGTATACCGCCGGAGGAATTTGTCCCGGTATTCCTGCCGTTTCTGATGGCCAGCAATGTGCATCCCAATGCCAAGGCCTGCTTTGTGGGGATGACTGCAAACCACACGCCGGCTCATCTGCTGCGGAGCGTGTATGAAGGCATCACCTTCTGTCACAAGATGCATATGGAGAGGCTGGCTGCAGGCCGGGAACAGCCGGTGGAGTGCATCCGTCTGGCAGGCGGAGCGGCCCATAGCAGAGTATGGGTACAGATGTTTGCAGACATACTTGAGACTGCTGTGGAGACAGTAGCTGCAGAAGAGACCGGGGCGCTGGGATGCGCCATCGCGGTTTCAGTTGCCGTGGGAGATAATGACAGTCTGAGTACAGCTGCCGACAGGATGTGCACAGTGACCTCCAGAGTCACTCCGATACCGGAGCACGCAGAGATATATCGCAGAAAATATGAGCTATATAAAAAGACCATCAGCTGCCTTGATCCCCTCTGGGACGATATGAAGAAGCTGATGTAGAGACATATGCAGATACAGTTTCCTGTAGTGCTGCTGTACAGCCTGGCGATGTCACAGGCAGCTGATCCGTAATAATCAGCTGTCTGCCGAGCTCATTCACAGCACAAGCCACGGCACGGTCAGTATCCTTCCGTGCGTACCCGCAATTCAGGGTACAGATCTGGTTCTCCCGCAGGAAATCAGACTTTGCCGGCGCAGGTATCGCTGACAGGGTTGCTTTCGGAACAGGATAATAGGCATTGCAGGGTTTACATAAACTTGCTATAATAGCCTCGATGTCAAAGAGGCTGTTATTTAATTTAATACAGTGGACGTGGGGGATCCCGCAGAATCTTGCGGGGCTTGCCATATATCTTGCTCAGAGGAAAGAGGACCGCGGCATCAGGTATCAGGATACCCGCGTGGCAAGATGGGACAGAGAAACCAGCCTGTCGATGGGGATGTTCATCTTCCTTGGCAGAGATGCGGGCGAAAGACTGCTCAGGCATGAGTACGGACACAGCAGGCAGTCGCTGCTTCTGGGTCCGGCATATCTGATCGCAGTGGGTGTGCCTTCTATTGTATGGTGCTGCTTCGGACCTGTGGCGGCGAAATGGCAGTCCGGTGAGAGGTCATATTATTCGGTTTATCCGGAGAACTGGGCAGACAGACTGGGACATGCGGTTTCAGCTCCTGCAGTCTGCAGTGCCGGGCCGGAACATGACCCGGAAGAAATATCAGGACATGTACAGGGATGATATTGAAAACTATATATCGCAGCTGGACAGATCCGGCAATACACGTGAAGCCTACCGCAGGGATCTGCTCCAGATGGAGAGCTTCCTGTGTGAGAATGCGGGTGCGCAGATCAGAGATTATGCCGCCCATATAGCTGAGGTAAAACCGGCTTCATCCGTAGCAAGGATATATTCGGCTGTCAACGGCTTCTGCAGATACATGATGACCGGAGGGAAGATGGATGCAGACCCTATGCAAGGCATTACTGCCCCGAGGGTAGTGAAGAATCCGCGTCCGGTATTTGACGCAGAGAGGAAATCACAGATAGTGGCGATGCCCAGGGGCTACGGGGACAAGGCTGTCAGGGACAGGGCAATGTTTGCAGTCATGTTTGATACGGGCTGCAAGGTGACAAAGCTCATAAGCCTCAGAGCATCGGACGTGGACAGTCTTGCACTTTCCGCAGATACAAAGGCCATACTTGAGGATTACATATACGGCACCAGAGAC
>DCHJ01000098.1:0-9103 GCA_002314805.1 Lachnospiraceae bacterium UBA1755 | reverse complement strand
CCCATGAGCAGGCAGGGTTTCTGGAAGATATTGAAGTCATATACTGAGGAAGCGGCAGATGGCACAGTTTAAGCTGGTATCACAATATGCTCCTACCGGAGATCAGCCACAGGCAATTGAACAATTGGTCAGGGGCTTTAAGAGCGGCAATCAGTTTGAGACACTGCTGGGTGCCACGGGTTCGGGCAAGACCTTTACCATGGCCAATGTCATCGCTCAGCTGGGTAAGCCTGCGCTGGTCATCGCCCACAACAAGACCCTTGCCGCTCAGCTTTATTCGGAGCTTAAGGAGTTTTTTCCAGAGAATGCGGTGGAGTACTTTGTCTCCTACTATGATTATTATCAGCCGGAGGCCTATGTGCCCAGCACGGACACATATATTGAAAAGGACAGTGCGATCAATGACGAGATAGACAAGCTGAGGCATTCCGCAACGGCAATGCTCTCGGAGAGAGATGATGTGATCATCGTTGCATCCGTGTCATGCATATACGGACTGGGATCGCCTATTGATTACAGGGATCAGGTGGTCTCCCTCAGACCGGGCATGATAAAGGATCGGGACGAGGTCATAAGAAAGCTCATCGATATTCAGTATTCACGCAATGACATGGATTTTCACAGAGGCACCTTCCGCGTGAGGGGAGATACACTGGAGATATTCCCGGCGTACCTCAGCAAAGAAGCCTTCCGCGTGGAATTCTTCGGAGATGAGATCGAGAGGATCATGCAGATGGATGTGCTCACAGGCACTCCGGTCCTGGAGCTGGGACATGTGGCAGTCTTTCCTGCTTCTCACTATGTGGTAAGCCCGGATAAGATGAAGCTGGCAGCTGATGCCATCCTTGAGGAGTGCTCTGAAAGAGTGCAATTCTTTAAGAGCCGTGATAAGCTATTGGAAGCGCAGCGCATCGAAGAGAGGACTCACTATGATGTGGAGATGCTGCGTGAGACAGGCTTCTGTTCGGGCATAGAGAATTATTCCAGACATCTTACCGGTACAAAGCCGGGAGAGCCGCCGTATACACTCATAGACTATTTCCCTTCGGAGATGCTGTTTATTATCGATGAGTCACATATCACGGTCCCTCAGATCGGAGCCATGTACAACGGCGACCGTTCCCGTAAGACTACTCTTGTGGATTACGGTTTCAGGCTGCCGTCGGCACTTGACAACAGGCCCCTGTGCTTTGAGGAGTTTGAGAATAAGATCGACCAGATGCTTTTTGTATCAGCCACGCCTTCAAGGTATGAGGCGGAGCATGAGATGCTTCGGGCCGAGCAGATCATAAGACCCACAGGGCTGTTGGATCCGCAGATCACGGTAAAGCCTGTGGAGGGTCAGATAGATGATCTTGTCACTGAATGTACCCGTGAGGTTGAGCGCGGCAATAAGGTACTTATCACCACGCTGACCAAGCGCATGGCAGAGGATCTGACTGAATACATGAAGCAGGTCGGTGTCCGTGTAAGATATCTTCACAGCGATATCGATACACTGGAGAGAAGCGAGATAATCAGGGACATGCGGCTGGATGCATTTGATGTACTGGTCGGGATCAATCTTCTCAGGGAAGGACTGGATATCCCCGAGATAGGGCTGGTAGCCATACTTGATGCGGATAAGGAGGGCTTCCTCAGGTCTGCAACATCGCTTATCCAGACCGTGGGACGTGCGGCGCGAAACGCGGACGGCAGGGTGATCATGTATGCCGACACTATGACTGATTCCATGAAGGCGGCTATCGGTGAGACCGAGAGAAGACGTGCCATACAGGAAGCCTATAATAAGGAACACGGCATCACGCCGCAGACCATAAAGAAGGCAGTCAGAGATGTCATCGCCATCTCCAAAGCGGCAGTAAAGGATTCAAAATCGTGGAAGAAGGATCCTGAGTCCATGGACGGGGATGAGCTGGAGAAGCTCATCAGGGAGCTTGAGAAGCGCATGCGTAAATCTGCAGCTGAACTTGATTTCGAGACAGCAGCCGAAATGCGTGATAGAATAATAGAAGTAAGAAAAATGCTGAAGGAGCAGTCCTGAGGCATCATATGACCGTAGCACAATTGGATAATGCATCAGACTCCGACTCTGAAGATTGCGAGTTCGATCCTCGTCGGTCATATCGATCCAGATTCTGTACCCGGTACCGTAACGCCCGGAAATATACCGGATATACGATACCGGGTACTGAATTGCGCCCGGATTTCTCAGAATGCATTATTAAGCCGGAAAACAGTCTGAAATAAGGCAGAGCCAATGCTGCTGTCAGAACTGCGCTCTGCCGGCGGGCCGGAGATCGGTACGAAATAAAGCAGAGCCTTCACTGCCGTCAGTGCCGCTGCACGTCGGCGGGATGCAGAGCGGCGTGAAACAGGGCAGAGCTTTCATCATCGTCAGAGCCGCGGTCTGTCCGCGGAATGGAGATCTATATGAAATACGAAAAAAACAGAAAGATAGCAGGACTTGATGAATATAAGGTGATGAAGATCGCCAGGATCGCCGTTGTGCCGGTCATAGTCCTGATACTTATACTGGTTATCGCTTTGCTTGGCAGAAAGGACAGAAAGGGCAGGACGCAGGAATCATCGGCAGCGGACCCGGCGTCAGTCACGGAGATCTCCGCGGCAGCAGAAGCAGCTGAAGACCCGGAAGTCATCATCAATAATTTTGATGACTACGGTCTCCAGCAGAATGCAGTGGAAGAGGTGAGCAGCATAGTGGCCAAGTATCAGCGTGCCAAGACCACCGGTGATGCCGAGCTCATGTATGAGGTATTCGGCAGGGAGCCCGATGATGAGATCGAAAACCTCCGTGCAGGTCTTGCAGAGGAGGCAAAGGCTATCGAGAGCTATGACCATACGGTATGCTATACGACTGCAGGCTGTGAGGATGATTCATATCTTGTATTTATCGCCAGCGATCTTAAGTTTGACGGGATCGACACGGCAGCGCCCATGCTGACCTGGGCCTATGTATACAAGGCACCGGACGGCTGCTGGTATATGAAGGAGCCGGACTCCTTAAATGAAGAACAGCAGGAGCTCCTCAATAAGGTGTCCCTCAGCGAGGATGTTAAGATGCTGGACAACGAAATGCGTACGAGGCTGGCTCAGGCAGTAATAAATGATGCCAAGCTTGCAACCCTCTACCAGATGTGGTCTGATACAGACGGAAATGCGGGTGCGCATACCGGGGCTGATCCCGATGCGATCCATGTGGAGCTGGATGAGACTGCTGCAGCCGGTGAGGATACAGAGAGCACATCGGTTGAAGAGGCAGAGATCAGGATACAGAATGAATGAATATCTGACCTGAGGATGAGACTCATGTCAGGAACCGGAGAGTAATAAACAGATGAATCTTCATGATTTTAACTATGAACTGCCACAGGAGCTGATAGCCCAGGATCCGCTTGAAGACCGGTCCTCGTCAAGGCTTCTGGTGCTGGATAAAAATACCGGGGAGTACGAACATAAGGTGTTTACCGATATCGTGGATCATATACACCCGGGAGACTGCCTGGTAATAAATGATACAAAGGTAATACCTGCAAGACTTATCGGTCACAGACCGGATAAGGAAGAGAAGGTGGAAGTGCTCCTCCTGCGCAGGATAGAAGCAGATCTCTGGGAGACTCTGGTCAGACCGGGGAAGAAATGCAGGGCAGGCACGGAGCTGATATTCGGAGATGGTCTTCTTAATGCCACGATAGAAGATGTGGTCGAAGAGGGCAACAGACTGGTGAGATTCAGGTTTGAAGGGATATGGGAAGAGGTTCTTGACAGGCTGGGTCAGATGCCGCTGCCGCCGTATATCACCCATACACTTAAGGACAAGTCAAGATACAATACGGTATATGCGGAGCATGAGGGCAGTGCAGCCGCACCTACAGCCGGACTTCATTTCACTAAGGAGCTCCTTGCCCGGATAGAGGCTATGGGCGTGGATATAGTCCATGTCACCCTTCATGTGGGTCTTGGTACCTTCAGACCGGTCAAAGAAGAAAACGTGCTGGATCATCATATGCATTCAGAATATTATGTGGTGACAGATGCTGCGGCTGACAGGATCAATGCTGCCAAAGCAAGAGGCGGCAGGGTGATATGTGTCGGTACCACAAGCTGCAGGACAGTTGAGAGTGCAAGTACGGATGACGGAGTCGTACATGCACAGAGCGGATGGACAGAGATATTCATCTATCCGGGATACAGGTTCAAGGTACTGGATGAGCTCATCACCAACTTTCATCTTCCGGAGTCCACTCTTATCATGCTGGTAAGTGCGCTGGCAGGGAGAGAGAACGTGCTCAGGGCATATGAGGAGGCGGTGAGACAGCGTTACAGATTTTTCTCTTTCGGTGACGCAATGTTTATCAAATGCTGACAGCATAACGCAGACGGATCAGGCACATTGCCGGTTTGGGGCGAGAAGCGGGGATCTCCGGCAATTCAATTGGCCGGAAGCTCACGGTAAAAAGCAATCTATTTTCCATATACGGCAGGGAACCTGCATAAACAGTAAATGATCGGAGGACATCATGGCATTAGACAGAGCAATGGAACACCTTAAGAGGTTCGGACTTGAAGACAGGGTACAGCTTTTTGACGTAAGCAGTGCAACAGTGGAGCTGGCAGCAAAGGCTGTAGGCACAGCACCTGAGCATATTGCAAAGACAATGAGCTTCTGGGTCGAAGATAAGCCGATACTCATCGTCATCGCAGGCGACGCAAAGGTAGACAATCATAAGTATAAAGAGAGATTTCATACAAAGGCAAAGATGATCCAGTTTGAGGATGTGGAAGCTGCCATAGGACATGCTGTAGGCGGTGTATGTCCCTTCGGAGTCAATGATGATGTGACAGTCTATCTTGATGACAGTCTCAGACGCTTTGAGATAGTATATCCGGCAGCGGGAACAGATAATTCGGCAGTTAAGCTCACTATTGCGGATCTTGAGAAATGCAGCGGATATGTTGAGTGGATAGATGTGACTAAGCTGCCTGAATGATCTTTGCCCCGTACTGAGGGCTGCGAAAGGAGCTGAGATCTTGAAAAAGAACACCAGAAACACAAAAGGGAAGATCGTTTCCACAGCGTGGAGACTCTTTTACGAGCAGGGCTATGATAATACTACGGTAGAGGATATAGTACTGGTTTCAGAGACCAGCAAGGGCTCCTTCTATCACTATTTTGACAGTAAGGATGCGCTGCTTACATCTCTGGCGGATCTTTTTGATGAGAAATATGAGCAGCTCATGGAAACGGTCGACCGGGACATGAACAGTATCGAGCTGCTTAAGTTTCTGAATGAGAGCCTTTTCAGGATGATAGAAGATACCGTGCCCATCGAGCTTCTTTCAAGACTTCTTTCTTCACAGGTGGCGGCGAGAGGTGAGAAGAGTCTTCTTGACAGGAACAGGACCTATTTCAAGCTCCTGAGGCAGATAATCGGGGAAGGTCAGAAAAAAGGAGAGATCACAGGATCGCATTCCGTAAAGGAGCTGGTCAAGATTTATACCATGCAGGAGCGTGCACTTATGTATGACTGGTGCCTGGCTGACGGAGAGTATTCGCTGCATGAATATGCAAGGGAGATAATGGGGATATTCCTCGATTATTTTGACACCCGCAATGCACGGTAAGCATGGGCGGCAGCAGATATCGCGCTCACAGCGGAGCCGGTAAAGGTACAATGTAAGGTGAGCATGGGCGGCAGTGCCGCGGGAGAAGTTGATACAATAAAGCTGAGTGAGGAGCTGCAGCGCTGACGGTTGAATCAATCGTCGGAGCGCAGCCCCTTTTCTGTGAAAATCTTTTCATCAGACACCAATAAGCTGTGTCCGGGTGACTGCCGATCAGTAGTACGACAGATCAATTGTGTTATGGTGCGCACCCGCAGTTCATGATCCTTTTCCGGTAAGGGATCAGATAGCGGACTTGCGGAGCTCAATCGTTCATGAAGATCGTATCTGCAAGAGAGTTTGCAAAGAGCCAGTGCATCTGCCTTGTCGGATGATTCAGGTAATTAACAAGATGGTCAGTGATATCCACTCCGCTCTCATACATCCTCATCCACTTTGCATAGCAGTCGCAGACAGGTACTCCGGCTTCGGCAGCAGCTTCCCTGGCGGCATTCATGTATCTGTCAAATACTCCGCTATGGAAGAGCTCAGCCAGTTCCACGGCCAGCTTTCTGAGTTCTGCAGAATCAAGTCTGCCGTGTACACGTGTACATACAGGCTGAGGAGTCATGAGGATCGCTTCTGCACCGCTTGCGAGGATCCTCCTGAGGATACCGGTCAGAGCATTTTTGTAGGTATCAAGCTTATCAGGTCCGTTATATGCGTCGTTGAGACCGTAGCATACGATAACGAGATCGGGATGGAAGCTCATAAGGTCACGGTCCATCCTGGAAAGTCCGGTGGGGGCATCATCGCCCGAGATGCCGGCATTGACTATATTTATCTGAGCATTGGGATAAAGGCTGATAAACGTCCTGTAGAGATATGAGGAATAGGAATGCTCCTGGTCAAAAACCACATCATAGCCGTCTGTCCCGTGATCGGTATTGGCAGGGAGCACTTCAAAGCATCCGTTGGTAACACTGTCTCCAAGGAAGCCTATCGTGACCGGCGGGCACTCCAGCGGTTTTTCGTTCTTTGCCTTCAATAAACTGAGAAATTTCTTTGCCATAATGATCTCCTCCGCTTTCTGATCGGTAAATAGTATCAAAATGATTCCCATAAGGGAAATACTTATGCTAGAATCGAATAATACACAAGAACAGACCGCAGATCATTCCTGTGACGAGCTTAATCATACAACGGCTTTTCCAAAAGGTCAATTTTGACAGATGCAGCAGCATACGGAAAGGCTTTTGCCGGAGCTTGTCCGCGGGATGGCGGTTAAAAGGGTGCTATCAAGGAGAAAAAGATGAAAACGGAAGCTCAATGGATTTGGTGTGGCAGTGCAGAGAGTGAGAATGTATATGTGGACTTTTTTGCGGAGCTTGAAGTGACAGATCCGTCAAAGGCTCTGCTCAGGGTATGCGCGGTAAATCAGTATGCTGTCTGTCTCAACGGAGAAGTCATGGCTGCGGGTCAGTACGAGGACTGGCAGAGTAAGAGACATTTTCAGGAATATGACCTCACAGGATATGCAAAGAAGGGGGCCAACAGCCTGATGATCAGGGTATACCATCAGGGTGTCGACACCCAGACTCACAGAAATGAGGTACCGGGCGTATGGTTCATGGCATCGGAAGACGGCAGGACCATACTTGCAAGTGACACAGAGATCCTTACACGCCAGTCTCAGTCATATATCACCCATGATGTTCCGTACATCTCACCTCAGCTGGGGTATGGTGTTGCATACGATTCACGCAGGGAAGCCATCCGCAGTGAAGACGGACCGCTGGAGAAGGCCGTCAGGGCAGATATTGACTGTGAACTTGTAAAGAGAGTTATCGAGCTTCTTCCTGTCTCTGAATCGGTGGAGACTCACTTGCTCTCACAGGGTATATATTTCAACCCGGAAAAGGAAGAGTATAGGGGCATGGAGCATCAGTATGCAGCCCTTGCATACAGGGAGCGCTTCCGGATGGTAGAGCCCGACAAGACGATCCTTCCATCGGCAGAGGGTCTTAAGTTCAAGGCCGATGGCGGTGACGGAGTATACTTCCTCCTTGATCTTTATCAGCAGAGCTGCGGCTATATGTGCTTTGACATAGATGTACCTGAGGGGACCAGGATCAGCATTTCCTACGGGGAGCATCTGTATGATCTGAGAGTAAGGAGCGACGTGGGGGGACGGCATTTCTGCTTCAGCTATATCGCAAAGGAAGGGAGAAACAGGTTCACACATTGGCACAGACGTATCGCGGGCAGATACCTTCAGGTATTCGCAGAGGCGCAGCAGGGAGTGCTTTATTATGCAGGCCTGCGTCCTGCAGATTACCCGCTGGATGACACACCGAGGATCATCATCAGGGACCGCCTGGAGAAGAAGATCTATGATGTAAGTAAGAGAACACTTATGCTCAACATGCATGATCATTTTGAGGACTGTCCGTGGAGGGAGCAGGCTTTGTATGCAATGGACGGCAGGGCGGAGATGCTGAGCGCATACTGCGGCTTCGGTGATTATACGATGGCAAAGGAGTGCCTTAAGCTCCTTGCAGGCGGACTTCATGAGGACGGTCAGCTTGAGCTCTGTCCGCCGGGTACACTTTCGGTAGTCATCCCGAGCTTTACATATTGCTGGGTATCGGAACTCAATGACTACATGGTATACAGTCAGGATACAGACACTGTGAGAGAGCTTTATCCGACAGTCAGGATCATCCTTGACAGGACACTGGCAAGGGTCACAGAAGACGGGCTCATCCCCAATTTCCCTGAACCGGGCTACTGGAACTTCTATGAGTGGGATAAGGATCTGGACGGAGGGGAGATCTTCCGTACATATGCGATCGAGGAGAGCTATGAGCTTGCGCTGATCGCATTCATCATTCTGGCACTTCAGGACGGCGCAAATATCGCAAGAAAGCTTGGCTGCAGGGATGATCAGGAAAGATATTCAAAGGCATCCACCGGTCTGCTCAATCATGTCGAGGACTTCTGGGATGAAGCTGAGGGAGCATATGCTGCTGTCATGAGCAGGGATAAGGCCAATAAGTTCTGTTATGCAGAGCTGGTACAGTCGCTGATACTCAACTGCTTTGCACAGGCTCCGGAGGCAAATACTCTCAGCAGGGAGCATTTGAGAAGAGCATATGACAGACTTATGGACAAGAGCCTTCAGAAGAGCACCATCGGAGGCTGTCTGTATAAATACAGAGGTATGCTCGAGTTTGATCCTGCATGTACAGAGGCAGTATTCGAGGAGATAGCATCGGATTGGGGACATATGCTGTTTGAAGGTGCCACATCATTCTGGGAGACACTCAGGGGAGCCGGAGACTATGACCGCGGATGGAGCCTCTGCCATGGATGGGCTGCACTCCCGATCTACTTCTATCATGCATACGGACTGGGTCAGAGACCGGATACGGTCTATGCCGATAAAGTTACGGAGCATGAAAGCCTGCTTGCAGAC
>DCHJ01000037.1:2112-2920 GCA_002314805.1 Lachnospiraceae bacterium UBA1755 | reverse complement strand
TACCTGTCGCAGCAGCGCATACATCAGGAGTGCCTCCCATACCCTGCAAAAACGGCAGCACAAAGATATCCGTGGGACGGCCCGGGCAGCTCTCATTGAAGAGATCATAGATGCTCATCCCGCGCGCCCTTGCCTCCTCAGCAAGCCCCCTGCCGAAGCAGTCTCTGTACCATCTCACCACAGAGCCTGCAGAGATGTTGTAAGCATAGGTAATATATCCGATATCATTGATATAAGGCACGCATGCAAAGTTGAGCTCCTGGAACCTGAGATCCTCAGGTATCCCGGCAAAGACAGGCGCGATACACTCGCAGGTCCCGGAGATATCAGATGCTTCGCCCACTCCCGATACACCTACGCCCAGAGCATTGACGATCTGATCATGTGAGCCGATTACGACCTTTACTCCCGAAGGAAGACCCAGCTCCTTAGCTACCTCCGGCAGGATATCTCCCGCAATGCTGCCTGTCGGGAGCACCTCAGGCAGCTCATCACGACTGATGCCTGATGCCTCAAGCAGCTCATCTGACCAGTCTCTTTTTTCAACATCATAGAGAAGGCTCCGGCATGCAAGCGATACATCACTCACCGCCCTGCCGCTGAGCTTATAGCTCACAAAGCCTGCAACAAAGAGGAATTTCCATACCGGGCGCTCAGCCGTCTTTTTGGTATAGAGCATCTTGGCAAGAGAATAGGACGCATCCGGAAGGATGCGGGCTATGCGCATGAATTTCTCCCTGCCCACCTGCTCTACCAGCCTGTCAAAATCCTCGTTTTCGGCATTGGCAAAATACAGTATGATATCGCC
>DCHJ01000037.1:0-2026 GCA_002314805.1 Lachnospiraceae bacterium UBA1755 | reverse complement strand
GCCATGACCTCGTTCTTATCCTCAAGCTTATCAACGCATCCTCTGACAGTCTGCTTCACAGCATCGATCAGCATCTCCTGGGGGAGATTGACCATGCCTGCCTTAAGAGGGTACTCCGCATATGCGATCGCCTTCTGCCTGCCCTCGTGATCAAATGCCACGCACTTGGCGCCTGTGCCGCCGATATCGATTCCTAAACTGATCATCTCTTTTTCCTCTCTTAATGTGTTAATAACGCATAGCAATTCTACTTCAGACGGTTGAGCAGACGCTTCTGCTCATACGTGATACGATAGCTGTCACCGGCCTTCATTATGGTCTTGTGATGTGTCCACGGATCAAGACAGCGGCCTGCAATATAGGGATAGGCTGCGTTCCACCGTTTTGTCAGCGCTGTCGCAAAGTACCATGCGATCATCATATTAATATAATACTCCTCAGAACGTATCTGCGATATACTTTCCATGCAGTTGATATTGAAATCATCATCCAGATAATGGTCCATCGCCATCCTGATCCCGAACCTGCAGGTATACGTATCCTCTGAGTGCACCCACTCCATGACCTTGTCCAGCAGCTCCGGTCTGTGTTTCTTAAACACCTTTGGCGTCATGCTGTCGCACACTGCCCAGTTATCGACATACGGCAGGAAGCGCTCCGCCTCACGGACACACTCGCCGTAGTCCTTTATCTGCGAGATCACCTTTCCGTGAAGCATATCCTCATCATAATACCTGTGCGGAAGTGTGACAAGAAAGCTCCTGTAATCTTCCTTTATCAGTTCCTTTGCAAGCCCTGTGATCTGAGGCACCCTGACACCGATTATCCTGTCTTCTGCGACCGTAGGCATCAGCCTTAGCTGAAATGCTGCGTATTCCTTGTCCTGCAGCTCAAAAAGTCTCTTCCGGACATCCATCATAACGTCCTCAGAAAATCTATCTCCGACTGAGGCAGCAGCTTTTCGCCTCCCATATGGCCGGCTATATATGCGATCTTAGCTGTCTTCTCCAGGATGAGTGCATTGGCATATGCCCTGCCCATGTCGGGACCTACCACCATCGCCCCGTGATTTTCCAGCAGTACACCTGTATGGTCCGGCAGATACTTCTCAAGGTCTGCCGCGATCTGCGGTGTCCGCTGCCTTCCGTAGCGGCAGAGCGGGATATCGCCAAAGAGCACTACCGCCGTTGTATCACCGCGGGTCTCGATCGACCTGCCTGCCACTGCAAAGGCAGTAGCATATGCGCTGTGGAAATGGATACATGCATCCATATCGGGTCTTAGCTTAAAGGCTGTGAGATGCAGTCTGTATTCCGTTGATATCTTTCTCCCGCACTGCGGGTTCATTACATTGCCGTCTGCATCCATCTCTATCACGTCTTCCGGTGTGATGTATGCCTTGTCAAATGCTGAGGGTGTGATGACAAAGCCCTCGTCGGTCCTCATGGAAATATTGCCCTCAAACAGGGTCACCATACCGGCCGCGTCCAGCCTCCTTGCATACTGCACGATCACTTTCTTTGCTTCCTGATTATTCATGCCTTTCCTGTCACTCCTTTATGTATTTAATATGTACTCAACAATTTAGAAAGTCCGTATCAGATGTCATTTGTAACTGATAAGACCAAGACCCGCGAGGCATACAACGATGCCGACCACCTTGTTCCATGTGATCTTTTCCTTAAATATGAAGCGTCCCACAAAAATGAGTATCACCGCAAGGACTGCTGCCTGTACGATCTGTGCTATGCTCACCGGCCAGCCTGCCTTGTATGCATAGATATATCCGACTTCAAGTCCTATGACCGCTACACCCATCACAAACGGTGCCCAGTTGAGCTTATGATACTCCTGCACCAGGCTGCCTCCCCTGCCGATCACAAAAAACATGACCAGCGATGCAGCCGCACCGATAGTATAGGTCACGGTCAATGCGGCAAAAGGATTAAGCTCTCCCGGTACACTCTTGGCACAGATCTGATAAAACACATTTGCCAGCACGACCAGTGCCAGCGGCCAGATATAA
>DCHJ01000082.1:712-24937 GCA_002314805.1 Lachnospiraceae bacterium UBA1755 | reverse complement strand
GTTCCGCTTCCGTGGGCTCCCGGCTTATACGTTACACTATAGTCGTTCTTTGCTTCCCACTGTGCCGTAAGCTCCCTGCTGCGAGTCATCGTCAGCTCTGATCCTATCGCGACGTCCTGACCTGTTTCATCCTTCCAACCGATGAATTTATAGCCCTCTGCTGCCGTGATCGTCGTATCGGCAAGACCCTTTACTGTAGCATTCTTTCCATAAGTGTACTTTGACGGATCGGGATAGTCCTCTCCTCCTCCATGATTACCCTTCTTGTATGTAACCGTATACTCATCCTGTGTCCAAAGCGCGACAAATTTCATGTTTTTATAGACTTGTAAGGGCGTACCCGGATAATATTTTGCTGTCCCGTCTTGCCAACAATCAAACGTATAGCCGGGCTTAGCTGTTATTCCTGTCTCTTCAAGTGTACTTACGGTAATAAACCAACTATGTTTGACTTTCGAAGGCAATGTGAAGTCATCACCTATTCCATAATCACCCCTGTTATATGTAACAGTATATTCACTCTGGACCCACTGCCCCGTGAGTTCTATATAGCGACTGGTGATCTGGAACGTATCACCTGGTTGATAAGGATTATTGTACTGGTCCTTCCAGCCGGTAAACGTTTTGCCTTCGTCAGCAATTAATCCAGTCTCGTCAAATGACTTTACTATTACATCATCACCTGGATCATATTTATTAGGATCTGTATATAATCCAGAAGTATGCAGCTCGTCTCGCCTGTATTTAACTGTACAACTGTACATTGCCTTCCAGTGCGCAGTCAGTTCCATATCTGCTGTTACAGTAATTATTTGATTCACACGGTATGTGTTGCTGCCATCACTCCAGTAATCTAAGGCATAGCCAGCCTGCGCTGTAATTCCTACCAGACCCGGGTACTTGATCGTATAGCTCTTACCATACTCTACCGTGTCAGTGCTGCCGACTCCGCTGCCATGGTCTCCGGCTTTGTAGGTCACCTTGCAGTCTTTTCCCTTCCATTGGGCACAAAGTGTCACATTTCCACTTACCTCAAATGTTTCTCCCGGATAGTATTTATCATTTCCGTAAGTCCAATAAGTAAATTCATAGTTTTCCTCTGCTGTAATTCCGGATGATGCAAGATCCCTCACTGTATATGTGGAGTCAACAGCTGCAGTGTCGCTAACACCGGTCCCGATTCCATGAGCTCCGCGTATATATGTAATCGTGTATGCCCTCTTCCACTGCGCTGTAAGCTCAGTATCGCCCTTGATCTGGAAGGTATCTCCAGGCTGATGGGTATCGGTCCCGTCATTCCAGCCAACGAACGTATAGCCTGATACAGCAGTTATTTCGGTTGCTGCAAGTGTCTTTACGGTCACATATTCATCGTACTTGTACGTCAACGGATCGGTATACGGACCCCCTATACCATAATCGCCCTTCTTATATGTCACACTATAAGTCTTGCTCCACTGTGCCGTTAAGGTTACGTTGCCCTTGATCTTAAAGGTTTCTCCCCCCTTATATGGCTCCGTTACTCCGTCAGCTTTCCAGCCATCGAACCTATAGCCCGGCGCGGCAGTTATTCCGGTTGCTGCAAGTGTCTTTACGGTCACATCGTCATCGTACTCATACGACAAGGGATCCGGATATGGTCCCCCAATACCATGATCGCCCTTCTCGTATTTCACACTGTACTGCTCCGGAGTCCACTGCGCTGTCAGCTTGATATCCTCAGTAATCGTCAGCTCCGTACCTGGCTTAACGCTTTGCGTACCTCTTACCGGATCTTCGTACTCCCACCAGCCGGAGAACATCTGCCCGGCCAATGGTGTGAAATTAATATAATCACTGCCTGTGCCGACTCCCTTAACTGTATGTTTGGACCCATAGCCGACTGTATACTCCACAGGTCCCCCGACTCCTATACCCGGATTATATGTCACAGTACAGGTTCTTTCCTCCCAATGCGCCGTAAACACGAACCCATTCTCCTGATAGTACCGATAGTGCTGACTATTAAGAAAAAGATCAAGGTTGTCTTTATCAAATTGTACACCACCCAAATCCCAGTAGCTAAATGCATATCCCGCATCGCCCCTGAAATCTATCTGGTTATTATTGAGTCCGCCGGTCCCCGGATATAGGATTCTATAATTGGATCTGCTATACTTACCCGTTATCCTGTCGAGATACGTATAATTATCCACATTATCCACTTTGGTATAGAGTATCGGCACTTTCTCAACAAAGTTTCCGTCTTCATCCTTTTTATCGTAGTTATTTCCATGTTGTCCGGGTACATACTTCGCCGTAAATATATCCCCATATCCTGCATACAGGGTGATATCCTGTGTCACGGGAGTATCAAAATCATAAAGTGTCTCGTAGTTATTATCAGTAAACCACCCTATGAAAGTGTTATGTGTAGCACCGGGGGGCGGTCCCTCCATCTCTCCGGGATCTTTAGCCTTCCCTCCGCTCGCAACAAGCTGATCCGCAGGAGTTGCACCTGTCTCCCTCAGCCGGCCCTTATTTGCCTCAAAGTGGACTGTATACAGTGTAATATCCCACCCGGCATACAATGTGATATCAGAGTACACCTTTTCCGTAAAGTCATACCTCTGCGTACATTCCTTATCCGTGAACCATCCGCTGAAAACATGACCTACACTCGTTGCATTGTCCGGTTCTGGCACGCATTCACTGTAATGCACCCGCCGTGGGCTGACAGTACCGGGAGCCAGGTAAGCATCCCAGTTTTTCGGTGGATTAGGATCAAAAGTAACAAAATAGCTGGGCTGTGTAAAACCACCCTTATATTCATCTGTATCAAGGCGCAGGTTCTTAGAATCCTGCATCTTGAGTGGGTCATCATAGCCCGCATTAGAGCCTTTCTCTCCTTTCACACCTACGAGACCGTAGGCCTGCTGCTGGTTTTCAGATATGATCGGATTATTCAGGTCAAAGTTATATGAATAAATAGTACTTAGCGGACCGATACTAAAAACACCGTAAAATGTAGTTACGTTATCAGTAATAAACCTCGTATTATACTTAAAGCTGTCGTCATCGCTCGTTGAATAGGATTCTTCATTAGGCTCCTCCAGCCATATTTCAAAGCCTGACTGAACATCAGTATAAACCTTGAACATGTTTTCCATGTTTTCCAGCGCCGGAGTATAGAACGCAGTAACATCGATCTTTTTTGAAATCTTGCTTCCGAAGCCCTCAAACATACTGCTCATGTTCGTAACCTTTTCCGTATTGAACGGAACAACGATCTCCTCACCATAAGCAGTAAGGTATGAGAACATACCGCTCATATTCGTTGTATTCGAGGTATCAAGCAGCTCCATACCCTCAATTGACTCTACAGAGCTAAACAAAGACCTGAACCCGTCTACCTTTCCGGTAAACATATTGCTGCTGTCTTCATTGGCAAAGATCTTCTCTGCAGCAGCATGAATATACAAAGCTGTCCCTGCAGTATCGACATAGCACATGACAGAACCGATATTGTCAGCGCTGGCATCCCATCTGAAGCTATAGGAAGCGGGAACAGCTTCCGTAAATATTATTTTCTTTATTGTCGCTGCGTATGCATAATCACCCGAAAAAATACTTTGTCCATTTCCGGTCTTATCAGCCCAGGTATATCCCGGCTTCATTTTTGCCTGAGCAAACCTTGCGTAAAGTGTTGTGTCACCGCTTATAGTGTCGGTTTCAAAAGTCCACTTGTCTGTGAAAGCCTGATCCTCATACCAGCCGGCAAACACATATCCTGCGCGCTGTGATGTATAACCCGGGTCCGTGACATGACCTCCTGCCAGAATACTCTGAGGCTCAGGACAGTTTTCATCGCCATCATACGTCACGAAGGTCACTGTATACTCATCAGCATTCAGCGCGGCGAGCACGTAGATACTGAAATGCTCGGCGCCGACTTCAAGCTCCTCTCCCTGCACTCCTATTCCTAAATATTCCGGTGCTGCGTCTGCATCCTTAAAATGGAAGACCTCAACTATGTTTTCCGGCTCTGTATCCTCCTGCTCTGTGTCCTCCTGCTCTGCATACTTTACTGCAGTATCTTCCGCAATATCGATATCCAGCTCAACCAAACCGTCAAGCTCAGTATCCAGGCTGTCCTCTGCTGAATCCATCCGGGTCTCGTCGACTGTATCTGCTGATGCATCAGAAGGACTGGCAACATCCCCTGTGTAATCAGCCTCACTGTCGGTACCTGTCAGTTCCTTAAAACTAAGTCTGACTTCTTTTTGGGGCTGGATCTCATTTCCGTCCTTATCATGTATCGTAATATCAAATGCTGCTACTCTGCCGACACCTGTCCCGTCGTCAGCTATCGATGCCCTGATCTTATTGAGTGTATCCTCGTCGTTTATGCATACTGCGTGAAGCTCCGGCTGTGCATCTGCGTCAAATGTACCCGGGTCTGCTTCCAGTGTGATACCATAGCCTCCGCAGGCAGTATAAAGTATTTCTGTCTCCGAGATAGTACTTTCCTCAATGTAACCGTCCTGTTCTTCAACGCCATCCGAAGAGCTGTCGGTTTCCGGCTCCTCGCCTATACCCTCCTGACCGGAAGCCGTTCCAGTTCCCGAGATCTCTCCTTCCGCATCATTTTCTTCACCTGACTCAGTTTCACTTCCCAATTCCGGTGTATCTGTGATTTGGTCAATACCGTCAGCAGTTTCCGTATCATACCCTGCATCACAGCTGTCATATGTGTCGTATGCTGGCGTTAGGCTTGCCTTATCCATATCTCCGGTCGCCGCAAACACAGGTGAACCAACTGTATTCACCAGCATAGTTATTACAAGTATTTTTGCAAGAAATGCTTTTATATTTCTTCCAGTCATTTTGCCACCTCTCAGAAGATAAAATCTTAAGTCAAAAAAGTGAAAATATTGTACTTATATCAATACAATATTGATGAGTTAATACTTAAAATATTAATGGTCGGAAACCACCTCAATTTTATGCTATCATAAAAACAGATTTGGAATTGTGACAAAAACAAGCCTTTTTGTGACAATTCGGGAGATTATCATCCCATTATGCGAAATATTGCACAGTCTTTTGTCAGTAGCATTGCCTTTTTTTGTTTGTTTTTATGCTAAAGGGTAGTAATCAAAAAAATTTTGCAGACGAAAAAAGCAGCTGACCTCCGCCGGATGTTCAACTGCTTTTTGTATTCTTCACTGTAAATGATGTTTTTCTCGTAAATTGGCAAACTTTCAGGCAATGCCAATCTTCATTCCGGATCATTCTTGCCCAACAGGCTTCCCCGATCCTTATCTCTCCCTACCGCCTGACCGCCTGTCTGACTTCACCTCTGACTTACCGTCTGTCTTTGCCTTCCTCACAGACCTTATGCCCTGCCTTGCGACCGTTCCCGTGTACTCAGATATTATTATATCTCCCCAGGAAGGCTACTGCTCTCTCGCTGTCGGAGTCAAATACCTGGTCAGGTGTACCCTCCAGAGCGATCATTCCCTGATCCATGAAGATGACCCTGTCTGAGATATCTCTGGCAAATGCCATCTCGTGAGTTACGATGACCATTGCAATGTGCAGATCTGCAAGTGATTTGATCACCTTCAGCACCTCTGCGGTAAGTTCCGGGTCAAGTGCCGAAGTCGGTTCGTCAAAAAAGAGGATATCCGGGTCGGTGGCAAGAGCTCTTGCTATGGCAACTCTCTGCTGCTGTCCTCCCGAAAGCTGGTACGGATATAGCTTTTCCTTTCCTTCAAGCCCCATGCGCTTTAATAGCTTCATGGCCTGCTCTTCGGCTTCTTCCTTTGTCTTCTTTAACACATGTATCGGTGCATCTGTGACATTCTGCAGGCAGCTCATATGCGGGAAGAGATTGAACTGCTGGAACACAAGCCCGAAATGGGCATCCGGCGCATACTGCACGGTACCGCTGTCCAGAGTTTCCAGAGCGGTTGCTATGCGCAGGAGAGTCGTCTTGCCGGAACCGGAGGGTCCTATGATGCTGACGATCTCTCCTGACCCCACACTCACTGAGATGTCTTTAAGTACCTCATGCTCACCGAAGGACTTCCTGATATTCTTCATTTCCAACATCTTCATATTCCGTCCTCCTTATTTGTAATAATCGAGTTTCTTCTCGACACGTCCCATGATGAAGTCCACAATAGCATTGAATGCAAAGTAGAATACACCGGCTACTATAAACGGTACGAAGCTGGTCTGCGAGTTGGCGATCTGCTTGCCGATGGTAAACATCTCCTGATAGGAAACGGTAAATGCGATGGATGTATCCTTGACCAGAGTAACTACCTCGTTGGTAATACTCGGGAGTATCCTCTTGAATACCTGGGGGAGTATGATGCGCAGGAAGGTCTGCCCTTTGGAATAGCCCAGTATTTTTGCCGCCTCATACTGTCCCGGGCTCATGGATTCTATGCCGCCTCTGTAGATCTCAGCAAAGTATGCCGCATAATTGATCGAGAATGCGATTACTACCGGGATGAGCTTGTTTCTTGATACGGTTGCTCCGAAGATGTAGTATGGTCCGTAGGTTACTGCAAGCAGCTGGAGCATGAGCGGTGTGCCTCGCAGCACGGAAATGATGAATCTGGTTATTGCTGAGATCACTTTGTTTTTGCTCATCCTGAGAAATGCTACCAGCATTCCCAGCGGGAGCGAGAAAAGGAGTGTCAGGAAGAAGATCGCGCATGTCTTCCCCATTCCTTCGCCCATCTTGAGTATCATTGTGCCTAGTGTCATAAATTTCTCTCTTTCTGCCTGCGGGCTGTGTCCCGGCTTTCCTGCGATCCTGAAATCAATTTTCAGTGCTGACCATCCCGGTCAGCGGCGATCACCCGAAGTTTTCCGGCTTCCCTTTAAGCGACCAAATTCCCGAGGGACAGATATCCCCCGGGAACGGTATTGATTCTGTTTATTTTCTGCAAAGCCACGCTGCGGCCCTGCGCACCCGCAATTCCTCTTTACTGTAAGAAGAGCAGATTGTTCTTGATGTCGGGATACTTGTCTGCGATCTGAGCGTATGTGCCGTCCTTTACGAGCTCCTGCACTGCTCCGTCGATCGCGTCACAGAGTGCCTGATCGCCTGAACGGAATGCGATACCGTACTGCTCAGCTCCGAGACCTTCGTCGATGATAGTGTAGCCGTCCTTGCCCTCTGCGTATGCCTTTGCAACAGGAAGGTCAACGAATACTGCGTCTACTGCTCCGCCGTCGAGCTCTGTGAAGCACTTAAGGAAGCTGTCGCAGGTCACGAGCTCGCCGAATGTAGCTGCAAGGTCTGCAAGGTCTCCGTTGAGGAGTGCCTCACCTGATGTGCCGAGCTGTACTGCTACGCTCTTGCCTGCGCAGTCTGCTGATGATGCGATGCCGCTGTCTGTCTTTACAAGGAGTACCTGTGTATTGTCATAGTACGGCGCTGAGATAACATATCCTGACTCCTTCATTGAATCAAGGATCGTCATGCCTGACCATACGCAGTCACACTCGTTGGAATCAAGCTGCACAAGCTTCTCATCCCAGTTTACTCCGAATACTTCGAAATCCCAGCCGAGCTTGTCGCAGGCTGCCTTGCACACTTCTACGTCAAAGCCTGTGTATTCGCCGTCATCACCGAGATATGAGAACGGAGGATACTCCGGATCGATTCCCATGATGAAGGTCCTTGCTTCTGCTGTGTCATCCTCTGCTGCTACGGCTGTCTCCTCTGCCTTCTCTTCAGGTGCTGCCTTCTCTTCAGGTGCTGCTGTCTCCTCTGCTGCTTCCTTCTTCTCAGGAGCCTCTGCTGCTGCGGCTTCCTTCTTCTCCGGCTCTGCCTTGGACGCTGCGCCGCATGCTGCAAGTGAGATAACCATTACTGCTGCCAAAACTACTGCTAAAATCTTTTTCATAATACTTTTCCTCTTTGTTTCTGTTTTTTATTACGATCGTGTCCTGCCGTACGTCTCGTGCGTCCCCTTCTCCCCAGGGCTCCCTTCTGCGCACATTGACCCGGACAGATCGCCTGCGTTTTATCGCTTTATCGTGCTAAAGTGCTAACACGAATATTATACTAGCATGATTGCCGGTGCCTGTCAACCTCTTTTTCCCTGTCCGCAGCCATACTGCCGGCTGTTGCGATGCGGGTCTGTATCCTGTCTTTTTCACAGATGACCGTACCGACGTAATAATCTGTCAGAGCTTAGCTATGACGCACAACCAGAAGCGCACCGGATCTCTCCGATGCGCTTCTGGAATGCAGCTGCCGTCACATTTCTCTGATCAGCTCCCTGAAATATTCTGCGATATGCTTTTTTTCCTCGTCATCCAGCTCGTCCGGCCATACCGGCTGTCCGTAGGTGATGCTTACATTGCACGGTCTTATACACGGCAGATGGCTTTCAAATATCTCTCTTGTACCTGAGAGCAGTACCGGCACTATGGGTGCGCCTGTCCTGGTCGCTGCCCTGAAGCTGCCCGGTTTGAATTCAAGGAGGTCTCTCTCATCCTCACCCTTTGACCTTGTGCCCTCCGGGAATATCCATACTGATATCCTTGAATCAGTGATCAGGGACTGTGCCTTGTTTATGCTCTCAAGACCCTGTCTGAGATCACGCCGGTCAAGGAATACTCCGTTCATAAGTGCCATGAGCCAGCCAACCAGCGGTATGCCTCTGACCTCCTTCTTTGCCACGAAGGAGAGCAGCTGCCTTGTATAGGCATAGGCAAGAACTATATCAAATATACTCCTGTGATTTGCAACGAAAAGACAGGGCTCCACCGACATGCCGTCTGCGGCGATCACCGGGATATTGTCTCCCCCGTTTACAGTCACCCTGCAGCCTGTCAGCCACATGAGTACTCTGAATTCCGTCCTGAGGAATGCCTGGATCAGCCTGTGTGCCTGTCTCTTCGACCCGATCCTTACCAGGACTGCTATGAGCATCACAGGTATCATTATGACGAAGTATATGAGCAGTTCTATTATGCAAAGCAGAAACCTTATCATGACCGTTTACCGTTTCCGGCTCCTTAGCCCTTCACACCCGCAATTCACCTGTCTTCCGCTTTCCGGTACAGGACCGGAGCAGCTGCCAAAACCGCCGGTATGCATTATCGTGTGATGTCTGCGGCCAGTTCGCCGTCCTTGACGTCAAATTTGATCACGTCGCCCTGATGGAGCTCGCCTTCGCCCAGGATCAATTTTGCGGCTGCCGTCTCAACGTATTTCTGTACATAACGCCTGAGAGGACGTGCTCCGTACACAGGATCGTAACCGTTATCAATTATATACTTCTTTGCAGGAGCGGTCAATTCAATACTGAGCTCCTGCGCCGCAAGTCTCTTGTTGACGTCTCTGACGATAAGGTCGATGATGCCGCCTATATTGTCACGGGTAAGGGGCTTGAACATGATTATCTCGTCAAGTCTGTTGAGGAACTCGGGGCGGAAATGACTGCGCAGCTCATCCATCACAGCGCTCTGTGCTTCATCCCTGATCTCTCCGTCACAGCCGATCCCGTCTATGAGGTATCCTGCGCCGATATTGGAGGTCATGATGATAATTGTGTTCTTGAAATCCACTGTCTTGCCCAGCGAATCTGTGATACGTCCGTCATCGAGCACCTGAAGCAGGATATTGAACACATCCGGATGAGCCTTCTCGATCTCATCAAAGAGCACCACCGAATAGGGCTTCCTGCGCACTGCCTCCGTCAGCTGTCCGCCCTCGTCGTAGCCCACGTATCCGGGAGGCGCTCCGATAAGTCTGGATACGGAGAACTTCTCCATATATTCACTCATATCGATACGCACCATATTGCTCTCATCGTCAAAGAGTGCCTCTGCAAGGCTCTTTGCCAGCTCTGTCTTACCCACACCGGTAGGACCGAGGAAGAGGAAGGAACCGATCGGCTTACTTGGATCCTTGATACCGGCCTTGCTCCTCTGGATGCACTCCGCAACCTTCTCTACCGCTTCATCCTGACCCACGACTCTCTTATGCAGCACCCCGTCCAGATGCAGAGTCTTGCTCTTCTCGGATTCGTTGAGCTTGCTTACGGGTATCCCTGTCCATCTTGATATGATGCCGGCGATCTCGTCCTCGGTTACAGATTCATGCACCAGCACAGGTCCTGACTTCTTTATACGCGCTTCCTCTTCCGCAAGCTCCTTCTGTAATTGCGGGAGCGCACCATATTGTAACTCGGCGGCCTTTTCAAAATCATAATTGCGCTGTGCGGCCTGTATCTCATTGTTAAGGTCTTCATTCTGCTGGCGGAGAGACGCGAGCTTCTCAAGCGATGCTTTTTCGTTCTCCCACTGGGCCTGCATTGCGTCAAACTGACTGTGCAGCTCCGCAAGCTCTGCCTGAAGTGAGGAAAGCCGCTCTCTGCTCAGGCTGTCTGTTTCCTTCTTAAGCGCTACCTCCTCGATCTCCAGCTGCATGCACTTCCTTCTGAGCTCATCCAGCTTTGCCGGCATTGAATCCATCTCTGTCCTTACAAGCGCGCATGCCTCATCGACCAGATCGATGGCCTTGTCCGGCAGGAACCTGTCTGTGATATACCTGTTGCTCAGGGCTGTTGCAGCGACCAGAGCGCCGTCGGATATCTTAACATGATGGAAATTCTCATAACGCTCCTTAAGTCCTCTCAGGATCGAGACAGTATCCTCTACAGTGGGCTGCCCTACCAGTACGGGCTGGAAACGCCGTTCCAGAGCCGCATCCTTCTCGATGTACTTTCTGTATTCGTCAAGAGTGGTGGCGCCGATGCAATGAAGCTCACCACGTGCCAGCATAGGCTTGAGCATATTTCCTGCATCCATCGCCCCCTCTGTCTTTCCTGCTCCGACGATTGTATGGAGCTCATCGATGAAAAGGATTATCTTTCCCTCTGATTTCTTTACCTCTTCCAGGACAGCCTTGAGTCTTTCCTCAAATTCGCCTCTGTATTTTGCTCCTGCCACAAGGCTTGCAAGATCAAGGGCAAAAAGCTGCTTATCCCTTAATGATACGGGCACATCTCCCTTGGCAATACGCTGCGCAAGACCTTCTACTACTGCCGTCTTGCCGACACCGGGCTCACCTATGAGTACCGGATTGTTCTTGGTCTTTCTGCTCAGTATCTGGATCGTCTGACGTATCTCTGCGTCCCGTCCGATGACCGGGTCAAGCTTTGCATCTCTTGCCCTTTTCACCAGATCCTGACCGTATTTATTGAGCGTATCATAGGTCGCCTCGGGATTATCACTTGTCACACGCTGGTTACCCCTTACCTCGCTTAATACCTTGAGGAAGCTCTCTCTTGTGATCTTGTACTTTCTGAAAAGCTCCTTCATGCTGCGGTCGGCATATCTGATCAGGCAGAGCATGAGATGCTCCACACTCACATACTCATCGCCCATGGCTGCGGCCTCATCCTGTGCATTGATAAGCACGTTATTAAGATCATTGCCAATATATGCCTGTCCGCCCTGTACCTTGGGCAGCCTGCCTATGACCGCCTCCACCTCCTTTTCAAACATGCTGCGGTCCGTGCCCATCTTTTCTATGAGACTGCCTATCAGGCTTCCCTCAAGCTGCATAAGTGACATGAGCAGATGAGACTGCTCTATGGACTGATTGCCGTAGTCATGTGCCACCTTTTCAGTATTCCTGATCGCTTCAATACTCTTCTGTGTAAATCTGTCTATATTCATACGATACCTCCCTCCATGTGGGGACGGGGTGACAGGGGGACGGTTCTCGTGTAAAGGAAGGTATCTTTACACGAGAACCGTCCCCTTGTCAGCTCCCCCTGTCAGCTCCCCCTGTCAGCTCTCCGTGTCCGTCCCCATGTCACTCATCCCTCGACTGTCGTGCATGTTCTATATTCTTTAGAACACCGTCGTTTACTATACTATATACCCAAAATTAGCACTCGTCAAGTGCGAGTGCTAATAAAAATAGTATTTATCTCGGTTTCACCGACTGACTGTCGGTATCTTTCAGTCCTTACTGCGGTTGTATCACATGGTGTGGATAGTTCTCGCGTAAACATGTGTTTACACGAGAACCGTCCCTACTGTAAACACGCTACTGCGCCGAGTATCCCGGCATCGTTGCCGAGCTCTGCCAGCAGTATCTTTGCCGGAATCTTTGATATCTTGAGTGTACGGACATATTCTTCATTGACGATATCAGTGAGGTAGCTGCCTGCACGTGACACGCCGCCTCCCAGGATGAATACCTCCGGATCCACGATACAGCTCATGGCAGCAAAGGCTCTCCCCAGGAAACCGAAGCAGAAACGTACCACGCCATCTGCCAGCTTATCACCTGCCTTTCCTGCATCCAGTATCTTCTTTGCAGTGATCTCCTCCGCAGGCAGCTCCCGCAGCACAGACGGCGTATCGTCCCTTTCCAGTGCGCGCCTTGCCTCTCTTACAAGACCTGTACCGCTTGATACCTGCTCAAGGCAGCCATAGCCTCCGCAGCCGCACTGTACGGTCTCATCATCCCTGACATGTATATGGCTAAGCTCTCCGGCCACATCATGCGCACCGTAAAGCATATTTCCGTTTATTATCACTCCGCCTCCGATAGCCGTACCGATGGTAGCCATGATACAGGAATCGTAATTTTTCGCTGCTCCGTAGGTATACTCTCCCAGTGCTGCCAGCTTGCCGTCATTGCCTGCCGCGCATCTGATATGTGCCCCTTCTTCTCCCAGTGCAGCCTTCAGCATCTGTGCCGGATAGCAGTCCCTGAGAGCTGCAACGTTGGGACAGAGCGGCAGAAATCCGTCTGCCCTTATGGGTCCGGGCACTGTCATTCCTACGCCTGCCACTTCCTTCAGATCACATCTTGAACTGATCTGTCCTGCCATGGCAGAGATCACGTCTTCAGGAGTCGGTATCTCCCACTTTTCAATTATATTGCCTTCACTGTCTGCCTTGCCGAATTTAATGGCTGTGCCGCCAAGATCTATTCCTATGTATATCATTTGAACTGATACTCCCTTATATAATTTGTTCCCGAGAAGACGAAGCAGCCTGCCCCCTGTGCCTTTGTGATCATGTATGCCGGATCCTCCATGCTTCCCGAGTATTTTACGATTCCGTACTTATTGAATATATTAAGCGAATCTGTACCTTTGAAATAGAAATATGTGCCGTCTGTATTCACATGGTCATAATCGCAGGTAAATTTTTTATTGAGGACCTCAGACCCATCACCGCGGTATATCACCAGCCGGTATGCTTCCTTCTCTCCCGGACTGTCTCCCCGACTTTCTCCCTGCTTTTCTCCGGAACCTTTCGCAGCCTGATCCTTCAAAGCCCTCTGGCTGTCCTCATCCTCCCCCTGCGCACCCGCAGCTTCATCCGGCTTCACCCTGCCGCCGTCTGTGCTGCCTCCGTCTGCGCCGCCTGACCCTGTACGGTCTCCGCCCACGGCTGTACCGTCCTTTCGGGCCCGGGCTCTTTCAGCCGCCTGTGCATCCGTCTCCAGATCCGAGTAAATTACCGCGACCTCGCTGCCGCAGTTTACGATGTTCTCGATGCGTTCTCCCGTCTCAGGCTCCTTTATGAGCTCCGGAGAACTGAGGTTTCTGGAGGAGAAGAAATATATGCCCGTATCCGCCACAGCATAGGAATACGTGGAATTAAGGAAACGCACCCTGGCGACCAGAGAATCCTTAAAGGGCTCCTCGAAGCCTCCCACCAGCCTGTTGGGAATGTTCTTTCCTATTTCCGAGAAATCATAAAACACCACCTTGGATCTGAGTGCGGTACCGTCCATATAGGCAAATGCCGTTATCAGCCGGGTCCCCTCCGGCGAAAGTGCCAGATCCATGGGATAGCCGTCGCCTGTCAGTCTGGTCTTGATCGAAATGTCCTGCTCGGTACCGTCCTTCTTATAAAAATTGATATAGCTTGCGTCATCATCCTCCAGTATTGACGCACAGTTGCCTGCTTCCGAGACCACGGCCTTTGTGACGGGCATAAGCGTCGTCGCCGTGCCCACCTGTCCTGTCACATCATAGATCCTGATCTGGTAGCCCTGGATATCGTAGATGCAGGCATAATCACCGCTTACATAGGCACGGGGATTGTTCATCTCGTAGCTGTCGATCCATCTCTCAGTGCCTGACCTGTCCAGATATGTGGCCCCGTCGTGTGAATACTTGAGTACATTATCCCCGAAATGCTCATAGCCTACAAAGCTTCCCTCCGGCAGCTCCTTTTCCCATTTGAGACTGTAGGATGTATATCGGTGATATCTGCTGAACCAGAAGACAGCAGCCGCAATGATCATGGCTGCAAGGAGCATCCCCGCAATGATCCAGAATCGGATCCTTTTGCGCTTTTCATATTCGCGCATGAGGCTCTCACCGCCGTCCTCGACGCCGTAAAATCCGCCCCTGATCTGGCTCATCCTCAATTGTTTTTTCTGCTTTTCCCTAGATGTCATACTGCCTGTTATATTCCTCTATCGCCTCGCTGATATTAGTTGACGTACCATGGCTGATGATAGCCTGCAGCCGCTCTATCCTGGTAATGCTCATGAATTCCCTGCCCAGGTACGGCTCATATTTCCCGGCCAGCTCCTCTGTCTTCTGCTTTCTGGCAGCCTCTGCCGCAGTAAACCTTGCCGTCACATCGCCAAGCCTTTTCTCCGCATCATCTATCGCCGGCCTGCCTGCTGAGATGATCTCATCCGCAATGATATTTCTGGTAACATTCTCAAAGGTGCTGACCGCTTCATTTTTCTTCATGGTGATATCTGCCAGCTGCTGCCTGATATGCGCGATCTCGTCATCATATTGTGCAAGGTCGTAGCAGGACTCATTCTCGTCCTCCTCAATACTGCGGATGATGCTCTGTATCTTCCTGCGGTCCTCCCGGATCTCCCTGCGCCGGAGCTTTGCCTGACGCAGCACATCGGCATGCTCCATCACGGTATGCCGTGATATCCCGATGTAGATGCCTCCGAAAAGGAGCACATCCAGGATATAAATAATGACCAGTGCCACGGTGCTCCCGTCAAAAAAGAGCTTATACATTCCGTAGGGTATCACAAAAAAAGCAACTGCAAAAGAGATGATAATAATGAGCACATCCCCTAGCCCGTCCGGGAAATACAAAGCCCCGAAAAACCTGCTGTTGCAGCAGCCCGGCACATGCTCAGCCTTGAAATCCGCCCTGATCCTTGCATTGATCGCCTTGATATCTGCCTTAATATCCGCAGTCTCATCCGCGATCCTTTCCTTCATGCCCTGATTCCTGGCCTTTTCCCTGCGCTGCTGAGCCTTTTTGAGCTGGACATTGCACTTGTCGAGCTCCGCTCCATAGGTTTTATCGATCTCCGCCCTGCGCCTTCTGCAGGTATCAGCAATCTGTTCAGACTGATCCTTTTTCAGCCCGTTGACCCTGTTTTCAGCCTCTTCCCGTTCCTTCCTGAGACCGGCAGTCTCCGCACCGATCGCTCCTGCCTGCGCAATAGCAGCCTTGGCAGCCTCTAAGAACTCATTCACATTTGTATTAGGATCCATAACCACTCCTTTGCCGGATGAACCGGGGTCATCTCCCTGACTCCTGTGTATCTTTAACCGCCCTTCACCTTGCGGCGACGGACCTGCATTCCCGATGCCCTGCTGACGGCCTTCGTCTCAGGACTGTAAAACGAAAGAATCATATTTATGAATTGCGGGTGCGCATTCCGCAGTCTTCATCCGCTCCGCACTGACTCACTGCCTGCCACAGTATGGCACAGCCATCAATACCCCGGCTTGCCAAGGATCTTGAACACACTGCGCTTATACAACTCTGCACCCGGCTGATCTGACGGGTTTACTCCCGGCACATGGCTCCCCGATCAATACCCCGCTTGCCGGGGATCTTGAACACACTGCGCTTGTTCAACCCTGCACCCGGCTGATCTGACGGGTTTACTCCCTGTACATGGCTCCCCGGTCAATACCCCGGCTTGCCAAGGATCTTGAACATACTGCGCTTATACATCGCTGCACCCGGCTGATCTGACGGGTTTACTCCCTGTATATGGCTCCCCGATCAATACCCCGGCTTGCCAAGGATCTTGAACATGTTGCGCTTATACATCTCAACACCAGGCTGATTGAATGGATTTACACCCAGTACATAGCCCGAAACTCCGCAGGCAAATTCAAACATATAGAAGAGCTCACCCAGATTGTATGCATCAAGCCTGTCCATATCCACCTTAAGGTTAGGTGTCTTTCCGTCTGTATGTGCCTGGATCGTGCCCTGCATTGCAGCCTTATTGACGAAATCCATCTCTTTACCTGCCAGATAGTTGAGTCCGTCCAGATTCTTTTCATCACTGCCAACCACGATTGACGTACCGTTGTTTACGACATTGAGCACCGTCTCAAACATGATACGGCTGCCGTCCTGTACAAACTGTCCCAGACTGTGCAGATCAGTCGTGAAATCCACGCTTGAAGGATAGATACCCTTTTTGTCCTTGCCCTCGCTCTCTCCGTAGAGCTGCTTCCACCACTCTGATACAAAGTGCAGACACGGCTCATAGTTGACAAGTATCTCCACTGACTTATCCTTGCGGTGCAGGATATTTCTGAGAGCCGCATACTTAAGAGCCTCGTTATCCATGTACTCCTTCTCAAGGCACTCCCTGCGCATTGCCTGTGCTCCTGCCATAAGCGCATCGATATCCACTCCTGCCACTGCGATCGGAAGGAGTCCAACTGCAGTAAGCACCGAATAGCGTCCGCCCACATCATCCGGCACTACGAAGGTCTCATAGCCGCTGCCGTCTGCCATGGTCTTGAGAGCTCCCCTTACCTTATCTGTGGTGGCATAGATGCGCTTTGCAGCCTCTGCAGCGCCGTATCTGTCCTCAAGGAGCTTCTTGAAAAGCCTGAATGCGATAGCCGGCTCAGTGGTCGTACCCGACTTTGAAATCACATTGATAGAAAAATCTCTGCCCTTAATATAGTCAATGACATCCTGAGTATACTTTGCGGAAATATTGTTGCCGCAGAAGATGACGTGGCGGTCAAAGGTGCCGCCCAAAGCCTCAATAGCAGCCCTTGCTCCGAGATAGGATCCTCCGATACCGATCACAAGGAGCACCTCACTGTCACTGCGGATCTTCTCAGCCGCTGCCTTGATGCGGGCATACTCAGCCCTGTCATATTTTTCCGGCAGATCTACCCAGCCTGTGAAATCATTGCCTTCTCCTGTACCCTTCACCAGAGTATCCCTTGCTGCCTCGACCTCAGGTCTGATGGCCTCAAGCTCGGCATCACTTATAAATTCTCCTGCATAACTGTAATCAACCTTAATCATCTTTTCCTCCGTGTATCTTTAATTCGTATTTGAGGCCCACTTCCGTGCACAAGACCCTGTACTGCCTTATCTTATATCCGGCATCTGCCTGATGAGCGCCGGTACATTCTCTACTTTCACATCCGGCTGTCCCGCTTTGTACAAATACCCTTGGCCGCCGTGACCTTATCCTGTACCCGGCATCTGCCTGATGAGCGCCGGTACATTTTCTTCTTTCACATCCGGCTGTCCCGCTTTGTACAAATACCCTTGGCCGCCGTGACCTTATTTTATACCCAGCATCTGCCTGATGAGCGCAAGCACATTTTCAACTCCCGTATCCAGCTGGCTTGCCTCCATGCGGAAGGCCCAGTCCTCCCTGTCGGCATAGACCTCATCTATCGTCCTGCAGAGCTGCTCTGATGTTGTCTCATCCTCCTTAAGCACCGTGGACAGCCCCTGTACTTCAAAGGATCTCGCATTGAGGAGCTGATCACCTCTTGATCCGGCGGTACCGAGCGGTATGAGGATATTGGGCTTATGCAGTGCCAGTATCTCGCAGATGGCATTGGCTCCTGCCCTTGAGATCACAACATCTGCCAGCGCGAAGAAATCCTTGAGATGGTCTGTCACATAGGCATACTGCTTATAGCCCTTAAGCCCTGCCAGAGACTCGTCAACATTGCCCTTGCCGCAGAGGTGTACCACGTTATAGGTATCAAGCAGTCTGGGAAGTGATTCCCTCACCAGCCTGTTGACAGCTACGCTGCCCAGACTTCCGCCGATGACCATGATGACCGGTCTTTCATCCTCAAAGCCCGCCAGCCTGCGTGCCGTCTCTTTGTCACCATGCATGAGCTCCTGCCTGATGGGACAGCCCGTCAGCACGCGCTTATCCTCCGGCAGGTATTTCATGGTCTCAGGGAAGTTGCAGCAGATCTTTGATGCTGACCTGAAGCTGATCTTATTGGCCAGTCCCGGTGTCATATCAGATTCGTGGATGATGACCGGGATCTTCATCTGTGCCGCTGCCACTACTACAGGCACACTGACAAAACCACCCTTTGAAAAGACGATATCCGGCTTCTCCTCCTTTAGTATCCTCCTGGCTTCATGCAGTCCGTGCTGCACACGTAAGGGATCCGTGAGATTCTTCCAGTCATGGTAACGGCGCAGCTTGCCGCTGTCGATACCGAAATACACTATACCCTGAGCCTCTGCAAGCGCCTTTTCCATGCCGTTATAAGAGCCTATATAGGAGATCTCAAAGCCCATCTCCCTAAGACCCGGCAGCAATGCAATATTGGGGGTCACATGCCCTGCGGTACCCCCTCCTGTCAAAATTATCTTCATAACCTGATTATAACGCAGCGGCAAGCTCTTTGGCAATCCCGGCGTTCTCCTCCATATCGGCCTGATGAGGCTCCCATCCCATGACAGTATCATTGCCGTAGCGCGGGATCACATGCACATGGGCATGGAATACCGTCTGGCCTGCTGCCTCATTGGTATTGATGACCACATTAAAGCCCAGAGCCCCAAGCGCCTTCATCTGCGCATTGCCGACCTTACCGGCCACAGCAACCAGCTTTCCGGCAAGAGCCTCAGGTACCTCTGTGATATTCTTATAATGATCCTTTGGCAGTACCAGCGCATGTCCCCTTGTTGCAGGACCGGCATCCAGTATCACCGCCACGTCATCATCCTCATAAACCTTTGCTGTCGGGATATCCCCGCCCGCAAGCAGACAAAAGATACAATCCTTATCCTTCATATTCTCTCCTTCTTTTTTCATGATCCTGCACGGTATTATATATCCATAAGACACTCCTCACTGTTCCGGCCATAACGGTGATTATCAGCATGATACTCCGTACTGTTCCGGTCGTAACAGCATATATCAATATGATACTCCTCACTGCTCCGGTCATTACGGTACTTGACAGCAAACCATCCGCAGGATCAATATTTGCTATGCACATTATAATGTTTTCACAGACTTTTTTCTACAATCACAGGATTCTTCTCTCAACCTTATCTCAACCTTCTTATTGGCGTCCCGTTTTTCTCTGTCATAGCGGCCATAATACAGACTTCCTATGCTGTATTGTCGTAATACGGTCATAAGATTTCCAATATAACGGGAAAACGATTTCCCCTTTCTCAGCTTTCTTTATTTTTACGTCTTACGGGACCGCTGATCAATGTGTAATTGTATGTCAGGGACTCCCGCTGGGACACTCAGCAATTATTCCTTGCGTAGGAGCATATTTCGTTGTATAATGTTCAAAAATCAGTTTTTGGAGGCTATTTTGAACAAAAAGCATATTAAAGGGCACAGTATCAACTGGCCCATAATAATAATTCCATTTGTTTTTGTAGTGGCTCTGTGCGTACTTTTCGTGGCATTCCCGGAAGGTTCATACAGCGTTCTGGGCAGCATAAGGAAATTTGTGGGTGATGACCTGGGCAGCTTCTATCTGTTCATGGGGCTCGGTGCCGTAGGTGTATCACTTTTTCTCATCTTCTCCAAATATGGCAGGATCAGACTGGGCGCGCCTGACGAAAAACCGCTTTACAGCAATTTCCAGTGGGGCGCCATGATGTTCACAGCAGGTATAGCCGCAGACATCGTCTTTTATTCCTTCTGTGAATGGCTGCTCTATGCCAATGAAGACTATATTTCCAATTTCGGCAGCATACAGGACTGGGCAAGCTCCTTCCCGCTTTTTCACTGGGGTCCTACCGCGTGGGCTTTCTACTGCGTAACTGCAGTGGTCTTCGGCTATATGCTCTACGTACGCAAGGTCAATAAACGCAACTACTCTGAAGCATGCCGCCCCGTACTCGGTAAATGGACCGACAGATGGCCCGGCAGACTCATTGACTTTATTGCCGTCATCGCGCTTATCGCCGGTACCGCAACCACTTTCTCACTGGCAACCCCACTCGTATCGCAGTGCTTCTGCCGTATCACCGGCATTATCTATAGTCCGGCAATCGACATCTGCGTACTTGTGATCATCTGTATCATCTACAGCGTATGCGTATTCAAGGGCATGGGTGCAATCTCATGGCTGGCTAAAACCTGCATATATATCATGTTTGCCTTGCTCGCATATGTATTTTTTGCAGGCGGTGAGGCCCGTTATATCATTGAGACCGGAATTACAGCGATCGGCAGCGTGGCTCAGAACTTCATAGGTCTAAGCACAAAGACAGATGCGCTGCGCCTTACAGGCTTCCCTCAGAGCTGGACCTTCTTCTACTGGGCATACTGGATGGTATGGTGTATCGCGACACCTTTCTTTATCGGTCAGATCAGCAAGGGCCGCACGGTCCGTCAGGTGGTACTGGGCTGCTGGGGCTTTGGTCTTGCGGGATCGTATCTCTCATTCATCGTTCTGGGAAATTACGGACTTGGGCTGCAGATGCTCGGCAGGCTTGACCTCATAGGCATGTATGCATCCACAGGAGATCTTTACTCAACAATCATCGCAATAATCGACACACTCCCTGTCAGTCAGATAGTACACGTGATCGTCATCTTCCTGATGATAGCATTTTATGCAACAAGCTTTGATTCCATCTCGCTGGTTGCGGCTTCCTACTCCACCAGGGATCTTGAGACTGATGAGGAACCGAAGAAGGGACTGCGATTATTGTGGGCGATCCTGCTGATCCTTCTTCCGATCGCACTCCTTTTTACTGAGAGCTCCATGGTCAACCTGCAGACGGTATCTATCATAGCCGCTCTGCCGATCGGGATCGTGCTCATCATCATGGCTGTAAGCTTCTTCAAGGATGCAAACCGTCGGTTTTTCAATGGCGGGATAAACAAAGAAACCGAGCAGCAGTCACCGAAGAAGCCTTCATAAACCGCTCCGTCATCGATGAATCAATCATTAATGAATCAGTCACAAAAAACAGTCATAAACGAATCAGCTATACATGAATCAGCCATAAATGAATCAGTCATAAGTGAAACCGTAGTTATGTATCAGTCCTATAAGAAACGGGGTGCCGCCTGCACCCCGTTTTTCACATTATCTGTTTTCTGAATCACCCCTGCTCATGACAGTAAAGTCATCCTGCGCAACGTCTCGATCTGTTTCATCACCGATCCCCTTGAAGTACCGCCTTCCGATATCCTCTTTGCGACGCATACGTTCAGATCTATTTCTTTATATACATCTTCATCAAAGAGTTCACTCTTTGCTTTATATCTCTCCAGCGGATAATCTTCAAGGATGATACCTTCGGCATTGCATTCCGCAACTATCTCACCGCAGAGCTTATATGCTGTCCTGAAAGGCATGCCCTTCTTTGTAAGATAATCTGCCAGATCTGTTGCATTGATAAAGCCCGTCTGAGCTGCCCTGAGCATGCTGTCGCCGCGCACCTTCATGGATGCGAGCATGCCTGCCATGACCTTAAGGCAGAGCTTTACTGTATCTATTGCATCGAAGGTCGCTTCCTTATCCTCCTGCATATCCTTGTTATATGCAAGCGGCAGTCCCTTGAGAGCAACAAGAAGCGTATTGAGGTCTCCGTATACTCTTCCGGTCTTGCCCCTTACCAGCTCTGCCATATCGGAGTTCTTCTTCTGGGGCATGATGGATGAGCCTGTCGTATATGCATCACCGAGTTCGATGAACTTAAACTCCCAGCTTGTCCACAGGATGAGCTCCTCCGCAAAGCGCGAAAGATGCATCTGCAGGATGGCAAGCGCCGACATAGTCTCAAGGCAGAAATCCCTGTCGCTTACTCCGTCGATCGAATTAAGACAGATATCCGTAAAGCCAAGCTCCCGAGCTTCAAATCTTCTGTCTGTGTCATAGGTGGTCCCTGCAAGTGCGCATGAGCCGATCGGTGATATGTTGATCCTCTTTATGGCATCCTCCATCCTCCCTATGTCTCTCTTCAGCATCCATGCGTATGCCAGTATCTGATGTGAGAAAAGTATGGGCTGCGCTCTCTGCAGATGTGTATAGCCGGGCATTACCTTGTCGGCATTGTCCTCGGCCAGCCTGCACAGTACCTCGATCACCTCCTGCGCAGCTGCTATGAGCACCCGCAATTCATCTCTCACGTACATGCGTGTATCCAGTGCGACCTGATCGTTGCGGCTGCGGGCTGTATGCAGCATCTTTCCTGCATCTCCTATGCGCATAGTGAGTTCCTGCTCCACAAAGGTATGTATGTCCTCCGCAGTCATATCGATAGCCAGCTTCCCCGCCTCAATATCTGCCAGGATACCCTCAAGGCCCGTCACGATGCTGTCTGCACAGTCTGCAGGTATGATGCCCTGTCTGCCCAGCATCCTTGCATGCGCGATGCTGCCCGTAATGTCCTGACGGTACATGCGGCTGTCGATGCCGATGGATGAGTTGAGTACGTCTGCGAGTTGATCGATGTCTCCGCTGGTGCGGCCTGCCCATAGTTTCATAATAGTCTCCATTCCGCCGCCAGGCTGCGGCATAAACAGTAATGAAAGTACTGCTTTCTTTCACACTATTCTCTATGTTTCTGTAAATTCAAGGGGACGAAATATCCGTCCCCTTTTTAGTTGTGATAACAGCTTTATTGTATCACAGTTTTTATTCGTTTTGCGTCTGTTTTATCAGATGTCAGACTCTTTCACTTTATCTTTTCCCTGCTTTGCCGTCGGGAGCTTTGCCGTCGGAAGCTCTGCCGTCGGAAGCTTTGCCGTCGGAAACGCTGCCGCAGAGCAGTGACCCTGTCATCCGATTGCTTCCGGACTTTCTGCACAGGAGCTGTGTGACCCGCCCCGGGCAGATCCCTCCGTGCCGATTATTACTTGAGCTGGCCTTTCTCGCGGAGAGCCTGAACCACTGTGGGAAGACCCCAGATGTTGATGAAGCCTGCTGCCTCAGCCTGGTTGAAGTCTGAATCACCGAAGGTTACGATGTCCTCACTGTAGAGTGAGTAAGGTGAAGTTGTGCCTGCAGGGATGATGTTGCCCTTGTAGAGCTTAAGCTTTACGCTGCCTGTGACATGCCTGTTGCTCTCGTTGGCAAATGCTGTAAGTGCCTCCTGAAGAGGTGAATACCACTTGCCGTTGTAGATAAGATCTGCGAAATCAACTGCAAGCTTCTGCTTCTCGTGAAGCGTATCCTTGTCAACTGTAAGCATCTCCAGATGCTCATGTGCAAAGTAAAGGATCGATCCGCCGGGAGTCTCGTATACGCCGCGGTCCTTCATGCCGATGAGACGGTTCTCTACGATGTCGATGATACCGATGCCGTTGGCTCCGCCGATGGCATTGAGCTTTTCGATGATCTTAGAAGCCTTCATCTTCTCGCCATTAAGTGCCACAGGTGCGCCTGCCTCAAAATCGATAGTTACATATGTGGGCTCATCCGGTGCCTGCTCGGGAGCAACTCCCATCTCAAGGAAGCCCTTCTTTGTATACTGCGGCTCGTTGGCCGGATCTTCAAGATCAAGACCCTCATGGCTTAAGTGCCATAAGTTCTTATCCTTGGAATAGTTGGTCTCACGGCTGATCTTAAGAGGTACATTGTGGGCCTCTGCGTAGTCGATCTCCTCATCACGGCTCTTGATATCCCACTCACGCCACGGTGCGATAACCGGGATCTCCGGAGCCCAGCGCTTGATCGCCAGTTCGAAACGAACCTGATCGTTGCCCTTGCCTGTTGCGCCGTGTACGATAGCATCAGCGCCTTCAGCCTTGGCGATCTCTGCAAGCTTCTTGCCGATCACGGGACGTGCAAATGCCGTACCAAGGAGGTATGTCTCATACTTTGCATCCATCTTGAGTGCCGGAATGATGATATCATCAACCATCTCGTCTACAAGATCTGCAACGATGAGCTTGCTTGCGCCTGTCTTTAACGCCTTTTCCTCAAGTCCGTCAAGCTCGTCTGCCTG
>DCHJ01000082.1:0-636 GCA_002314805.1 Lachnospiraceae bacterium UBA1755 | reverse complement strand
ATGATGATACTTGTATCAAGTCCGCCTGAATATGCCAGAACAACCTTTTTGATCTTACTCTTATCCATCTTAGTCTCTCCTTTGAACTAATTATTTTATCTTTAAAATCTATACAATGCCTGATTGCTTTTCCGATATCATTATATCAGTACCTTGCTGAGGAAATCCTTAAGTCTGTCGCATTGCGGATCTCCGAATACCTTCTGAGGAGTACCCTCCTCCAGGAGCTTTCCGTCTGCCATGAACAGCACTCTGTCTGCAACTTCCTTTGCAAAGCCCATCTCATGGGTCACGACCACCATTGTCATGCCCATTGCGGCAAGCTCCTTCATAACATCAAGAACCTCTCCTACCATCTCAGGGTCGAGAGCCGATGTAGGCTCATCAAAGAGCATCACATCCGGTTCCATCATGAGGGCTCTTACGATCGCAACTCTCTGCTTCTGACCGCCGGACAGCTGCGTCGGATATGCATCTGATCTGTCCTCAAGACCGACTCTCTTAAGCAGCTCCATCGCCTTGCTGTCTGCTTCCGCCTGTGTCAGCTTACCCAGCTGCACCGGTGCAAGAGTCATGTTCTGCAGGATGTTCATATGCGGGAAAAGATTGAAATGCTGGAAAACCATGCCCATCTTC
>DCHJ01000055.1 GCA_002314805.1 Lachnospiraceae bacterium UBA1755 | reverse complement strand
AACGCAAGACGGTATTGATTGAGTACGCATACAGCGAAAGACAGATAAACACTGCAGCGGTGCCGCAATATACCACGTCCCCCCATATACCACTCCAAATGAAAGGATGGTATTGGATGCAGCTGCAGGCTGAGAGCGAATCACAATCAGATGCTGGTTTTCCTGAATTTCTTTCGCATAACTGAAAGGAGCAGTTTTATGGCATGCCCCAAAAGAGCAGATACTGCAAGGGACAGTGCTGTTATTGTGAACATGCAGAGCACAGTAAGCGGATTGCCGCAGAATGGATCGATCTGCATATATCGCAGGATAAGTCTCAGGAAGATTATGTGTATCAGATATATCTCCAGCGATACAGGATCTATTGCTGAAATCAGTTTTGAAGAAAGTGTGCAAAGTTGTTCCTTATCAATGAGCAGAGAGAACAAGCCCGCAGAGGCAATAAAAGTCAGGGGAGATGAATATCCGAGGAGACAGTCAAAGAATTCAAGCTCCTTTGAGTAGCGCAGGTATGAAGCCACAGCAATACCGGCCGCTCCCATAACGACCATAGGCAGAGAAAACCTGCTGACATCCAGTATTTTCCGGGAGATGACATAGCCTGTTAACAGATATATCGGGTAGACTGTAGCGAGATCAATATAAAAAGCCGAAGTTCCCCCTGCTTTTCTTAATATTGGAAAAAGACAGGTGAATATGAAGCCGATGATAATTATATACCTGAGAGACGAGTCATTACATGCTTTTGTTACTGCTTTGAAAACCGGCATAAGAAGGTACAATGCGACTAGCATATACAGATACCACAGATGGGACCAGCCGGTTCCGGTGAGCAGCTTGCGGATACAGTCGTAAAGAGCGGCTCCGGAAAATGGCTCTGTACCGCGGCTCATGACGATATCGAAAAGCTTATAAACGAGGCTTGATATAACCAGCGCGAGCAGGATCCTGAGAATGTAGCGTGAAAAAAGCCGCTTTATGGGGATTTCCTTTTTGGGGTCGAGCAGAAGTGCGCCCGTGACCATCACAAAGCAGGGTACTGCAGACATCATAAGGTGTGTGACGGTCAGACTTCCTATACGTTCTGCAGCAGAAATACTTTGGCCGTAGAGTGAGACCGCCATGTAGCAGGTGTGCAGCAGGACGACACAGCATGTTGCGATGACACGTATGTATGAAAGAGATATCCGTTTTCCGTGATCAGTGTTCATAATTTTACCAGGTCAGGCCGTCATCGATGCAGCCCATATCATTGTTGTTATCAGGGACATAGATCGTCTCTGCCGGAAGGGAACCGGGTATGTCGGCGGCAGATTCATGCTGTGTGGGAGACTGGCTTTCAGCAGCTGTTTCGGTCTCTGCTTCCGGTGATTTGTGTTCAGATACTGTTTCGCGGGTCGCAGAAGATGTCGGAGCTGTTTTGTCGGCAGAGTTTGTTTCTATAGCGGCAGCGGTCCCGGAATGGTCTTTTGCGTCTGCTGGTTTTTTTGAGGCAGAGCCTGAGTCTGTGCCGGTGTCTGCTTCCGTCACGGACTTTCCGCCGGGATTATCCTGTGCGGAGTTATTGGTATCGTCAGGATTTGCTTTTTTGTCAGAATTGTCGGTCCCGGATATTTCATCGGCAGCGTTATTTTTACCAGAGGCATCAGGTGCTGTACCGTCAGAACTTTCAACGTCAGCCGGTTTTGTTACAGGGCCGGTTGAGATTGTTTCCTGTTTTTCGGGGAAGGCGTCTGATTTGGAACAGGCTGAAATTGCAGCGGTTACCGCAAGAACAGTTATAAGTATAGTGAGCTTGAGTTTCATGTTGATCTTCCTTAGTATTTTTCTGTGGGAGTGGTTTGTACTGAAACGAAAGAGCTGTCTCATACAAACAGAATCCATCCCTTTGGGAATACAGCGATCAATGTGATACCGTAAAGGGACGGACACACGTTCTCTTTTTGTCAGTAATATGTTGTGACGCTGATGTGATCCGTAAAGGGGGTGGATACACGTAAATTATAGTATACTTCTTACAAAAATAGTATGTTTTTATCCTGTTACGGGCGTTTTTTGACCGCTTAGCGATTTGAAGTACACAAAATAATCTGTTGCTGTATAATGAGCACAGTTCTTAAGGACAGGGAAAAAGGAGGTATCAATGAAGCTGATACTGGAGGATATGGAGCTGGCTGAACCGGAGGTTATCATCAGAGGAGATCTGTCGAGTCCGGAGGTAGCAGGACTTATTGCAAGGATAAAGGCGCCGGCTGCTGTTAGGCGGCTGGAGGTTGCTTCTGACGGGGACTCATGCTTTATCGACTGCAGAGATATTGTGTTTATCGCATCAGCAGCGGATAAAGTCGAGATTTACACAGAAAGTGAAAGCTTCACTTCAAGGATGCGTCTGTATGAGATCAGCAGCAGACTGGACAGATCATCCTTTGTGCAGATCTCAAAAAGTACGATAGTAAATATTGATTTTGTAAAATCGATTCAGGCAGAGTTCAGCGGGAATTATATAGCGTTTCTTAAGAACCGTCCGGAAAAGCTGATAATCTCAAGACGTTATTTTAAAGAGTTTAAGGAGAGGATTTGAAATGAATAATAGAAAAAACGGTATAAGCCCGTGCCTGTCATGGGTGAGAACGGTATTGGGGAGCATAGGGACCGGAGCAATCGTTACTGTAATAATCTGCTGTATCTTTGGCGGATACAATGATACCGTCAAGGGCTTTATCATATGGATGATCGCTTCGATCCTGTATGGGATAGCAACAAGGCTGATAATGTTTAGCTGTAAGCTGAGCCTTCCGCTGTCAACAGCAATCCATGCAGTAATCTGTTTTGCGGTAACTATAGCGGCGATGAAGCTCTGCAATTACGAGACAACAAGTCTGCTGACAGTACTTGTTCCGTTCATCATAGTCTATCTTATCATATACGCTGCGTGCTATTTTTCGTGGAAGGCAGAGGCGAAGCGGGCAAATGAACGGCTGAGCAGGAATGCAAAGGAATGATCAGTTCTGTGGACTGGCGTATTTCCGGCAAAATATCTGCAGCATTGCATTCACAGAGCTACATAATCAGACAATAGTGAAGCCGGTAAAAAGGATAACGGACATTTTTAACGGAGTAAAAAAGAACAGAGTAAAAAGAAAAGAGACAGACCGCGTTAACTGCAGACCGGTCGGTCTCTTTTTCCGGTGTGTCGGAAAGCCGGGCGAAATACATTTATCGGGAGTCCTGCGGACTTGAATAAATGGGTCATTTCTTTCACCCGGTGAAAAAGCGAAATAATGTGGTGATGTCGGGCGATTAGTGAAAATAGAATAATATTGTAGTGGTTGAGCCTCCGTGGGAAGGCGATAGTACAGGTTTTCGATGGATGTGGTCGCTGTTGATTGGATTTTTCAGTCCCACCAGTAACAGCCGAGAAGCTCATCAACATGTCCGCCGGTCGCTTTTACAGGAAAACTACCGATCAAGGGCATGGATGCCAAATTGCTGTCATCATTGTAAGTGTCTTCAAGTTTGCGTCTGTACCAGGTCAGAGGAGTGTCACCGTCCTGATAGCCATCAAACGGTACCAGGTCACAGTCTTCCGAAAAAACCGTCTTATCATCAACATATAACGCGACAGACTTGTTCCTGAAGGACAGCGGGCAGCGAATGACGATACGGTCCCCCAGATCCTCGTACGCATCTGTTGAAGTGATCAGCAGATCATAGACATTTCTTTCCTTGTTAATAATACTCCCAAGATAGCAGCCAAGTTTATAGACACCGTTTACAAAATCACTGACACTGGGGTTGTCGGATATGCCCTCCGGGGCATATCTTCGTACAAACTGGTTGTCATGGAAATAATACTTATAGTTCTTTCCGTCGATCTTCAGATCAGCCCAAACAGGGGAACAGTATTCCTCCGCTGCTGATGCAGACGGAACGGAGGGATAACAGTAATCGATGTCATAGTTTTCATATCCGGCAGAACGCATGAAGTCATCGGACAGGGGATCACCGGTTGAGATATATGCACCAATAATTCTCTCACCGGTTATATCATCAGGGACAAGATATTGCGCAAATGTGTAATTGAAAAAATGATCCGTTGCACCGGCATAATTACTACCATCATTTAGAGCATCGGCGGTTTTGACAATACCGTTGATCGTCTGACTGCTGAGATTACTTTTTGTCAGGAGATCCGGGAACTCGGCTTCGTTGAATGGTCGTTCAGACGCGAAAGCGAGCTTTATATCATCATCCGGAGAACCGATGGCAGCGGCAGAAAGGGAAGAAACGGAAATATCTGTTTCAGATACAGGCGAATCGTCGGACTTGCTTTCTTTAATAATGGCAGTTTCGCCGGGGGCTGAGTCCCGGGAAGAATCCGGCAAGGTTTCTGCTGCAGGGGATTCATGCGATACCGGTTCGGTTTCCGATATCTGACGATTGCTTTCCGCTGCGGCAGTACTCTCAGTCACGGCGGATATATCGCTGCTGCAGGCCGTGAGTTGTGCGGCAGAAAGCACGAGGGCGGTTATCAGTACAATTCGTGTGATCTTTTTCTTCATGCGGAACTCCTTTCCGGAGAGAATGGATTTGTGTCTTAAACGGATTATCGTATAGAGGGAAGGGAATTGTCAATGAAAATCCGTCGACCAGGAAGGATGAATGTTGTAATCGGCCAAGTAAGAGAAGCATCGGGGCAGATAATGCCCCGTGCAAGTTCTTTTTGGAGTCTGTGACAACGATTGCGGGCAAGGCGCTTCCCTAGATCAGATTTTTCTTTTCCGTGCGGCGCGCAGCAATGCGTTTACTGCAAACCTTCCCGATATCGCCGCGAGGGGCAGTCCCCCGTTGGGGGTCAGCCATTGACCGGCGATGAACACATTGCCAAGCCCGTTTATAGTGTTTTTTATGTTCAGGGTTTTGCTCCCGCTTTTTTCAAAGAAGCTCATGTAAGAGCCCTTATACGCGCCGCACCATTTCGTGAAGGTGACAGGCGAGTAATCGGAAAGGAAAATGAGCCGTCCGTCAAGCTCGGGACAGAAGCTGACAATGCGCGCCCGCACATCATCAGCGATGTGCTGCTTTTCTGCAGTATAGCGTTCGCGGTCAGGATAAAGCCCTTGCCAGAAGTTGTAATCCTCCGGGTTCTGTAAAATATTGCACTGAAGCACGCGTCTGTCGGCTGGAAACAGCGAGGTATCATAATCGAATAATCTCACTCCGAGCGTGTTTATTACACTTGTTCCGACAGTGAAAGGTGCGCAGGGGAAAATGGTCGTTCCCTCAAAGCTGCCGCAGTTTCCGTCACCGATTATGCCAAAAGATACGTTAAACTGTGAGAAAACATGATATTTGTCCGAGTTATACACTTTTCTGAGAGCTTTATCCATATACTTTTCGTCAAGCATTTTCCCGAACATGGCAGATGGGTCTGCCGTGGCGATGACAAAATCACACGGAATTGTACTGCCGTTTGCGAATGAGACCGACTGTGCAGTACCGTCTTTTATGTTAATTCTCTCGGCAGGGCAGCCGAAATGCATTTTCCCGCCAAGACTCTCATAACGTCTGACGATGCGGCGCACCATTGCTGCAGAGCCGCCTTTGGGGATGGCAGCCGTGCCGGATGTGTAGAAGGCATATGACGAAATGAGAGGAATAGCTTTGCAGCATGGCGGAAGAAAGCATAGAAGCATTTTCTTAACAAGCGGATTGGAAAAACGAGCCGCCAGGCTTTCGAGAGATTCCTGGCCGTACACCCGCATGACCTTTCCCATCTCAGACATTGACATTCCAAATCTGATAATCTCAAACGGACTCATTTCCGACAGTGACTTATCGCATGATATTTTGATGCATTCCGCACCTTTAACGCTGTCAAAGAACAATTCAAGCTGCTCTTTATCCTCCGGTGCGACGGCGAGAAACTCCGCACGTGCTTTCTCAAGGTCACGCCAGAAATGCAGCGCAGTGCCGTTCTCCTCAAGTTTGTAGAAGAACGGTTCGCGGATGAATTCTGTACTGTCGGATATTGCCCCGATGTTTTGCCAGAGCGCATATATGCCGTCGCTTTCACGGCAGCCGGTCAGCCAGTGGAGGCAGTTGTCAACGGTGTAGCCCTGACGTTCCCAGCCGGTACACTCACCGCCGGGCACGAGGTTCTTTTCGTAAATCTCGGTTTCAAAGCCGTTTTGCAGGGCATAGATCCCGGCAGTAAGCCCGGCTATGCCGCCCCCTATGATGATACATTTCATTTGTCAAATACTCCTTACTTCTTCTTGATTATGTCGATGATCCATTCGGGTTCGGGCATCGGCATGTCCGGTGTTAACGATGCCAATTCCATTATTCCACACACGCAGCACCAGAACGCGGCCGAAAGCGCTACCGGGTCACCCTCGCGGAAAACTCCTTCAGCCTGCCCGCGCCGGATCATCTCTGCCGACAGTCCGATCTGGTCTACAGACATGGAAAGCTCGCGTATTTCCGGAGGCGTGCCGCTGCTGCGTCGTGCCTGAGACATCAGCACAAACATTTTTGACACAAACGGCTGCTTTTGTGAATATTCAAAAAGAGAGTCTAAAAAGCCGGTGAAAAATCCAAGTGCATCGGGACTGTCGCCCGCTATCCGCTGCGGTGATTTCATACCATCAGCGCCGAGGGTTATCAGTTCGCGGTAGAGAGCCTCCTTTGAGTCAAAGTAATGGAAAAGCAGCCCGGTACTCATATCCGCAGCCCGGGCAATATCGGTTATCTTTGTTTCGCTGTAGCCCTTTTTTACAAACAGGTCGAGCGCAGTCTCCAGTATCATCTGCCGACGATGCTCTTTTTGCTCGTTTCGTGCTGTCATCTGTATCTTCTCCTACAATGTTGAATGAATATTCATTGAATGCAAATTCAACACAATAATATCAGATGTCATCGCGTTTTTCAAGAACAAAGGTGAATCTTGCGGGAAACCGGTTCCGGTAGGAAGATGGAATGCTTCATACGCCTATTCTTGACGGAACAGGGATACTTGTCAATTATTATGAATGAACCGGCAGCGGTATTGTATGTTTCGCGGACGGCGATATCAAAATGTGAATCGGGTGGCTGCTATCCCGCCAAAGACTCGCTTAAAGAAATTGCGGAATTTTATTCTGTGTCAATCGATGACTTGCTGTCCGGGGAAAGACTTATTTCTATAGCTTTCTATAGCAGGCAAAAAGTAAAAAGCAAGTCAGCGCGGGCGGAGGAGGATTTGCTTTTTGATATCGCAAAACGATAAATGTTTATTGACAATTGCGCCCCGCGAGATTTAAGATAAAAGGCGGGAATTCTCGGTTACTTGTATCCGAGTAATTCACTATATTCCTATGGCAGCCGAGGAACTGGCAGCCGAGGATATCTGTCAGGAACCTATCCGTCAGAAATGACGGTTTTGCATTTACAATTATTTGGGGGGGGTGAACATGCAGATTAGCAGACAAAAAAGAATTGCAAGATATTTAAAGATACTTTCGGTTGTGGTAGGCGCAGCCCTGATCGCCTTTACCGTTATCGCAGCAAACTTTGTGGTTTCAGAGCGCGGATCGGTATTTTTTCACAGGCCGGCTGCAGTTTTTTATTTCTGGCTGTTATGGTATAGCTGCATCCTTTGTCTTATGATTTTTTACCGTATGTGGCGAATATTTAACGAGATCGGGAAAGCAAATTCCTTTTCTATGGAAAATGCACACAGCTTCCGGCTGATATCGGTATATTCCTTTCTGATTTTTGCAGGCTATCCTGTTGGGATCATTTTTGCAGCGGCTGCGGGATGTCTGACGCATGCTCTTGTTTTTATGAGCGCCGTAACATCACTTATCAGTCTGGCTTTCGGAATTTCATGCAGATGTCTGTCAGCATTGACCGCAAATGCATACGAGATCAAAAGTGAAAACGATCTTACGATCTGAGAGGGGGCCGGGAGATGATTATAGTTAGACTTGATGTAATGCTTGCCAGAAGAAAGGTAAGCGTGACAGAGCTTTCAGAAAAGCTTGGTATTACCATGGCCAATGTTTCCATTCTGAAGAACGGAAAGGCAAAGGCGGTAAAGCTGGAAACACTGAATAATATCTGCAGAATACTTGACTGTCAGCCGGGAGATATCCTGGAATATGCACCTGACCCGGATACTGATGACAGGAACTGATATGACTTTGATTCATATACCGGAAGGAGATAATACATAAGATGGGTACAATTGATAAAGTATGGTTGATATGCAGACTGGTGTTGGGAATTCTTTCGATCGTACTTTCGCTGGCAGTCTTTTTGCTGGAAACGTTCATTGTTTTGGTAGGGTCATATTCCATGAATGGCCCTGACGGTTCCGAGGGAAATGGGTATATTTTTGTACTGATTTTTTTAGTGACCGGAGTCCTTGCAATTATATTTAATATAATAAAGATGGAAAAAGGACCGGCCATTTGTGCCGGAATATACGGACTGGGTTTCCTGATTGCGGCATACATATATAGTAAGTATGATTTTATAAGTGTGAAGCAGAGTATGAGTCTGTATGGATTGATATGTCTGGTACTTGCAGTTATTTTCCTGTTTTCCGTTTGCAGGACACGCAAGGCGGTCCTGATCTCGGCAGCGGTAATACTTGCTCTTATCGGAACCGGTGTTCTTGTTATGCATATACAGAAAGAGGCGGGCAGGATAAAACAGCAGGAAATGGTCGGGAAGAAAAGAATTTACGGAGAAAAAATGCTTCAGGAATTCAGAGACCGTACACCGGAGAAGACGGCATTGGATCATCTGACATACTTTCCCGGTATGTCAAAAGAAGAACTGATCATCCGGCTTGAAGTATTGGATGGCATGAGCCATTATGCGGCGCAGAAGCTTGCGGACAGTCTGGATGTTGACTGGGGACTGCATGCCCTTTACCGTGCATGCCCGATGGTTGTGATGGAAACCAGATATGATGAAGCCTCAGGAACAACCATACATACCATTGTGCAAAAGGATGAAGAAAATATAAGGAAAAAACTCTCGGAGCAGGGCTTTTCGGAAAAAGAGATCGGATATGCGATTCAGAATCTGGAAGAAGACCACCTTGCCGATTTCGGGACAGTATTAGATGTATCAAAGTATTATCATGAGCTGGTTTGTTCGGATCTGGATAAAGAACTATACCAACAGTATTACGACGGCATCATTAAGGACCGTGATCCGGATTCTCAGGGGGGTGAGTACTCCCATGAAAAAGAATAAAAGGAGCAATCAGTATGATATTCGAAGCATATATGGAAGAAGATGCATGGCCTATGGAGCTCTGCAATACTGAAACAGGAGAGATTTATGAAGGCGAATGACTGGTCCTATGATAATTTCGATGGTTCCGAAACTAAAGAGGAATCATATAATCCTGAATACGTGGAATCGGGATTTTCGTATGATACGGAAAGCCTCGAAGCGCTTGACAGTTTTAAAGGGATAGAGAATGCGGAGCCGGTCGATCTGGATGCGCTGGCGGACAGTATAAATGATAATGCTGTTCGGATGTATCTGGAGGAGATCAAGAAATTCAGTCCATTATCGGAAGAGGAGAAGGCTGAACTGGAAAAAGGTCTGACTGAGGGCGATGAAGATGCGCGTCAGCGCATGGCGGAGGCTAATCTCGGGCTTGTTGTAAGCATTGCGAAGCGCTATGCCGGATGCGGAATGGCTTTTCTTGATATGATACAGGCGGGAAATTGCGGGCTGATTGATGCCGTTGAAAATTATGACTGTCCGAAGGAGTGCGGTTTCACACAGTATGCGGCATGGCGGATCAACCAGGCGATTAATCAGGAAGTAGTTCAGTATACAAAACCGGTCAGAGTTCCTGCCGGTACAGTGGAGAAGCTCAATAAATTGATAAGCGTGAAAAGACAACTTTCCTTGGAGTATGGACGTGAACCTTATCCGGAAGAGATTGCAGAAGAGATAGGAATATCGTCTGATGAAGTTTATGAAATCTTAGCGATGACGCAGAATCCGTGCTCAGACGAAATTCCGGACGATGATATTGGCGGGGGTGCTCCATGCAGCACAGAGTCTGATCCATCACTTCGTGAACAGCTGTCAGCAGCATTGGAATGGCTTACAGCAGAGGAAAAAGAGGTACTGAGCCTTCGCATGGGATTAAAAGACGGAAGAACACATTCTCTCCAGGAAGTGAGCAAGGAACTGAACTTAAGCATTGAGCAAATTCGTCAGATAGAGGCAGATGCAATGTGCCATCTGCGGCATCCTGGATCAATGTGACAATGCAAACAGGTTGGTGATGAAGCTGAAAGGGGAAAATCATGAAAGATAGCGAAGAAAATAATTTCCGGTCAATGTCCGACGGCAATCTTTTTGACAATATCAAGGTCGCATTTAATAGCAATGATTTTAAAAAAGCCGCTTTGATTTATACCGAATTGATCAAACGATATCCGGAGAAAGCCGGGTATTACAATATTGTGAAATAGTATTTTGAACAAGGCACCGGTGCCGGTAATTCTGAAAAGTTATGCATTTAAGCAATGGGGGAATAGCCGTGGGAAACAAAACAGCAGACAATGCCGGAGTTAACAAACCGCATAAGCTGACGATCGGCGATATAACTGTTATGTCGGATACGGAATATCTCGATGCCAGGTTTAATATAAAGAACGAACAAGATTTGTATGACGTTTTACCGGAGTTTACAAATCTGAAATATCTGGATATCAGTATATGCGGCGATTCGTGTCATCCGTCGGGTCGTGATATCGTTGACGCGATGTCCGTACTGCCGGAAACCCTGCAGACCCTTATATTTGAATTTATTGAGGACAAATGGCCGGGCAGCAGCGAGCTGTATGAGCTGGAAGGACTTTCCTGCTTGAAAAATCTGAAGGAACTTGATCTTTGCGGACATACGATTCTGAATCTCGATGCCCTGTCAGATCTGACGAATCTTCAGGTGCTAAAGCTTAATCGTACGTCTACTGTCGATATAAGCCCACTGGCGGGACTGACAGAACTGAGGAAGCTGGATCTGAGCGGGAATAAGGTTAATGATATTATGGCTCTCCGGGATTTAAAGAATCTCACAGAACTTGGACTGGCCGGCAACAGAATAAATGATTTTGATATCCTGTCGAGTTTGACGAGCCTGGAAACGCTTTATTTGAATTACACCGGTATAAGGGATATAAGCCCCCTGTGCGGGCTGATGAATCTGAAAAAACTGTATCTTGATGATAACAGTATCACAGACATCAGCGTATTGTCCGGGCTGACGAACCTGACCGAGCTCACTCTTTCTTATAACAATATCTCTGATATCAGCGCACTGTCCGGTCTGACAAAGCTGAGAAAACTGCGTCTTATCGCTAACAGCATCACGGACATCGGCCCATTGTCAGGGCTGACTGATCTGAAAGAGCTCTTACTTAAGAACAACAGCATCCGTGACATCAGTGCATTGTCGGGTCTTACGAATCTGGAAAATCTATGGCTTCAATATAACAGTATCCGGGACGTCGATGCACTGTCAGGTCTGACGAATTTGAATATTCTGAATATTGACCATAACGGTATTACTGACATCAGTGCATTGTCGGAATTGAAAAAATTGAAGTTTCTCGACCTCGAAGATAATCCGATCCGTGAATATTCACCGGTGGCATTTCTAAGGCATTTTTAACTCCGATGCTGCCTTTAAAATATAATGAAAAAGAAAATGAATTCAAGATATACCTTAATGATATCGGCTTATTAATGTCACTTTTTGGAAAAGAAACAAAGCGGGCTTTTCTTAACAATACATTAAAGGGCTCTGCAAAGGGAGGTATCTTTGAAAACTTCATCGCCGGTGAGTTGGTGAAAAAAGGATATTTAATTCATTATTATAAACCAAACGACACAATGGAACTGGAATTCATTCTTGAAAAGGATGGTGGTGTGGTACCGATAGAAGTTAAAGAGGGTAATACAGCAACAGTATCACTTAATAAATATATAGAACAAAATAAACCATACGTTGCATATAAGTTCATCGCGGGAAATGTGGGGCTGCAAGATGTCAAACTATCTCTTCCTCATTATATGATATTGTTTATTTAGGACGAAAAGCGGGAATCCTC
>DCHJ01000038.1:8763-99842 GCA_002314805.1 Lachnospiraceae bacterium UBA1755 | reverse complement strand
TGGAAGTATGGAACAACGTATTCACACAGTTTGACGGTGACGGACACGGCAACTATGAAGAGCTTGCCAATAAGAACATAGATACAGGCATGGGCCTTGAGCGTCTTGCCGTTGTTGTTCAGGATGTTGATTCTATCTTTGAAGTAGATACTATCAAGGCGCTTCTTGATGCAGTTGCAAAGACTGCAAATACTCAGTACAAGGCTGATCCCGACAAGGACTGGTCACTGAGACTTATAACCGATCATGTACGTTCATGTACATTCATGGCATCAGATGGAATCATGCCGTCCAACGAGGGGCGCGGGTACGTATTCAGGAGACTCTTAAGGAGAGCGGCACGCCATGGTCTCAGACTCGGTATCGAAGGCAGGTTCCTTGCAGATCTTGCAAAGATAGTGATCGATGGTTCAAAGGATGGTTATCCTGAGCTTGAAGAGAAACGTGATATGATCTTAAGCGTCATCTCATCTGAGGAAGACAAATTCTCCAGGACGATCAGCCAGGGTATGGAAATGCTTGAGTCGATAGAGGCTGAGATGAAGAATGCAGGAGTTGACACACTTAAGGGTGAGTATGCATTCAGGCTTTATGATACATACGGCTTCCCGATCGACCTTACGGAAGAGATATTTGCCGAGAAGGGTTACAGAGTAGACATGGATGGTTTCAGGGAGTGCATGAAGAAGCAGAAGGATACTGCCCGTGCTGCACGTAAAGAGACCAACTACATGGGTGCAGACGCAACTGTCTATGATCAGCTTGATGTCAGCCTTTCAACAGTATTTACCGGTTATGATAAGCTCACGGATATCGGACGAATTACAGCCCTTACGTCGGAGAGTGAGATAGTACAGGCACTTGCAGAGGGTGACAGGGGCACGATCATCACTGAAACGACACCGTTCTATGCAACAAAGGGCGGCCAGCAGGGTGATATAGGTGAGATCCTTGGTGTAGGCGCTAAGTTCATCGTTGAAGACACTATTGCATTAAAGGGAGACAAGGTCGGACATATCGGAAGAGTTGAAAGCGGCATGTTCAGAACTACTGAGAAAGTAGAGCTTCACGTAGATGAGGTCAACAGAAAGGCTACCGCAAAAAACCATTCCTGTACACATCTCCTCCAGAAGGCACTGCGTCAGGTGCTGGGAAGTCATGTTGAGCAGGCCGGCTCAATGGTTTCACATGACAGGCTCCGTTTTGACTTCACCCATTTCCAGAGCCTTACTCCGGATGAGATCGCACAGGTTGAGGCACTGGTAAATGCGGATATAAAGGCCGGATACGATGTAAAGACTGATATCATGACCATTGAAGAAGCCAAGAAGACCGGTGCAATGGCGCTCTTTGGTGAGAAGTACGGCGCCAAGGTACGTGTTGTCACGATGGGTGACTCAAGAGAGCTCTGCGGAGGTACACATGTAAAGAATACCGGTGACATCCAGGCGTTCAAGATCCTTACAGAGACCGGTATTGCAGCAGGTGTACGCCGTATAGAAGCACTTACCGGTGATAACCTCATGGATTATTATAAGAGCATTGAGAAGGATGTAGCAGAGGTATCTGCAATGCTCAGGACAAAGCCTGATCAGCTTACAGAGAGAGTTGCTCAGCTCCTTGAAGAGATAAGGAGCCTGAAGGCCGAGGTTGAGAAGGCCAAGGCAATGACCGCTCAGCACAAGATGAAGCAGGCCAATGAGAATATCGTTGATATAAACGGTATCAAGTTCGTTTCCATGAAGCTTACCGACGTAGCAATGAACGACCTTCGTACTCTGGGCGACGGGCTCAAGGATAAGACAGACGGTGGAGTAGTAGTGCTTACATCTGTTGCAGACGGTAAGGTCAACCTTATGGTAACCTGCGGTGATGCTGCAATGGCTAAGGGTGCTCATGCCGGCAATATTATCAGGGAGATCGCTGCTTGCGTTGGCGGCGGCGGAGGAGGACGTCCCAACATGGCTCAGGCCGGCGGCAAGGATCCGTCGGGAGTAGATGCAGCCATAGCAAAGGCTGCAGAAGTAGTTAAGACTCAGCTCGGTTAAGTATCGGGCATGTCCTTAAAGAGACAGCATAAATGGCAGAAACGGAACCCCCTTTCCCGCGCCAGCGGTGCAAGGGGGTTCCGTTTCTGCCATATGTGCATTTTATCTGTCATCCAATATATACATTTCCTTTACGAACTCCCTAAACCTTGGCAGTGCAAATACAAGATACCCATTGCTTGGGGTTTGTACCAAGCCCTGCTCCAATAGTTTCCTGCGGACCGGACTAAAGTGATTGTTATCGATGCCTAGTAATGTCCGTATATCCTCGATCTTTGAGCTATCTGCATTCGCAATCCCGTTCATATATTCTTTTTCCAGTTTTGATGTTTCACTCCACACTTTTGAATATACTTTTTCATACATCTCATGATCGAACTGCTTAAGGACGATCGGGTCATTGAACGCAAGCTTTGATTCTGAACATATATATCCCAATGTCTGGAATCCAAACGAATACCCCTGCGTAAACTTTGCCATGGACAGGGCGGTATTCCTTGAGACCTTAAGGTGCTTTTCGTAACTGTCGGCAATGGCGATCTTGTCCAATGGTGCGAGGTTTATCTTTGGAGCGCGATACAGGAATGTCATCCCGTCAGCGTTGCGCATCTTTTCAAAGTCCCTGTTTAATCCTGTCGCGACTAAGTAGATAGGGAGGTCGTGACGCAGATATATCTGGAACTGTTTCATGAATTCTTTTGACGCATCGGTGGCTGTCAGTTCATCGATGGTGACCAGCACCTTCATGCCAAGTTCTTTAGCGCTTTTAAGCATCTTTTCGACTGCAGTAGCGTAGTCAGTTATGGGCGGTTCACCCTTGATCTCCACACCTAGTCCGAGGACAGAAAAATTGATCTTTGAGCGGGTGAGAAGGTCGAAAATCGGCTTATGCATATAAAGCTGGGCAGCCAGTGCTTTAAGCATATCATTTGCAGATGAGTTTATCTCAATACATATCCATTCGTCACATTTTTGGGTTATTTCAACTATCTCAGTGAGTGTGACCGTTTTCCCGGAACCCCTGATTCCTGTAAGGATATATATTGTGCTTTCAGGGTTATCACTGCTGAACTCTCCAAATATCTTATCTATCACTGAGGATCTCAATATGTTTTCTGTTGGTATTTTGCCAAATATTTTTGAATATGGGTTTGTGTTATTCATACAATCTCCAATTACTTTTTGGTACTGCTGCCATAATGGTTACTTTTTAATACATTTCGATACATTTTAATACTTTTCAATACTGTTTGTAGATATATTACTATTTATTACTGCAAAGGTCAATATTGCTCATGACCATTAAAGCTTTCTGTGGATGTAAGTGTGATTATAAGTGACAAAAATAAGCTTTACTCTGCCCGAAGGAAGGGAACAGCACAAATAAGGATATTAGGAGGAATGGAAATCTTCTCAGGAATGAAGTCACGAGTCTTAGCGCAGTATCATTCAATGGAAAAGGACTGCATATATAAGATTCTTTATATATAATGCACAAATTTGCAGATGGATTATTGGAATATTTGTGCATTGCGCAGGATATTATCGGGTAGTATAATCCGAATTAGAAAAACGTTTAACCAAGTTGCCGTGCGAAGGGTTTGTGGCAGAGTATTGTGTGCGCACGAGAAGTTTCATGAGAAGTTTCGGTACTGTGGACAGCTGCCGCTTCAGGCGTGCTGAAGTAAGCTGCGTTATCTGCTGTCGGCAGATCCTTTTGCAGATCTATTGCGGATCTTTTGGCAGGCATATTGGTTAAACGTTTTTCTACTTTTATTACGCAGTCTATCTGACTGTTTTGTAAGGAGGTAATAATGGGAAAAAGAGAGTGGAGTATTGTTGACGGATACAGACCGCCGCTCAACAAGGGCGATGCCAGCGACTACCGAGGACATGAATGTATTCTTATCCTTAACAGGACTGAGCAGGATGCTCATTGTCTGATCGATATCTATTTTGAGGATAAGCCGCCTGTCAAGGGAATCAGGTTTACAGCACCGGCAGAGAGGATCAGTACGTTTTATACGCATGAGGAGCTGCTTGCACCGGCCGGACTTGAGCTCCAGCAGCAGTATTCTATGCACATCTCAAGTGATGTAGATGTTGTTGTACAGTATGGGCGTATGGACGTAAACCAGGATAATCTGGCATACATGGTTACGCTTGGATGTCCGGAATAATGGCGGGGTGACAGTATGACTATTGAGACAGTTTTAGGACCTATAGACGAAAGTGAGCTTGGAGTTATCGCTCCGCACGAGCATTGTCTGATAGATACCACCTTTGAAGCACAGACTCCCGAGGATCAGGAAGCGGCTGAGCTTTTTAATCAGCCGGTGAGTATTGACAACATCGATGTCCTCAGAAGGAATCCTTTCCTTGTCCGTGACAATATGCAGGTTAGTGATGTTGAGACCTGTGTGGCCGAGGTTTCACGCCTTAAAAAGGCTGGTGTCAGTACACTTGTTGACCTTACCAACTTCGGTATTGACAGGGATATGGCTATGATGAAGGAAGTCAGCGAGAGGACAGGTATCAATATCGTGGCAGGGTGCGGTCTGTATTACAGCCTCACCATCGGAGAACCGTACCGATCAATGAGTGTTGATGAGCTGGCAGCATGGATGATAGATGATATCACCAACGGGGATGCTGCGACAGGTATTAAGCCGGGAGTGATCGGAGAGATCGGAGTGAGTGATGTGATAGATGATCTTGAAGACAGATCCCTGCGTGCATCGGCAAGGGCCAACCTTGCCACGGGACTTCCGATATATGTGCATACATATCCGTGGAGCCGTACAAGCGTAGAGGCAGCAGAGATCCTGATCTCGGAGGGAGTGAGACCTGATCAGATATGCATCTGCCATATGGATGTGGAATTCAACCCCGCATATCTTAACGCTCTTTTTGATCTTGGAGTATATGTGGAGTTTGATGATTTCGGCAAGGAGTATTATTTCCCCAAGGCAGATGCAGCCTTCTCAGGCGGGCCGTTTGCAACGGATCCGGAGAGGGTAAGGATGATGATAAAGCTGATAGGCGAGGGCCATGCTGACAGGATCATCATTGCAACGGATGTGTGCCTTAAGTGCCTGCTTCATAAGTACGGCGGCTGGGGCTATGACCATATTTTTACCAATATCATTCCTATGATGCTCAATGAGGGTATGAGAAGGGAAGATATGGAAACTATTTTATATGAGAATCCAAAGAGGTTCTTATGCTCACGAAGATAAGGGGTGAGAGGGAAAATGGAAGATATTTTAAGACTTGAAAATATCAATAAATCGTTCCCGGGAGTAAAGGCTCTGACTGACATGTCTTTCAATGTAAGGCCCGGTGAGGTCCATGCGATCTGCGGTGAAAACGGTGCGGGAAAGTCCACTCTGATGAAGATCGTATCGGGTGTATACCAGGCAGACTCGGGAAAAATCTTTATTGATGGAAATGAGGTGCATATCGACAATCCCAACGATGCATTTGAGAAGGGAATTGCGATCATGCACCAGGAGACTAATCTGTTCGGACAGATGACTATCCTTGACAACATCTTCTTATGCCATCAGATAACGAAGAAGGTGGCAGGGCTTACGGTAATTGATTATCCGGCGATGGAAAAGAAGATAAAGGACATACTGGCAGATCTTTCCTTCGACATTGATGTACACAGGCTTGTCCAGGATATCGGAATGGCTCAGAAGCAGGTGGTTGAGATAGCCAAGGCGCTTACCTTTAAGGCAAAGATCCTGATCATGGATGAGCCTACTGCATCGCTGACTCAGAAGGAAGTGGATGCGCTGTTTGGCATCATCAGGAGACTGAGCAGTCAGGGAGTTGCGATAGTTTATATCAGCCACCGTCTTGAAGAGATCTTCAAGATATGTGACAGGGTGACGGTTATCCGTGACGGTGAGTGGATATCGACCAATAATGTATCCGATATGAACAAGAGCAGGCTGGTGTCGGATATGGTAGGCCGTGAAATATCGCAGTTCTACCCCAAAGCTGAACCGCATATCGGAGAAGTAGTGCTTGAACTGCAGGGCTTCGGGCAGACCGGTCTGTTCAGGAATGTTGATCTTAATATCCGCAGAGGTGAGATAGTCGGTCTGAGCGGACTTGCAGGGGCCGGAAGGACAGAGCTTGCCCATGCCATCTGCGGTTTCACAAAGCCGGATAAGGGCAGGATCATTTTTGAGGGCAAAGAGATAACCATCGGGTCATATATTGAGTCCATGGAGCATGGGATCGTATATGTAAGTGAAGACAGGGGCAAGTACGGGATCATCAGAAGGATGAGCGTAAAGGACAATATCTCGCTTCCTCAGATAAAGAAGCTTTCAAGAAACGGTTTTATTGATTTCAATGCTGAAGAAGTACTTGCATCGGAGTATATTGACAGATTTGATATCAAGACCCCCGGGACGGATTTTCTTGCAGGAAACCTTTCCGGCGGCAATCAGCAGAAGATATCAGTAGCAAAGGGCGTGGCTGTAAAGCCCAGGATACTCATCCTGGATGAGCCGACCAGAGGTGTCGACGTCAATGCCAAGGCAGAGATACATAAGCTTATCAGCGAGCTTGTCAGCGAGGGCATGGCTATCCTGATGATCTCTTCAGAGCTTCCCGAGCTTTTGGGAATGTGTGACAGGATATATGTCATGAAGACAGGAGAGGTTGTCAGATGCTTTGACAGGGCTGAGGCTACGCAGGAAAAGATCCTTAACGTTTCTCTGAACGTTCAGGAGCAGGAGCAATAAGGGAGAGAGGTGATCAAATTGACTAAAACAGGAAAAACTTTGTCAGCGGAAGCTGTAGTCGGCCTCTTGATCATTGCTGTAATGATTATTCTGGCGTTTATAGCACCCGGATTTTTCAGTATTCAGAGCATCATGCAGGTTATGAGAGTATTCAGCTATACCTTCATAGCTGCAATAGGCATGAATATGATCTTCATTTCAGGTAATACAGATATTTCCTTCGGTGCAGTGGTATCTGTGATCGCGATAGTATGCGCAGGACTCTGCAAGGCAGGACTTAACTTTGCTGCTTTCCTTCCCATAGGTATAGTGGTCGGAGCACTGCTCTGCGGCTTCAACGGCTTCGTTATCACCAGATTCGGACTTCCCGCAATGGTGGTCACGCTGGCTACAAGCCAGATCTATTACGGCGCGCTGCTCCTTGTGGTTGACGGATCTATCTATAACCTGCCAAAGGAATGGACATGGTTCACCTTTGAGACCAATCTGTTCGGCATACTGCCGTTATGTGTATTGATCTCGCTGGTGCTTCTTGTGATCTTTATATTCTTCTTCAGGTATTCACGATTCATGAAGAATGTATATGCGATCGGCAATAATGCACAGGCAGCAAGGAATATAGGTATCAATGTGGAGAATACGCTCCTGATCGTATACATCATATCCGGCGGTCTTCTTGCCTTCAGTTCACTTATCCTTGCCACCAACGGCAACAGAGTGACATGTACCATCGGTACCAACCTTGAGATGAATGCCATTGCCGCAGTAATCGTCGGAGGTACCAATCCGTCAGGAGGCTCCGGCAAGGTATACGGCACTGCTTTGGGAGCACTGTTCCTGGCTATCGTAAGTCCGGCTCTGGTATTCATAGGGATCAATACCTACTGGACCAATCTTTTCATGGGTGTCATCATCGTTACGGCTATCATAGCAAGTGTTATCCGTACGAAGGCAGCAGAGAAAAGAAACTCTTCTAAAATACTTGTAGAGGAGGATGAATAAATGAGTAAGACAAGGAAGCCATTCAGGTTTACATATAACATGGCACTGTTCATCATTGCAGTGGTCATGTTTGTCGGTGTCGGTATTGCAAAGCCCAATTTCTTCAGCGGCAACTATATTGCTGAAACTGCAAAGCAGATCATAGAGATCGGGATCATGGTACTGCCGGCGACGATAATCATCATAAGCGGCGGCATTGATTTCTCCATGAACGCCCTGCTCATTGTATCAGCTATCCTGAGTGCTATCGTGGCAAGATATACCAACAGCTTTGTGGCTGTACTGGTTGCCCTCCTGATAGGAGCTCTCGGAGGATTGGTCAACGGTCTTATGATCGCAAAGTTCAAGCTTCCGCCGCTGATCATGACACTTGCTACGATGTATCTGTATAAGGGTATCGCAGAGGGCGTCACAATGGGCATAGTATCTGTCGGAGCCAGCGTGAGCAGCTATGAATTTGCCACCTTCCTCGGAATGGGCACTATTATCGGTATCCCGACACAGGCATTTGTCTTCGTGATACTTGCTGTCATATTCTATATCCTTCTTGAGAAGACGTGCTTCGGAAGATATATCTTTTCACTTGGTCTTAATGAGCAGGCGGCAAGGTATTCGGGAGTTAAGGTGGACAATATCAAGGTCACATTGTATGTGATCGGCGGATTGTGCTATGCGATCGCCGGTATGGTCTATCTGGGCAGGTTCTCATCCCTGAGATATGACTCCGCAGATCCGCTTACTCTGCAGGTAATCACAGTTGTCCTCCTGGGAGGTACGAGTATCCTGGGCGGATCGGGAAGTATACTTGGATCCATACTCAGTATCATCATTATGGCCATCATTAAGTCAGGAATGAACATCCTGTTCATCCCTCAGACATCACAGAAGATTGTTCTGGGTGTAATACTCCTTGCGAGTCTTATGATTTCCCAGATAATTGATAAGCGGGTAGCAAAAAACAAGGTTTTCAAAAAAACAGTTTAAACGGAGGGAAGATTATGAAGTCATTGAAAAAAGTAGTTGCATTGATGCTTGCAGCAGTTATGGTACTCGCAGCCTTAAGCGGCTGTGCAAAGAAGGCAGAGCCGGCAGCTGAGGCAGCTGCATCAGGTGAGGCAGCAAAGTCAGGTGAGAAGCTCAGGATATGTATGCTCCCGCAGTTCAAGGGAGAGAATTATTTTGACGGATGCAGAGAGGGTGCAGAGGCAGCAGCCAAGGATCTCGGTGTAGAGCTTTTCTACGACGGACCGAGTCAGAGTGAAGCAACAAATGCTAAGCAGGTTGAGATCCTCAACTCCTTCATCGCCAACGGTGTTGATGGTATCGTTATTGCTCCGTGCGATTCGGAGGGTATCGCTCCTACACTTCAGGCGGCTATGAAGAATGGCATCGGTGTCGTAACCTATGACTGCGATGCACAGGTAGATTCAAGGGATATCATGGTTAATCAGGCGACAGCGGCTGATATCGGACTCGGACTCGTAGAGGCAATTGCCGGTGACCTTAAGAAGAACGGCTTCGGCCCGGGTACTCCCGCACGTATCGCTCTTATCTCAGGCTCAGGCGTTGACGAGTCAACTAACTCATGGTGCGTGGCGATCAGAGATCTCCTTCAGACCGATGAGTACAGCTGGATGACACTTGACTGTGATGAGACAGGCTTCAAGGGCGGCGATATCTGGACACCCGGTTCAGACGAGGCAGCAGCTCAGAATGCAGCAGCACAGGCAATGGCACTTGCAGGAGATGCTAAGGACGGATCACAGATCAATGCTATCATCGGTATGTCAACCATGTCAGCTCCGGCAATCGCAGCAGCATGGAACAACGTTTCAGGTGAGAAGCCAAATGTAGTGCTTGCAGGCGTAGCTACTCCTCTCGGACTTGCAGACTATATCAACGATGAGAAGAATCCGCTTAACCATGGTGTACTCTGGTCAGTATATGATCTCGGATATCTTGCAGTTGAGACAGCAGTTGCAATTGCAAGGGGCGAGCTTGATCCCAAGACAGCTGAAAAGTTCAACTCAAAGGCCGGCGAGAAGGCGATCATCGAGGGTGAGTCAGGCGGCAAGGAGATCCTGATGGGCAAGGCTCTTATCTATGATCAGAGCAATGTAAACGACTTTAACTTCTGATCCTTTTAATATCGGCATATTGCATCTGCGGTCACAGGTACTTGCATATCCTGTGCAGATGTGGTTTGATTTAGTGTGAATAAGCCGGTAGAGAGGTGAAGAATGGCAACAATTACTGATGTCGCAAGGTTGGCAGGAGTCTCAATAGCAACGGTCTCACATGTTATCAACGGGACGAAATACGTAGGCCCCGGACAGGTGGATAAGGTCAATAAGGCGATCCGGGAGCTTGGGTATAAGACTAATGAAATGGCTGCAAGCATGAAACGCAGGCATACCATGAACATAGGTGTTATTCTGCCAAATATCCGCATGGTCTTTTTCCCGGAGGTCCTTGAAGGGATAGAGGCCGCTGCAAAGGAAAAGGGATATAAGCTTTTCTATTACAGTACTGAATATGACTTTGAAAAAGAAAAGGAATATCTCAATCAGCTGAAATCCAGCTGGGTAGACGGGATAGTTATTGACTCCTGCTGCGCATCAGACAATATCGAAGAATACCAAAAGGTATTGATTGGCGACCCTACAGAAAAAAAGGTTCCGGTCGTTGCATTGGAAACGCCGTTTTCGGCAGAGGAACTTGGTGTAATACTGTTTGACCAGGTCAAATATACTACGGAGGCACTGGAATATCTTATCAGCATAGGCAGGAAGAAGATCGGACTCATCACCGGGCCGGATCTTCCTGTATACCGTGACACGATGACTGCCTGCAGAAAGGTATTCAGAAAGCACGGGATAAGCTTCAGGAAAGCCTCTGTAATGCACGGAGATTACTTTACCGAAAGCGGCTACGTCCTGGCATCACAGGCTCTTGAAAACGGAGCAGACTGGGACGCGGTTTTTGCAGAGAATGACCAGATGGCCATAGGCGCGATGAAAGCAATACGGGAAGCAGGTAAAAGGATACCTGAGGATATTGCGGTCATCGGTGCTGATGGAGTGTTTGTTACTTCGCTTATCAATCCGTCGCTTACTACAATTGATCTGCCAAGATACGAGATGGGATACAGATCTGTCGAAATGCTTGTAGACATGATCCGGAACCATCCGGATAAGGGAGAGAAGCTGGTACTTGACGGCAAACTTATCATAAGACAGTCCACAGATTCATCCGTTAAGGAGAACTGGGGAGTTAAAGGTTGGTGATCAATACTGAATAAAGGATTCTTTCATAATTACAGCAAGGAGAGAGAATACATGAGTGAAGAATTCATAAAATCATTTGAGGTTGCCGGGAACGATGATTTCGGCGATATAGTTTCAAAAGCCAGAAAGAATAAAAGACATAGATTAAGAGTCGGACTCCTTCCGCTCTCATGGTTTGAGTGGTGGCCGATGTTCCCGGACAATAAGATGCGGGATGCAATACAGGCAGACAGCGACAGATTCGTTGAGATAATGAAGGAGAGGTTCTCAGATAAGTATGAACTCGTATATCCTGATAAGCATATCGATACCTTGAATCTTGCATTTGATATCGGTACTTATTTTAAAGAACAGTTTATCGATGTACTCATCATCGATGAATCTACATATATCACGGATTTCATTCCTCTTCAGACGCTCGATCTGATCCCGGATATCCCGGTCATCCTGTTCGCAACACAGGCATATGATGATCTCTGGGATACGATGGTCAATTCAGACGTTATCAGATTTGAAGGTCTTGTAGGAACAACACAGCTGGCGGGCGCTATGACCAAGATGGGGCGGGAGTACCGTACCGTAGTAGGATCTCTTGAAGATGAGGAGGCCTTCCGTGAGATCGGTGACCACCTCAGCATTGTCCAGCTCATCGAAGATCTCAAGCATATGGACATCGGATTTGTTGGCCATACCTTCAGGGGCATGTATGATATCGAAGTTGATAAGACAAAGATAAAGGGTGTGTTCGGACCTAATGTGCTCTATCTGGATGTTACCCATCTTACAGATATCTGGCAGGCTCTTACGGAAGATGAAGTAAATGCCTTTGAGAAGGAAGTCAGAGCGGAGTTTCCTGTTCCTTTTGAAGGGATAGATGATGAGGATGTCCACAAGTCAGTAAAGCTGGGACTTGCAGTCACCAGGATGATAAGGCGTTTCGGTATCGACGGTATGACTCTCCTGGGACAGCATCATGTAGAGGTTGCTACCAGAGCATCGGCTGATTTCTCATTTTACTGTGCAGAGCGTGACGGCTGTATTACTACACACGAGGGTGATCTTGCCAACCTTGTCATGAAGTATATACTTCATAAGCTCAGCGGAGATCTTCCGATATTCCTTGAGTGGTCAGCCTTTGACCGCAAGAGTGATACGCTGCTTCTCACACATCACGGAGTAGTGGATCCCAATAAGCATGCCAATGATCTTAAGAAGTGCAGAGTCACACCCTCACCGGAGAAATGGGATTTCACAGGACATGGCATGAGCGTGGAGTACTGCGGAAAACCGGGTAAGGTAACTCTTGCATGCCTGCTTGACGGAAAAGATGGATGGAAGCTCCTTATCTCAAAGGGTGAGAATGTTGAACTGCCGTGTGCTCCATGCTTCGCACCGCAGTTCCATTTCAGACACGAGTCCCTGGGGATCAAGGAATATATAAGAAGGATAGTAGATGAAGGTGTGGCACATCATGTATGTATGGTCTACGGTGATTACAGCGATATCCTCAGGCTCTATGCAGATTATATCGGTATCAGGGTAGTTGAGATCTGATCCGTTGCCAGTCGGAAGTATTAACCATTTTTGACAGCTGTGCCTGCGTGCCTGACAGTGCTAATATTATATTGAGTCATTAACAGAAAGTGTTTACAATGGCAAGTTTGAGCAGCAGAGAAGGGTATGCAGGCAGAGCAGCCGGCAGGCATGGAGGCACAGCTTACTGCGATGGAATGGTTAAAGCCCGAGGTGCCGGCCTGCGAGCTTGATAGAAAATACGGTGAATTCCTTAAGGCTCACGGAGCAAAAGAATGACCTTGCACAGCAGCAGTGACCGTACATCGGAAAGAAAGGACGGTTCGTACACAGGAGAACAGATCATTCCTGTTATGATCGCGATACTGATGATAGTCTGTATAGCGATTAAGTATGGTGTGAGTATGGATCCTCCGGTACGCTTTGCATCCTGTACACTGCGGTATTCATTGCTGATCCTGCTGTTGATACGTGCATCAACACTTGATATACGACAGAGGCTTTTGCCCAATCGACTTGCTGCTGCTGTGTCGGTACTTTCACTGCTCAGGCTTATCGGAGGAACGTCGTTACCGGCACTTGTTACAGGCTGCATTCCGGTCATTATCATATTTCCTGTAATACTTGCGGCCGAAGCTGTAAAGCGAAGAAAAATGGTCGGAAGGGGAGATATTAAGCTGCTGTTTGCTCTTGGACTGCATTATGGGGTTTGGGAAATGCTGTATATCATCCTGACAGCATGCATCATTGCTATCATCTCTTTCCTGGTTTTTTTCAGGCCACAAAAGCGTGGAATACCACTGGGACCTGCGATCACGGCAGGGGCTTTTATTGTCACCTTGCTGAAGTGATTTACTTATGACAGAATAAAGAGAGTGCGGATGACAGAATAAAGAAGATGCGCATGACAAAACAAAGTTGTTGACGAAACCGACAGATATGATATAATTATTGAGTTCGCAAAAATATATGAACCGAAGGGAGGTGTGCTGAGTGTCTACAGTTATCGTTAAAGAGGGCGAGAGTCTTGACAGCGCACTGAGAAGATTTAAGAGAAATTGCGCCAAGGCAGGTATCCAGCAGGAGATCCGCAAGCGTGAAGCATATGAGAAGCCGTCAGTTAAGCGTAAGAAGAAATCTGAGGCTGCCAGAAAGCGTAAGTATTGATTATCAGTGATCAAATATTTGCAATCTAAAAATGGTGAGGCTTTATGCCTCGCCGTTTTTGTTGTATAATGTATTGCGTATTGTTATGGCCGAATTATTGTTAGAAGTGCCAATTGAATACGAAAAGAACGTATGCGGAGAACTGGACGCCTATCTTAAAAAGATAGAGCGTGCTTTTGGTGTATCGATACTGGAAAGAAACGGTGATTTTAAGATCATCGGTGAGGATGCGGACTGCCGGCGTGCAGCATCCGTATTCAACAGCCTTGTTGAACTTGCAAAAAGAGGAAACAGCATTATGGAGCAGAATGTGGATTACGCAATCTCATTATCCGCAGAGGATAAGGAGCAGGAGATACTGGAGATAGATAAGGACATCATATGCCGTACGGTCCTTGGCAAACCTGTAAAGCCCAAAACCATAGGTCAGAAGAAATATGTCGATTCCATCAGGAAGAACATGATCACCTTCGGCATAGGACCGGCAGGTACGGGCAAGACTTATCTTGCAATGGCAATGGCGATCCAGGCATTTAAGGACGGGGAAGTGCAGCGTATCATACTCACCAGACCGGCAATAGAGGCCGGCGAGAAGCTGGGTTTCCTGCCCGGTGATCTGCAGAGCAAGATAGATCCGTATCTCAGACCGCTGTATGATGCGCTGTATCAGATAATGGGAGCAGAGAGCTACCTGCACAATGCCGAAAAGGGGCTTATCGAGGTGGCGCCGCTTGCATATATGAGAGGACGCACACTGGATAATGCATATATCATCCTTGATGAAGCGCAGAACACAACACCCGCTCAGATGAAGATGTTCCTTACCAGAATAGGCTTTGGCTCCAAGGCAGTCATCACCGGTGACAGGACTCAGAAGGATCTGCCCCATGATCAGGCTTCAGGGCTTGATACGGCAGAAAAGGTACTTAAAAGTATTGATGAGATAGGAATATGTGAGCTTACCAGCAAGGATGTGGTACGACATCCGCTGGTGCAGAAGATAGTTGATGCTTATGAAAAATATGAGAAGGCACAGAATTCTCAGAAAGCCCGGAACCGGGGAAAGGGTAACAGATGACAGTTTATTATAACTACGAGGCACAGACCAGACTCCATATTCCGTGGATGATGATCATCGGAGATGCAGTCACAGGCACACTTGAGTATATGAAGTTCAAAAAAGAAGCGGAGGTATCGGTAACTGTCGTTGACGGTGAGGAGATCAGAGCACTCAATAAGGAATTCAGAGATATTGACAAGGTCACGGACGTGCTTTCATTCCCTATCGGTGATAAGAATCCCGATACAGGAGAGATAGTCCTCGGAGATATCGTCCTCTGCGCAGAAAAGATCATCTCGCAGGCACAGGAATACGGACATACGAGAAAGCGCGAGCTTGCCTTTCTCACATGCCACAGCATGCTTCATCTTCTCGGATATGATCATATCGAGGATAAGGAACGTGAAGAGATGGAAGCATTGCAGAAAAAAATACTGGAAAAGATCGGTTATATCAGATAATGGCACCCGCAAATAAGAAAGATACAAGACAGAATAATTTTCTGGTCCAGGGGAGCATACTTGCAGTAGCAGGCATACTTGTCAGGATCATCGGTCTCATATACAGGATCCCGTTTGTACGCATCGTAGGTGATGAGGGTAACGGGTACTATTCGGTTGCCTTTGAGATCTACAATATTGTCCTTATCCTTTCTTCCTATGCATTCCCGACTGCAATAAGCAAGCTCATTTCAGGACGGATAGCGGAGGAGGATTATAAGAACGCAGACCGGATATTCAGAACGTCACTGGTCTACGCAACGATCATCGGTGCGCTGGGCTGCCTGTTTATGGCGCTTACGGCAGGCTGGTTTGCCGATGTCTTTTACATGCTGCCCGGATGCAGATATGCACTCCTTGCACTGGCGCCGACCATATGGATCATGTCTTATCTGGGAGTGCTCCGCGGGTATTTTCAGGGACAGAAGACGATGGTACCGACTGCGATATCCCAGATACTCGAGCAGATCGTCAACGCCGCTGTATCGGTAGGTGCCGCGTGGTTCTTCTATAATGCAGCACTTGAGGCTGCCGGTGGAGATACCATGGCTGCGGCAAGAGGCGCAATGGGCGGTACGATAGGAACCGGTGCCGGTGCACTTACGGCACTTATCATGATACTTATTGTCTATTTAAGCCGCAGATCCGCATGGAAAGCAAGAATTGCGGGTGTGGATATCTCAGGTGTGGCAGCATATACGTCCGGTGAGACAGCGAGGCTTATTCTGCTCACCATCCTACCCATTGTACTATCGCAGATAGTATACAATATCAATACGATCCTCGATTCCAAATTTTTCTCTGAAGCCATGATATCATCCTACGGATATAAGGCTTCAGAGGTTGCCGCTGAATACGGTGCGTTTACAGGAAGGTTCAAGATACTTATCAATGTTCCGATCGCCATCAGCAATGCAATTGCTTTATCACTTGTACCCACCCTGGCTGAGGCATATACAAAGAAGGACCATGAAGCCATGAACAGCGGTATCGGAAGGGCGCAGCAGTATATTTCGCTTATTGCAATGCCGGCAGCCGTAGGACTCACAGTGCTGGGAGGCCCAATCATAAGTCTGCTTTTAGGCCCTTCGGAGATAGCATCCAATATGACGATAATTGGCTCCTTTGCGATCCTGTTTACATCAGTATCGACAATAACCAATGCTGTACTGCACGGCACCAATCATATGAATAAGCCGGTGGTGCATTCGGTGATCTCACTTGCAGTTCATCTTGTTTCACTCTTTGTGATGCTTTATGTCTTCAGACTGGGAGTATACAGTCTGGTCATTGCCAATCTGATTTTTGCTGTATGTATGTGCATCCTTAATGCATATTCAATGCGCAGGGAGCTGGGCTTCAGACAGGAATACAGACAGACCTTCCTGCTTCCGCTTGTCAGTGCACTTGTGATGGGAGCAGTCACCCTGGCTGTGAGATTCCTTATCAGGCGGTTCATTACCGGGAGCAATCTTGTCATTGTAATTGCATGTCTTGCTGTTGCCATCGCTGTATATGTGATAATGATATTCATCACAGGCTGTATCACAAAGAAGGACCTAAAGCATTTCCCGGTGATCGGGAAATATATCAGATGAGCATGTCCGCAGAAAAAACAGTGATAATCGGAGCAGGAGCATCAGGACTTGCGGCTGCTGTCATCCAGGCACGGATGGGCAGGAGCGTCACTGTGCTTGAACACAGGGACAGGGCGGGTATCAAGCTTTCTATTACAGGCAACGGAAAATGCAATTTTACCAATGCATACATGACGCCGTCATGCTTTCATGAATCACGTACTTCAAGGCTGAATGAGCTTCTGGGGAGATTCACGACCGAAGATGCGATAGACTTTATTAAATCACTCGGCATAGGGATATGCAGCAAAGACGGTTACTATTATCCGGAAACTCTGAAGGCCGGCGATGTGACAGAAGCACTCGTAAAGGAATGTGAGTCACTGGGAGCAGTGATCCGTTACGGGGTGACCGATATAGACATTGATTCCATCCGGCAGGACAGTGACCGGGTGATACTGGCCTGCGGTTCGAGGGCACATAAGGAGACAGGTTCCAACGGCACCGGCTATAAATATCTCGAAAGACTCGGGATATCCTATACCAGGATCCTTCCTGCTTTATGTGCACTGTATTGTGAAGATGACGGATTCTTCAGGGACAATAGGGGTAAACGTGCCATCGGGGCAGTAAGCATAGACGGGCAAACGGCAGCAGGGGAGCTTCAGATAACCGATTACGGTCTCTCCGGAATACCGGTTTTCAATATCAGCAGATATGCATCGATCCTGCTGGATGGCGGTCAGAAAGTATCTGTCACGGTCAATTTTGATCCGAAGGAGGATATGATACCTGAAATAGTCAGAAACAGGTCCGGCAGCAATGTGTACAAGCCCATTGTCGGTGACAGGATAAAGACCTTTATTGTCCGGAAGACTGCGTCCTTTGACCGGTCCCAGATATGTACCGGAGGAGTGAGCCTTGATGATCTTTCAGATGATTTTGAAGTCAGGAAGGTACCCGGAGTCTATGTGATAGGCGAGATGTGTGACGTTGACGGAATATGCGGCGGTTACAATCTCCACTGGGCCTGGCTTTCCGCATGCCTGTGTGCGAAATGATGCAGGACAGGCCGGATAATTATGACTGAGTTAATAGTTCGGCTGCTGACAGAAGGAGCTATAGATACAGAACACGGATATAGAATACTGCCAAAGGACAGCATAATAATATCGCTTAATGATCAGGGTCACGCAGATAAAACTTAATATCAGACATACAGACAAGGAGCTTGAAGAAAAGCTGATAAAAAAGCTTGGGATCAGACCGTATGAACTCGGGGAGTATTTCATAGTGAAGCGTTCTCTCGATGCCAGAGACAAGACAGATATACTGTATTCATATACCATTCAGGTACATCTTGCGGAAGAGACCGAGAGACGTGTCCTCGACAAGGCACGCAGAGGCCGCAGCAATGATATATGCAGGGATGATTCAGTATCATACAGGCTTCCCGAAAACGGAAAGGCAAAGCTGAAGCACCGTCCGGTAATCATCGGCTTCGGACCGGCAGGCATGTTTGCCGGACTGGCTATGGCAAGGGCTGGCCTTAGACCGATCATCCTTGAAAGAGGTCAGTGTGCAGAAGAAAGAAAGAAAACCGTCGAATCCTTCTGGGCCGGAGGTGAGCTGGACATTGCATCAAATGTATCCTTTGGCGAAGGCGGAGCCGGAACCTTCAGTGACGGAAAGCTTAATACATTGGTCAAGGATAGCTGCGGGAGGAATACGGAGGTACTCCGTACACTTGCGGAGTTCGGAGCAGACAGTGACATCCTCTATGTGCACAATCCCCATATCGGCACGGACAAGCTTATCGGGATCGTCACAAATATCCGCAAAGAGATAATCCGTCTGGGCGGGGAAGTGAGATTTAATACGCAGGTCATGGATTTCAATATTGAAGGCGGGAGACTGCGCAGTGTCGTAACAGCAGATACATCAGTATATCATGACGGTGACGTCTGGCTTGCGGTATCAATTGAAGAGAACGGCCCGGGAACCGGAGAGACAGCCGGTCACTCAGGGAATACAGATAACAGACCTGTCGAAATGACATCTGCCGGAAGGACGGCAGCAGAAACACTGGAAACAGACGCGGCAGTATTGGCAATAGGTCATTCTGCAAGAGATACATTTTACAGGCTTGATGAAAGAGACGTATCAATGCAGGCGAAGGCATTTGCCGTAGGCTTAAGGATACAGCATCCACAGTCTATGATAGATATCTCTCAGTTCGGATCAGAGGCGTCCTTCCTGGGGCCGGCAAGTTACAAGCTTACTGAGACAGTTTCATCAGGCAGAGGGGTATACAGCTTCTGTATGTGTCCGGGCGGCTATGTGGTTGATGCCTCCAGTGAGAAAGGCATGAAGTGTGTCAACGGAATGAGCTGCCACGGCAGAGACTCCGGGAATGCTAATTCAGCAATAATTGTGGGTGTGAATCCTGAGGATTTTGGAGGAAACGGTGCGCTTGCAGGAATAGAGTTCCAGCGAAGACTGGAAAAGGCCGCATTTGATTTCGGAAGCGGTAAGATCCCGGTACAGCTGCTGGGTGATTATATGTCACGCAGGGAGTCGTATGGTTTCGGTGATGTAGCTCCGGTGTTTAAGGGCGGGATACATTTTGCCAGACTGGACCAATGCCTTCCCGAATATATCCATGAGTCCCTCACGGAGGCAATGCCGGAATTTGAAAGACGGATAAAGGGGTTCTCGAGACCTGATGCCATCCTTGCGGGAGTGGAGAGCAGGACATCGTCTCCGGTAAGGATCCTGAGGGATACCGGACTGGTATCTAATATTGATGGGCTATACCCCTGCGGCGAGGGAGCAGGCTACGCCGGAGGTATCACAAGTGCCGCCATGGATGGTCTCAGGATCGCAGAGAAGATAATTGAGAAATATTCTGCATTGTGAATTACAGCATACTGAATTATCATCAGCATTCCCTGTCATATCACAGGTATGATTTCAGATAACAGAATTTGATTTGAGAGGTTATATAGTAATATGAGTAAGACATATCATATTTCCACCTTCGGATGTCAGATGAACGCCAGAGATTCCGAGAAGCTCAGCGGCGTATTGGAGCAGATGGGTTATGTAGAAACCGATTCCGAGGATGCTGATTTAGTGCTGCTTAATACATGTACTGTAAGAGAGAATGCCAACGAACGGGTATACGGTCATCTCGGTCAGCTTAAGAATATGAAGAAGAACCATCCCGGGATGATCATCGGCATCTGCGGATGCATGATGCAGGAACAGGATGAGGTGGAGAAGATAAGGAGATCCTATCCTTTTGTAGACCTTGTCTTCGGTACTCACAGCATTTGGAAATTTCCTGTGCTGATCCGTGAAGTACTGGATTCGGGCAAAAGAGTCTTTGATACGGAAGAGGTGATCAATGATACAGCTGACAGTCTTCCGGTCAAGCGGGTGTACAGCTATAAATCGGGTGTGAATATCATGTACGGATGTGACAATTTCTGTACATATTGTATCGTACCTTATGTGAGAGGCCGGGAGAGGTCACGTATGCCTGAAGACATTATTGCGGAGGTGAAGCGTCTGGCGGCAGACGGAGTCGTGGAGGTTATGCTGCTGGGGCAGAATGTTAATTCCTACGGCAAGCGTGTGATGAAGGATGATGCCATTACCGACGGGAGCACCATCAATTTTGCACAGCTCCTGAGAGAGGTGTGCAGTGTGGATGGCATACAGCGTGTACGTTTTATGACATCTCATCCCAAGGATCTGTCAGACGAACTCATCGATGTCATTGCGCAGGAACCAAAGGTATGCAGACATCTGCATCTGCCGCTCCAGTCAGGAAGTACCAGACTTCTTGAAAGAATGAACAGGCATTATACCAAGGAAAGCTACCTTGCACTTGTAGATAAGATAAGGACCCGTATACCTGATATCAGCATCACAACGGATATTATCGTTGGTTTTCCCGGAGAGACAGATGCGGATTTCGAAGACACTATGGATGTAGTCAACAGGGCTGGTTTTGAGTCGGCATTTACATTCATATATTCAAAACGTACAGGTACACCTGCGGCCTCGATGCCTGATCAGGTGGCTCCGGAACTGATCAAGGTCAGATTTGACAGGCTGCTCGCAAGAGTACAGGAGATAGCAGCTGAAAAGACTGCCCTTCATGTTGGCAGGGAGATGACTGCTCTTATTGAAGAGAAGGATGACCATCTCAGCGGATATGTGACCGGAAGGCTCTCCAACAACATGGTGGTTCACATCCCGGGTACTGAGGAGCTGATCGGCAGGGTAGTCAATGTCAGGCTTAATGAGGCAAAAGGTTTTTATTATATAGGAGAGATGATCTGATGTTATCACCGATGATGCAGCAGTATATGGACACGAAGAAGGAATACCCGGATTGTATCCTTTTCTATAGACTGGGAGATTTTTACGAGATGTTCTTTGGAGATGCCGAGACGGCTTCCAGAGAACTGGAGCTGACACTTACCGGCAAGGACTGCGGGCTTGAAGAGAGGGCACCGATGTGCGGCGTGCCTTATCATGCAGTGGATGCATATCTTTACAAGCTCGTTTCCAGGGGATATAAGGTTGCCATTGCAGAGCAGATGGAAGACCCAAAGCTGGCAAAGGGTATTGTGAAAAGAGAAGTCATCCGTGTGGTCACACCGGGCACAATGACAGGCTCGGGTGATCTGGATGAGTCAAAGAATAATTATCTGTGTTCGCTGGCATATACCGGTGGTAAATTCGGGATATGCATGACTGATCTCAGTACCGGGGATTTCAGGGTGACTGAAGTCGGTGAAGTACGCAATCTCTACGATGAGCTCCAGAAATTCAGACCGATCGAGATACTGTGCAACAAAGCATTTCAGATGTCAGGTGCCGATCTCAATGATATGAGGGACAATTGTGCGATAGTTGTCAACGAGCTGGACGATAATTATTATGCTGATGATAATTGCCGGCGTATCCTCACTGAGCATTTCAAGGTGCACAGTATCGAAAGTCTGGGACTTAATGATTATGATTCCGGCACTTCGGCAGCCGGTGCAGCTATGCAGTATCTTTATGATACTCAGAAGCACAGCTGCAGCAATATCACGGGACTTACGGTATATCAGTCAGGTCAGTACATGATAATAGATGCTTCAACGAGGCGTAATCTGGAGCTTACCGAGACCATGAGGAACAAGGAAAGAAGGGGAACGCTCCTCTGGGTACTGGATAAGACAGGCACTGCGATGGGCGCAAGGCTTTTAAGGTCATATATTGAGCAGCCCCTGATAAGTATTGATGGGATCACACGCAGACAGGATGCCGTAGAGGCACTGCTCAACGATTATATCAACAGGGAAGAACTCAGGGAATATATAAGACCGGTATACGATCTTGAAAGACTGATGGGCAGGATAAGCAGCGGACTGGCAGGTCCCAGGGATCTTATCGCACTCAAAAACTCTGTCAGGATGCTGGAACCCATAAGAAATGTACTGAGTCTGTTTGACTCTGAACTGATAGCTGCGATCCATGATGAGATCGATCCTCTGACCGATATATATGAACTCCTTGAAAAAGCTGTCAATGATGATCCTCCGGTGCAGGTAAGAGAAGGCAATCTTATCAAAGACGGCTATAATGCCGAGGTGGATAAGCTGAGAAATGCCAAGACAGAGGGCAAGACATGGATCGCCGGACTTGAAAGCAGAGAAAAAGACAGGACAGGGATCAAGACCCTGAGGATCAGGTACAACAAGGTCTTCGGGTACTGCATTGAGATCACAAATGCCTTCCGTGATATGGCACCGCCGGATTATATCAGAAAGCAGACTCTTACCAACTGTGAGAGATATACTACTCCGGAGCTTAAGGAGCTGGAGGAGGTGATACTCGGTTCGGAGGACAGACTGTATTCGCTGGAGTACGAGCTGTTTGATCAGGTGCGCAGCATTATTTCTGCCGAGGTCATCAGGATACAGCGTACTGCGCATGCTCTGGCTCAGGCAGATGTCCTTGCTTCACTTGCACAGGCTGCATATGCCAATAATTATGTGAGACCCGGGCTCAATGATAAGGGACTGATCGAGATAAAGGACGGCAGACATCCTGTTGTCGAGAGGATGCTCAGGGACGGACAGTTCATTGCCAATGATACTCTTCTTGACAACTGCAATAATCGTTTTGCGATCATCACCGGTCCCAATATGGCAGGAAAATCCACATATATGCGTCAGGTTGCTTTGATCGTGCTGATGGCTCAGATCGGCTCCTTCGTGCCTGCAGGATCGGCAGATATCTCGATCTGTGACAGGATATTCACCAGGGTCGGTGCTTCGGATGACCTGGCAGCAGGTCAGTCCACGTTCATGGTCGAGATGACTGAGGTGGCAAATATACTCAGGAATGCAACAAAGAAGAGTCTTGTCATCATGGATGAGATAGGAAGAGGCACATCCACCTTTGACGGGCTTTCCATTGCGTGGGCTGTGGTGGAATACATATGCGATAAGAAGATACTCGGAGCCAGGACACTTTTTGCCACACATTATCATGAGCTCACCGAGCTTGAAGGCACGCTGGACGGGGTACAGAATTATTGTATCGCTGTCAGGGAACAGGGGGAGAGTATTGCTTTCCTGCGCAGGATAGTCAAGGGCGGCGCAGATAAGTCCTATGGTATACAGGTGGCGAGACTTGCAGGTCTGCCGGATTCGGTATTAAAAAGGGCCGGTGAGCTGGTTGAAGAATTATCCAATTCCGATATTGCGTACAGAGCAAAGGAAATCGCGGAGCTCGGTATGCCCGGGAAATCTCGTAAACCTATAAAGCGTCAGGATGAGGTGGATGCCGGTCAGCTTTCGCTGTTTGAGACCTCGAGGGATGATGATATCATCACGGAGATATCCGAAATGGATCTGCAGCTGATGACGCCTATCGATGCACTCAATGAGCTTTTCAGATTACAGAATAAGGTGAATAACAGAATTAAATTATGATACGGGTACTGAGTAAGGAAACAATTGATAAGATCGCAGCCGGAGAGGTTATTGAGAGACCTTCTTCGGTAGTTAAGGAGCTTGTTGAAAACTCCGTGGATGCAGGAGCATCTGCAGTTACCGTGGAGATCAAAAACGGCGGTGCGGACCTTATACGTGTGACGGATAACGGAAGCGGTATAGAGAGCGGAGAAATCCGTACGGCCTTTCTGCGTCATGCTACCGGGAAAATTACGGATGCCGGGGATCTGCTGACGATACATTCTCTGGGCTTCAGAGGGGAGGCTCTTTCAAGCATAGCCGCTGTGGCCAGGACCGAGCTTATCACAAAAACCAGTGAAAGCATCACTGCAGTCAGATATATCATCGAAGGCGGGTGTGAGATCTCATATGAGGAGATAGGTGCTCCCGATGGCACAACGATTATAGTAAGGGATCTGTTTTACAATGTACCTGCGAGGAAGAAGTTTCTCAAGACTGCAGCTACGGAGGCAGCTCATATTGCCGAACTGATCGAAAAGCTTGCTCTGTCACATCCGGACAGGAGCTTCAGATTTATCAATAACGGTCTGACAAAGCTCTATACATCAGGCAACGGAAAGCTTGAGGATATCGTGTATCAGATATACGGACGCGATATTACTGCTTCGCTTATACCTGTAGAGTATTCGGATGCAGTCTTTTCTGTAAAGGGTCTTATCGGAAAGCCTGAGGTTTCAAGACCTAACAGGAATTTTGAGAACTATTTCGTAAACGGCAGATATATCAGATCCTCGATCATATCAAAAGCCATTGAGGATGCCTATGAAGAAAGGATGATGCAGCACCAGTTTCCGTTTGCAGTGCTCATTATTGAGATCGATCCGGCTTCCATAGATGTCAATGTGCATCCGACTAAGATGGAAGTCAGGTTCTCCAGACCATACGAGATCTATGATCTTATCAACAGATGCCTTAAAAATGTCCTTCACGAATCAGTTCTCATCCCGCATGCCGGACTGGAGGATAAAGCATCAGGGAACAGAGCCGGCACCGGAAGAGGCCCGGCAGCTGACACGGCAGAGTCCGCAGGGACCGGGGAAGCTGGATCCTGTGCGGATACAGGGACGCCGGCGGCTGTGCATCACGGTAAATCAGGTACGGGATCAGATGCCTGCGCAGGTATGGATAATATGATGCCGCTGCCTGTCTCATCACGTCAGAATACATCCCATGTGGCAAGACCGGGTGAGCCCTTTGAGACAAGGTCTTCGGGACAGGCTGTATTTGTTCCGGCTGATGAATCCAAGTCAGAGCAGCTTTCATTTGAACGCAGTGATATCACTATGAGCAGTGAACCTGAATACCGTCTTGCGGGACAGGTTTTTGCCACATACTGGATCATTGAATATAAGCAGAAGATGTACATAGTGGATCAGCATGCTGCACATGAGAAGGTGTATTATGAGAGACTTGTCAAGCAGCAGAAAGAGAGCCGTGTCACATCCCAGATGATAGACCCGCCGATAATTGTGACATTGTCCGATGTGGAAGCTGAAACGGTAGAACAGGAGTATGATGCCTTTGCATCCGCAGGCTTTGAGATCGAGCATTTCGGCGGCAATGAGTATGCCGTCAGGGCTGTCCCGGGAGAACTGCCGTCAGTCAGCAAGGCAGAACTCCTGCATGAAATGGTTGCTGAGATATCCGGCAATATCGGTTCCTGTGATGCGGCGCACAAGGCACTCTGTATACTTGAAAAGACAGCATCTATGGCATGCAAATCCGCAATCAAAGGAGGACAGACTATTACCGTAAGTGAAGCCGGGATGCTGATCAGAGAACTCCTTAAATGTGATAATCCGTATTGCTGCCCGCATGGCAGACCTACAATGATAGAGTTTTCAAGATCTGATCTGGAGAAGAAATTCAAGCGCATCGTATGATCTCAGAGAAAGCAAAAAGAATAATAATCATATCGGGCCCGACAGCATCCGGAAAGTCTGCTCTTGGAGTCAGGCTTGCCTGTGATATCGGAGGAGAGATAATCAGTGCCGATTCAATGCAGGTCTATAAGCACATGGATATCGGCACTGCCAAGGTCACTGCGGAAGAGATGCAAGGGATACCGCATCATATGATCGATGTATGCGAACCCACGGTCAATTATTCCATAGCGGACTATAAAGCGGCTGCCAGGGATAAGCTTGAGGATATTGTATCAAGAGGAAGGATCCCCGTTATCGTGGGCGGCACATGCTTTTATATCCATGCGCTGCTGTATGACTCGGAGTTTGATATCAAAGGACCTGATGACTCGATCCGCCGGAGACTTTTGAGAGAGCTGGATGAGAGTGGGGCCTATGCGCTGCACAGGCGGCTTGAGGAGATAGATCCGCAGTCAGCGGCAGCTATCCATATGAATAATACCAAACGTGTGATCCGCGCAATTGAGTTTTTTGAACAGAACGGATATACGATCTCAGAGCATAACCGCCGTGAAAAGGAAAAGGAACCGCCTTACCGGTACTGCTATTTTGCTCTCAGAAAAGACCGGGAGGAACTGAACCGGCTGATCGACCTGAGAGTGGACCGGATGATAGAGAACGGTCTGGTACAGGAGGTAGAGTATCTGAAGAGTATCGGCTGTGATGAAAGCTGCATATCGATGCAGGGGATAGGATACAAGGAACTGTATAACTGCACGGATCTTGAACAGGCCGTTTACGATATCAAAAACAATTCCCATCATTATGAGAAGAAGCAGTATACATGGCTCAACAGAGAAAAAAATGTCACCTGGATAGACAGTCCGGTGAGTGAGGAAGATTACAGATGCATATTGAAGAAATGTACAGAGCTTTTGGGATAAGCAGCGGGGTCGCAGAGCTGGGCAGAGAGGCTGAAGCAGCTCTGAGGGAACGCTTTGACAGCATAGACAGGATGGCAGAGTATAACCAGCTTAAGGTGCTTAAGGCCCTTAAGGACAACCGGGTGAGTGAGGCTGATTTTGTACGGACAACGGGATATGGATATGATGACGGCGGCAGGGATAATCTTGAACGTGTCTATGCTTCGGTATTTAAGGGGGCGGATGCACTGGTAAGGGCGCAGCTGATAAGCGGGACACATGCGATCTCAACAGCACTTTTTGCCAATCTCAGGCCCGGTGATGAGCTGCTCTCACCCTGCGGCAAGCCCTATGATACTCTGGACAGCATCATAGGACTCAACGATGCGGCAGGAAGTCTTAAGGAATATGGTATCACCTACCGTCAGGTGGATCTTAAGGAGGATTACAGCTTTGACTATGAGGGTATCAGGGCAGCACTCAATGACAGGACCAGGCTTGTTGAGATCCAGAGATCCCGGGGGTATGATCTGCGTCCCACGTTCTCTGTGGATAAGATCGGTGAACTGATTGCATTTATCAGGTCCGTGCGTCCCGATGTGAAAGTGATGGTGGATAACTGTTACGGTGAATTTGTGGAGGACCGGGAGCCTCTTGAGGTCGGGGCAGACATTATCGTAGGCTCACTTATCAAAAATCCGGGCGGGGGGCTTGCTCCTATCGGAGGATATATAGCCGGTGATGCCAAAATGGTGGAAAAATGTGCTTACAGGCTCACCGCTCCCGGACTCGGGAAAGAGATAGGAGCCAATCTTGGGGTGAACAAGGATCTCTTCCAGGGACTTTTTCTTGCGCCTCAGGTCGTTGCCGGTGCCGAAAAGGGAGCCATCTTTGCCGCATATCTGTTTGAAAAGCAGGGCTTTGCAGTATCACCGAAGTATCAGGAGGAGAGACACGATATAATCCAGGCTGTCACCTTCGGAAAACCGGAAGGTCTCAGAGCATTCTGCGAGGGTATTCAGTCTGCAGCACCGGTTGATGCATTTGTAAAACCGGTACCGTCTGATATGCCCGGATATGATTCTCAGGTGATCATGGCTGCCGGGAATTTTATATCAGGCGCTTCGATCGAGCTGAGTGCCGACGGTCCCATGCGAGAGCCTTATACAGTTTATTTTCAGGGCGGTCTTACCTGGTATCATGCCAGGATCGGAATCCTGACAGCACTGCAGAAAGTTATCGACAGCGGTATCTGAGTAAGGAAATGCTGATTTAATATATATTTCTTTTTTAATCTTCACAGATGTTTTAGAATCAAGGGTTTCGCTTAAAAGCATCGCGATAATTTCCTTTGAATCAGCGCTTCCTTAAAATAATATATATTTTATGGTATAATATTAAGGTTGTCCGTGACGCACTTGGAGAGTCGGAAAGGACAGCAATGGAAAATATTTATGTAAAGATGAAGGATCGGTGTGAGGAGGACCGCCCCTATGAAAAGTGCGTGAAATACGGCACTGCGGTACTGACTGATGCCGAGCTGCTGGCAATACTGCTCAGGACGGGTACAAGAGAAAAGGATGTCCTTACATTGAGCAGGGAGCTGCTCAACGGTCCCAGAGCGAGACAGGGACTGAGCAGTATCCTGCACTATTCAATGGATGAACTTACCGGAATAAAAGGAATAGGGCAGGTCAAGGCAGTGCAGATACTTGCTCTTAAGGAACTGGTCGACAGGATATGGAAGAGCAGTATCAGCAACGGCAGGACGGAATTTTCAAATACGGAGATCTGCGCATCATACTATACGCAGGAGCTCAGGCATCTTGAAAAGGAGGAAGTGAAGATAGCATATCTTGACAACCGGTACCGCCTGATAACTGACTGCGTTATGACCCGGGGGACAAGCGATATGTCGCTGGTTTCTGTGCGCGATATACTTGAAAGCGCACTTAAGTGTCATGCCGAATGCATACTTATGCTTCACAATCATCCATATGGCAGCGAGCTGCCCAGCGATGCCGACCATAATGTAACGAAGCTTGTACAGGAGGGCTGCAAGGCTATCGGTATCAGACTGCTGGATCATATAATCATCGGGGAGCATTCCTATTACAGCTTTAGAGAAAGAGGATTTCTGGACTGACTATGAAAAAGAAAAACAACTTTATCATATTACTGGTGCTTACGGTTGCGTGTGCTATTATGATCATTGCCACAACGCTTAATTCCGATGCGGTGATCCCGATTAAGACCAGAGTCAGTACCGTGCTTACTCCTCTTCAGTCACTGGTCAGCGGACTGGGACAGTCAGTCTACAATGCGGTCAGCGAGAGACGTACCTACGAGGAAGTACTGGATGAGAACAGGAAGCTGGAAGCGACCATAGATGACCTCATCAGTGAGAATACCAGACTTGAACTTGCCGACCTGGAGCTGGACAGACTCAGGGAGCTTTATAAGCTGGACAAGGAATACGGAAAATATGATAAGGTCGGGGCAAGAGTAATAGCCAAGGATTCTGTAGGATGGTTCAACGAATTCAAGATCGATAAAGGCTCGGAGGACGGACTTGCGGCAGACATGAATGTTATCGCGGACGGCGGTCTCATAGGGATCATAAGTGAAGTTGGTCCCAATTATTCCAAGGTACGCAGTATCATTGATGATTCCAGCCGTATCAGTGCCATGTCAGTGCTTTCCAATGACAGCTGTATAGTTGTCGGAAATCTTGAAACCTTCCAGACCGGACGGCTTCTGCTTCAGGATATCAGAGCAGATGCTGAGATATCGGAAGGCGATAAGATAGTCACATCCAATGTCAGCTCCAAGTTCCTCCCGGGACTGCTGATAGGATATGCAATAGACATAACCATGGACTCCAATAATCTGACTAAGAGCGGATATCTTATCCCTGTGGCGGATTTTGAAAATCTTCAGGAGGTTCTTGTAATTACCACGCTGAAACAGCAATGAGAAGAGCAATATGCAACAGCTTAATGATCATACTGGCATTCGTCCTTCAGACGAGTATATTTCCGTTTGTCCGTTTTATGGTGGCTACGCCCAATCTGCTGGTGATCCTTGTGTTCTCCATTGCCTTTGTGTACGGTGAAGTGGAAGGAGTATGCTATGGCGTACTGGCAGGACTGCTGATGGATATGTTTTACAGCGGACCCTTTGGATATTTCATCATAATATTCGGCTGGCTTGGCTTTTTAAACGGTTTCTTAAGCCGTCACTATTACGATGACTATGTGTTCCTTCCGGTGATCATGTGTACACTTAATGAGGTGATATACAGCCTGCTGCTGTTTGTCATGAGGTATATCCTGCGTGGTACAGCAGAATTCGGGTATTACTTCGGGAAGATCATGATGCCTGAACTGATGCTGACAGTACTGTTCACACTGATACTTTACAGACCGGTGCTGGCACTCAACAGGCGGATCAGGAAGGCAGACGACGACAAGAGAGGTAATGAGCTTGCTCAGTGATTTCTTTGATTTATTAAAAGAGCTATGGGACAAGTTAATAGAAGCCAGGACTCTGATACTGGGCATATGCTGTACAGCACTGCTTGCTGTGCTTATTGTACATCTCTATAACCTTCAGATCGTGCATGGCGATGAGTACCAGAGGGATTATCTGGAGATGACAGAGAAGACTGCCACAAAAGCGGCAGCAAGGGGCAGGATATACGATGTAAACGGCAATCTGCTCGCATACAATGAGATATGCAATGATGTTACTGTAACAGATACCGGAGCATACAGGACAGCAAATGAGAAAAATCTGATGCTGCTGCGTCTTATCTCTATTCTTAACAGCAACGGGGAGACAGTCAGGGGAGAGTTTAAGGTCAGACTCAACAGCTCCGGAGAATACGAATTTACGACCACAAGCTCATTGAGCAAAAAAGGATTCCTGAGGGATGTCTACGGACTCAGCAAAATCTCCGAACTGGATGATCCGAAAGGACAGTATCCGTCACATATCACGGCGCTGGAGCTTGTGAATCTTGAGGCTGAGCGCTTCAAGATCAATGAGCTTGTTGATGAGAATGAGGAACCGGTATTACTTTCACCTCTTGAAAGACTCCAGCTTGTAAATATCCGGTATACGATGTCCCTTACGGCATATAAGAAATATGAGGCTACAACTGTGGCAGCTTCTGTAAGTGATGACACCAAGATCGCGGTACTTGAAGAAGCTGCCAATCTCAACGGTGTTGATATTGCAGAATCCACCAGACGTGTATATAACGATTCCATATATTTCTCGTCAATTATAGGTTATACCGGCAAGGTTCAGGAGGATCAGATCGATACTCTCAGAGCGGCAGATAAAAATTACACCCTTAATGATACTGTCGGACGAATAGGAATAGAGCAGTATTTTGAGTATGAGCTGCACGGACAGAAGGGCGAGACCAGGATGTACGTGGACAACGTAGGACATGTGCTTGATATCATCAGTGAACAGGAGCCTGTTGCCGGAGAGGATGTATATCTGACTATTGACCGCGATCTGCAGATCGGTCTTTACCATCTCGTCGAGAGACAGCTTGCCGGCATCCTTACATCCAAGATCGTAAATGAGGATGACCCAAATACCGAAGTTACGGATGCTTCCAGTCTCCTTATCCCGGTAAAGAATGCATACTATCAGCTGATCAGCAATAATGTGCTTGATCTTACACATTTTGCTGCCGAAGATGCTTCAGACACTGAGAAAGAGATCAACAGAAAGTATGAGGCATACCGGGACAAGGTAATGGAAGAAATAACAGAAGAGCTTGAGGGAGATGATCCAACGCCTCTTAATGAGCTTGATGAGGATATGAACCAGTACATGGTATATATCTACAATAAACTGTCTGCCGATGAGATCATTGTGAGCAGTGCCATGGATCAGAATAAGGATTATTATATCGCATGGAAGAATGATACGATCAGTATGAAGGATTTCCTGTATTCCGGTGTAGCTGATAACTGGCTTGATTCTTCTGTGCTTGATGTAAAGACCAAGTATTCCGCGGCAGATGATATTTTCCTGGCACTGGTAGATTATATTGAGCAGATGCTGTCCAATGATAAGGATTTTGCGAAGCTTAATTATAAGTATCTGATAAAGGACGATACTGTTACCGGACGGGAACTCTGCATGTGTCTGTATGACCAGGGAGTGCTGGAGGACGACGATGTAAGGACCCAGTACAACGCCCTTGCTGTAAATGATAATGATTATGCATATGAGTTCCTTATCTCAAAAATCAATAGTATTGAACTGACACCGGCTCAGCTGGCACTTGATCCGTGTACGGCAGGCTGCGTGGTTACCGACGTCAATACCGGTGAGATCAGGGCACTTGTATCATACCCGGGCTACGATAATAACAAGCTGAGCGGAAGCATGGATGTTGACTATTACAACAGTCTGCTTTCAGACCAGTCCCTGCCGCTGTACAATAATGCTACCCAGGCAAAGAAGGCACCCGGTTCCACATTTAAACCGATCACTGCAGTTGCCGCTCTTGAGGAAGGTCTTATTACCCCGGAAGAGGTCGTTGAATGTACAGGTATCTACACTGATGTAACACCTAATATCAAATGCTGGATTCATCCGGGTCATCACGGAGAGCTTAATGTAGTCGGAGGTATTGAGAATTCATGTAACTATTTCTTTAATGAGATGGGACACAGGATGGCCATCCAGGACGACGGAAGCTATGACACCGAGTCCGCGATGAATATCATTGCAAAATATGCTACTTATTTCGGGCTTGATCATAAATCCGGGGTAGAGATCACAGAATCCGAGCCGAATATCTCTACGATGGCGCCTGAACAGTCTGCCATGGGTCAGGGTACTCACTCATATACCAATGTGCAGCTGGCAAGATATGTTTCTGCCGTAGCCAACAGAGGAAATGTATTTGAGTTAAGTGTGCTTGATAAGCTGACAGACAGTAAAGGCAGCCTTATCAAAGACTATTCTCCGTCTCTCAGTGCCAGACTTGATTTCAAGCAGTCCACCTGGGATCTGGTACAGCAGGGTATGAGAAAGGTTATTTCCGAGGGCTCGGCAAAGAATATCTTCTCGGATCTTGAGTTTGAGGTCGCCGGTAAGACCGGTACTGCTCAGGAGAGTAAATCCAGGGCAAATCATGCATTCTTTGTATCCTTTGCTCCATATGACAGTCCGCAGATCGCGGTTACAGTCAATATTCCATACGGTTATTCATCATCCAATGCAGCCGCTATTGCAAGAAATGCTTACAAGTATTATTTCGGATATGTCTCTAAGGAAGATGCTGTCAACGGCGGAGCATTAAGCACATATGATGTAACAATCGGCGGTGATTAATTGAAATTTGTGCAATATGTAGTATAATAGAGGTTGGTTTGAGTAAGTATTCGTTAAAAGATTACAACTTTTTGCTGTTTGCATGTGTTCTTGTACTTAGTGCCATAGGTGTGCTTGCAATAAACAGCGCTACTATGGGTGAGGGAGGTCTGGCTACAAGACAGATTTACGGTGTACTTCTGGGGCTTGGAGCTATGGTTGCGGTTTCGCTTTTTCCATATAAGTACATACTTAAGTTCAGCGGGATCATCTATCTTGGGTGCACGGCGCTCCTTGTAGTTGTGCTTGTCTATGGACTTATCAGGGGCGGAGCAAGGCGATGGATCGAAGTTCCTGTCATAAATCAGTTCCAGCCTTCTGAACTGGTTAAGATCGGTCTTGTAGTCGTGTTTGCCGCGTATTTTGGCAAGTATGAGGAAAAGATCGGCCGCTATAACATATGGCTTCCCGCTTTCGGACTGGCACTGGTCCCAATAATCCTGATCCTGATGCAGCCGGATACATCCACTACGATAATCCTCTGTGTGGAAGTGTTCAGTATGTTCTATATTGCCGGGTTATCATACAAGTTCATTCTTCTGGCACTGGCAGTGATCGTACCTGTCTTCGGAGCATTCATTGTTCTTTTAAAAAACGGATATCTCAGCTTTTTGGGAGATTACCGGCTGGGGCGTATACTTGCATGGTTTGATAAGGATGCCGCAATATATTCCGATGCAAATCTGCAGCAGAATAATTCGATCATGGCAATTGCTTCGGGTAAGCTCTGGGGAAAGGGACTGGGCAATGCAGGACTTGAATCGGTCAAAAACGGAAATTTCCTTGCAGAGGAACAGACGGATTTCATCTTTGCCATCATAGGCGAGGAATTGGGGTTTGTGGGATCTGTTGCAGTGATACTGCTGTTTGCCATCATCGTATTGCAGTGTCTCAGGATGGCCAGAAAATGCGCAGACATTGAAGGCAAGGTGATCTGTGTCGGGGTAGGCATGCTGCTTGCAGCTCAGAGCTTCACAAATATTGCGGTGGCAACCGGGCTGTTTCCGAATACCGGTCTGCCGTTACCGTTTATCAGTTATGGTGTCAGTTCGCTGGCGAGTATATATATTGGCATGGGACTGGTTTTAAGTGTAGGACTTCATAAAGAGAGACCGAGGCAACGGAGGTATACATCGTCATGAAAATCGGATTTATAGCACATGATGCAAAGAAGAGATTAATGCAGGACTTTTGTGTTGCTTATGAGAGCATACTGTCAAAACATGAGCTTTATGCAACCGGTGTGACCGGAAGGCTTATTGAAGATGCGACCTGCCTGAGAGTGCACAAGTTTATCTCGGGTTCAGTAGGCGGTATCGAGCAGTTCTGTGCGCAGATAGACGATAATGACATGGATCTTGTTATATTTCTCCGTGACCCGCTGCAGAATTACGGCCATGAGCCCAAGATAAGCAGCATCAGCAAAAGCTGTGATACCTTCAACATACCGCTGGCGACAAATCTTGCCACAGCGGAGCTTATGATACTTGCATTGGACAGGGGCGATTTTGAATTCAGAGAGGCGTACAGATAATTATTACAGATCCTCAAATGCAAGACGCAGGAGGAGAAACAGACGGCTGATTATCATGAGAAGCATTATGCTGATAGCGTGTCTATTGGCTGTGGTGCTTCTTGTTGTTGTGGTAATAGTTAATATCCGGAAAAATAAGATCAGTGATTATTATGATACCGCTGCGCGGTACGAATCTATTCTCAGGTTTGATCTTGAAACTGATGATCTGGTACCATTTGCAGCAGAGCTTGCTGTAATCTGTGAGGAGAGCAATGACCCGGAATTTGAGCCGGAAGCAGGAGTTCTTGCCGAAGCAGGTAATCCGTATACTGTTTTCAATAAGAATGGTCTCGAAAGGGTCGATCCGGCAAGTACAACCAAGATAATGACAGCGATCATTGCCCTTAAGTACTGTGATATTACAGATCAGGTGACAGTGACAGAGGATGCGATGGTCCATGAATACGGAGCCAGTCTGGCCAATCTTGAACCCGGACAGACCTTAAGTCTGCAGCAGCTGCTTTACGGACTGCTGCTGCCGTCCGGCAATGATGCTGCCAATGCCATAGCCATACATGCAGGTGGCAGTATTGACGGCTTTACTGAGCTCATGAATGAAGAAGCAGCAGCTATAGGCGCTGTAGACACTCATTTTTCCAATCCTCACGGTATGACTGAAGAGAACCATTATACCACAGCTTATGACCTGTATCTGATAATGAATGAAGCGATGAAGTATCCTGAATTCCGGCGTATATGCAGGACAAAGCAGTTTATTGCCGAGTTTCTGGATGCTGACGGACTTGCAGTTTCCAGAACATGGGATAATACCAACAAGTATCTTAAAGGTGATGCTGAACTGCCGGAGGGGCTCAAACTTGTGGCCGGAAAGACGGGTACAACAATGGCAGCAGGCAACTGTCTCGTGCTTGCCACAGCAGATGCTGACGGGAAAGAGATTATCAGTATCGTAATGAAAGCTGATTCAAAGGATTCTCTGTATAGAAGCATGAACCGGCTGCTTCAGAAAGTAAACTAATCGGGTTGCACTTTACTTTGTCATAAACTATAATTTACCTATAAACATCAGGGAGGTATCTTATCATGGTGCAGATAATTGCAGGAGAGAACGGAAAAGGAAAGACACCTTATCTTCTTGAAAGAGCAAATGATGCTGTTAAGAACGCTGATGGTACTATTGTATATCTTGATAAGAATGTGAAGCATATGCATGATCTTGATATCAGGATACGCCTGATCAATACGCAGGAGTTTCCTATCAGTACCACGGATGGTTTCATCGGTTTCGTTGCAGGCATTATTTCTCAGGACCACGATCTTGAATTCATGTTCCTGGACAGTTTTTTAAAGATCGCAAAGCTTGAAGATGCAGACATAGCTCCTGTACTGGACCAGCTTGAGAAGCTCGGAAATAAATACAGTGTTACATTTGTACTCAGTGTTTCAATGGCAGAGGAAGATTTACCGGAAAATGCCCGTAAGAATGTGGTAGTTTCTTTATAATAGGTTTATTGACGGACAGCAGACTTTCGTTTTGCTGTCCATTTTTAGGAGAAGAATGGCAAAAAGAAGGATCAAGGGACTCAATCGTTCAGTACAAATGAATATCGGTCTTATTGTCTTTATTGTGCTGTTCTGTTATATCTGCTACAGCGCATACAGCAGTTTTAAGAAGAATCCGGTCAACTATTACGAAGTAGTTGAAGGCGGCATGGCAAAAAACACCGAACACGAGGGTATCATTATCCGTACCGAGTCGCCGCAGAGTGCTCAGCAGTCTGGTTATATAAATCTTTTCATACAGCCGGGAAAACGTGTAGGAGTCGGAACTGAGGTGTATTCAATCGATGAGACAGGTGCAATGAATTCCTATCTGGCCGGCAATCAGCTGTATGATTTCAAGATGACGGATGAGAATGCTGCGAGGCTTAAAAAGAATCTCAGCAGTTTTTCAATGAATCTCAGGGATGACAATATTTCTTCCGTATATGCAGAAAAGTCTGCAGTCAATACGGCCATGATCGATTATGCAGGATTTGTGGAGTCGGATTCTCTGGCAAAGGCCATGGAGGAAAGCGGGATAAGTTATACAAGGGTTTACTCACCGCTGGCAGGAACCGTATCTTATAAGATCGACGGGTATGAGGAACGTACTCCGGAATCCATCAGCGGCAATGACTTCAATAACAGTATTTACAGTGCACATACCACCAAATCAGGACAGCTTATTGAAGCAGGCACACCGGTCTATAAGATAATAACAGAAGAGAAGTGGGATATCGTATTCCCGCTTTCCGAGGAGGAGAGAGAGGCATTTTCCGCATATGATACTCTTAAGGTATCTTTTAAGGGATCAGGACTGTCAGCCGATGCCGTATATACCCAGCTTAATAACATGGACGGGAAAGCCTACGGAAAGCTGACTCTTGGCAGGTATATGGTGGACTTCATTAATGACAGGTATATTTCTTTCAATATAAAGACGGCATCTCAAAGCGGACTGAAGATCCCAAAGTCATCAGTGGTAACCAAGACATTTTTGCTGGTGCCGGCAGATTACCTGGCACATGGCGGAGATAATACCGGCGAAGGCTTCTATAAAGAAATCATAACCGACAGCGGTACAAGCATCGAGTATATTCCGACAGATATATATTACAGTACGGATGATTATTATTACATTGATTTCTCAAGTGATTCTCCCTTCCAGCCCGGAGATTATGTTGTGAAGCCGGGAAGCACAGAGCATTACAAACTTGGTGAGACTGCCACCCGTGAAGGTGTGTATAACATCAATAAGGGATATGCTGTTTTCAAGCAGATAGAGATCCTGGATTCCAATGATGAGTATTATTCCGTAAAGAAAAATCAGAAGTACGGACTGGTAGTTTATGATCATATACTGCTCGATCCGACCGGAGTAAGCGAGGGTGACTTCATCTACGAATAAGTTGACATAGATTGGAAAAACATTGATAATATTAGTATCAGAAGAGAGGATGGAATAAAGATGGGCGTATTTGGAAAGCTTATGGATAGTATGAGGATCGATCAGGATTACGATGACGATGAGTATATGGAACAGGAAGCATACGATGACGCTCCACGCGGCGGAATTTTTAAGCGCGCCAGACAGCAGGATGATTATGATGACTATGAAGACGAGGAGTCTCCAAAGAAGGGCTTTTTTGGCACCAGAAACACGGGAAACTCCAATGTTACTCCTGTCAGACGTCAGATGGAAGTATGTATGGTCAAGCCCGCTTCAATAGATGAATCGCGCATGATCGTTGACTGCCTGCTTTCGGGAAAGGCTGTTGTCCTCAATATGGAAGGTATGGCTACAGAGATCGCACAGCGTATACTGGACTTCACATCCGGAGCGACCTACAGCATGAACGGGAAGCTGCAGAGAATTTCAACTTATATTTTCATTGCGACACCTTCTCAGGTGGAACTCTCTGGAGATTTTCAGGATATGCTCAATTCCGGACAGCTGGATATGTCAGGGATAAACATGAGATTTTGACAGTTACAGGCACCCGTTAGCTTGACTTTCGTGTGCCTGAATTTTTTGCTTTGGAGAATTACATGAATCAGAACAGCGGCATTTCTAAAATAGTATATATTGTTGTTTTCGTGCTTGCAGTGGCAATTGACCAGATCACAAAGAACATTGCCCAGACCATGCTTGATCCGGGAGAGAATGTAAATGTCATCGGAGATGTTTTCCAGTTTGCATATACGGAAAATTACGGGGCTGCTTTTGGAATGATGCAGAATAAGCAGACCTGGTTTTATATCATCACCGGTCTCGTCATATTGTTTATTATTTACTTTATCGTCAGGATGCCGATGAATTCAAAGTATGTCCCTGTCGGGATTGTAGTAAGTGTCATTCTGGCAGGTGCAGTAGGTAATCTTATTGACCGTGTGGCGCATAAGTATGTGGTGGATTTTATTTATTTCAGACCTATTGATTTCCCTGTCTTTAATGTGGCTGATATATATGTCACTCTTGGAATGATCATATTTGTGATCCTTGTGATCTTTGTATATAAGGACAGGGATTTTGATTTCCTGGATCCGAGGAAGAAGAATGATTCTACGAGCAGAGGATGAGCTTAATACACGTATTGACAAGTGGCTCTCTGCGCATACAGAAGATCTGTCCAGATCATATATACAGAATCTGATTGAAGACGGAAGAGTTACGGTCAACGGCAAGTCTGTGAAGAGCAATTATAAGGTTGCGGACGAGGATGAGATCTGCCTTTCACTCCCGCAATCTATAGAACCGGAGATAGCAGCGGAGGATATTCCGCTGGATATCGTGTATGAGGATGATGATATCATTGTAGTGAATAAGCCTAAGGATATGGTGGTTCATCCTGCACCGGGGCACTATTCAGGTACGCTGGTTAACGCACTTATGTATCATTGCAGGGATAATCTTAGCGGGATCAACGGTGTGCTGCGACCGGGTATCGTCCACCGTATAGATAAGGACACCACAGGACTTCTTGTAGCATGCAAGAATGACAGGGCACATAATTCGCTCTCGGAACAGCTCAAGGTGCATAGTATCACGAGGCGGTACCGTGCCATAGTCCATGGCATCATAAACGAGGATGAAGGAACTGTTGAGGGCGCGATTGCGCGTCACCCCAATGACAGGAAGAAGATGTGTATAGATGAGCGCAGGGGGAGACCGGCTGTTACTCATTACAGAGTCCTGCAGCGCTTTAAGGGATTTACATATATTGAGTGCCGGCTTGAAACGGGAAGGACTCATCAGATAAGGGTACATATGAAATCGATAAATCATCCGGTGCTGGGTGATGAAGTGTATGGCCCGTCCAGATGCCCGTATAAGCTGCAGGGACAGTGCCTGCATGCGATGGTGCTTGGATTCATACATCCGGGTACAGGCAGCTATATGGAGTTTACAAGTGACCCTGAAGTACCTGAGTACTTCTCAAAGCTTCTTGAAAGATTGGAGGGATAAAGATGGCTGATAACAACTTAGTGATTACTATCGAGCGGCAGGCAGGAAGCGGAGGACGCCAGATAGGTAAGATCATTGCCGAAAAAATGGGTGCCAGGTGCTATGACGAGGAGCTTATCGAAAGGGCAGCAAAGGACAGCGGTATTGCCGAGGAGCTTTTCAGGCAGCATGATGAGAAACCCACCAGCAGCTTCCTTTATTCACTGGTGATGGATACTTATTCCCTCGGTTATAGTTCATCTTTTGTGGAGATGCCTATCAATCATAAGATTTTCCTTGCTCAGTTTGAGTCGATCAAGAATATTGCTCAGAATGAATCCTGCGTCATTATCGGCAGATGTGCAGACTATGCTTTATGTGACCTTGTGTACACAGTATCTGTATTTGTAAGCTGTGAAGATGATGTGAGGATCAAAAGACTTATGAAGCAAAGAGAGCTTGATGAGAAAAAAGCAAAGGAGCTTATGATCAAGACCGATAAGGACAGGGCAAGCTATTACAATTATTATTCCAACAAAAAATGGGGAGATGCAAGATCCTATGACTTCTGTATCAGCACAACTGATCTGGAATACGATGCGGCGGCTGATATAATACTTGACTTCGCAAAGAAGAAAGTTGAGATGCATAAGCCATATGCAGGATAAGCTTAATTTCATCATAAAGGAATCTTATCTTACTGAATTGCAGCTCGAGAAGCTTAAAAGGCTTCTCGAACAATTTGATGTGGAAGTGACATATTTAAAATCGTCAGCAGGCTATGAACTTAATCTTAACTGGGATACTTCGGCGGTATACAGAAAGAGCAGCAGATATGCAGGACGCAATAAGATCCATACCGAAATAGACTGGAATCAGGTCGAAATGCTGAGTTCTCTGGGGATGAAGCAGGAGGAGATCGCGGAGCGGCTTGGTGTCAATATCCGGACCTTTTACAGGCGTAAGGGAGAGCACAGAAACGAGGATCCCGGGATATAATTGCGTGGCAAAAGTCGAAAAGCTTGATTAAGGGCTGTAATCCGTCAGTCCTCGCGAAGCTTTACGGCATTTCTTGCTGAGCGTTTTCTCTCGTCTTCAAGTGCGGCATAATGCTTGCGGGTAGTATTTACGTCATTATGACCGAGTACATCAGCAACAAGGTAGATGTCACCGGTTTCGCGGTAGAGACTCGTACCGTAGGTTGACCTCAGCTTATGCGGCGTGATCTTTTTAAGGGGAGTGACAATTCGGGCATATTTCTTTACCAGATTTTCCACTGATCGTACACTCATGCGTTTGTTCTGCAGAGAGAGGAAGAGCGCATCTTCGCTGCCTGCGGCAGCAGGCTTCTGTCTGCGGATCACCAGCCATTCCCTGAGAGCTTTCTCTACTTCATCACCAAAGTATACGGTCGTTTCCTTGCCGCCTTTTCTGTGGATCAGCAGTCCGTCATTATCAAAGTCAATATCTCTTATATTCAATCCGACACATTCTGACACACGCAGACCTGTACCTAAGAGGAGAGTGACGAGAGCCACATCTCTGACTGCTGTCTTGTCGTGAAAACGTTTCTGAGCCTCAGTGAGCTTATCACCGGATTCTACCTGATCCAGCATTGAGGCAACCTCATTGACATCAAGTCTTATTATCTGTTTCTCATGAAGCTTAGGAACAAGAACTCTCTGTGTCGGATTGTTATCGAGTCTTGAGGTCTTGTAAAAGTAATTATAAAAGCTCCTTAGAGAAGAGATCTTGCGCAGTATACCCGTTTCTCTGTTGAAAACTTCCTTTCCGTCCTCATCCCTGTATTTAAGGTATTCCATATATTCCTCGATATCCACAGGCTGTATCCTGTCAAGGTCATCCAGAGTAATATCCTTTATGGTCTGACATCTGCTGCGGATGTCTGGATTGCTGTTAATGACAAAATTAAAAAAGACATGAAGATCATACGCATAGGCTATCCTTGTGCGGGATTGTGTGTTTGGTTCAATGCCTCTGAAGAAATCCCTGCAGTACGGAGGGAGATCAGACAGGAGAGCGCGGAGCTTCACAATATTTTTTTTATCTGTTTCTTCACTATAGGAAAGTCCTGACATTTTGCACCTGATTTCTGTAAAATTGAGCGCACCCGGCAGCAAAGAAAATCTATTAAATACAGGTAACGCTGGTATCCCTCAGATAGTAATTGCTTTATCTTCACATATTTGCTGTACATTAATTATTCTTATGCTCAGATCCGTGCATGCGCATAGGAAATGCTCTTACTTTTCATTGTACCCTTTTTCATCAAAGCAGCTCTGCCTGATTGCATGGAATATCCTCTGCTTTACGCCGGGGTTCTCCTTTTCCAGCTGTTTTACAAGATCATTTACATACTGCCTCTTGGAGTAACCGTCCTTGGGACAAGGGTTCTTTACTACCGGCAGTTCATATTTATGCTGAAAACCTATAATATCCACTTCGGGGACATACATAAGCGGACGAATTACAGTCAGTTCGGTACGATCCAGGAATGTGTTAGGCGCAAATGTATGGATACGACCTTCGTAGATAAGGCTGAGGAGGAGAGTATCGATCATGTCATCTTTATGATGAGCAAATGCTATCTTGCTGCAGCCCTGCTGCTTTGCAAAATCATTCATGGCGCCTTTTCGTAATGTGGCGCAAAGGCTGCACGGATTTTTTTCTTCACGTTCAGAAAAGACGATTTCTGCTATAGGAGTAGGGATCACGGTATAGGTCACTTTAAAATCTTCACATAGCTTTCGGATGCCATCGAGCTTGTCATTAAAACCCGCAAACCCTAAATCAACTGTAAAGGCTGAGATCTCAAAATGATTTGGATAAAACCTGCGCAGTCCTGCCAGTGCATAAAGCATGGTGATAGAATCCTTACCGCCTGATATGCCAAGAGCGATATGGTCGCCTTCACAGATCATGTTATAATCTTCAACGGCTTTTCGGGTGTAGCTGTATAATTTTTGTAATTCCATAAATGCCTCTGCGATATAATTTAACGAAATCTTCAATGAGAATTATAAAAAAACAGATGAGGATAGTCAATTAAGATACAAAATATGGTAGAATATATTTACAGCTTGTCAGTATATTGATAGTGAATATTAGAATTCATTTTGCTTCGAGGGGGATATTTATGTGGACTATAAAAGGTGCAAAGAAGGATGCGAATCAGATACTTAAGAAGAATTATCTTGTTCTTGTAATATTGTGCGCGCTTTTGCTGTTCCTGGGTATACTGCCCGGTAATGGTACGGAATTTATCTCGATGGACAGGGATGTTGTCACCGGAGTAAGGACAACTGCTGATGACAAGTATACCCCCGGTCTTATCAGATATCTTGACAGCATCCTTAATGGAGAAGGCAAGGACAGGCAGCTGGCTATAGCACAGGAGGTCATGGAGACTTCAAAGGGACGCGGCGGAAATATATATGGTATCGCACGCGCAATCGACCAGTTTTTCTTTGCGAATGATGCTGCAGCTAAAATCCTGATAATAGTTGCATTGATCGTATATCTGGTATTCTGGCATTTTATCGGTAATGTTTTGCTGGTTGGATTCTGCAGGATAAATATCGATGCCGGCAAGCCGGATCACAAGATACATTTTGCGGATCTGTTTGTGATGTTCCGTTCCAACGGATTTATGAACATAATATGGGTGCTATTCCGATGGGAGATATGCCTTGATATTATTCTTATGGCTTCTGCTGCAGCGATAATAGGCGGCTTCACAATTATCGCGAATACCGCCTCATTAGCACTGGCTATAGCGCTGCTGGTGATCGGGGCTGTGTTATTTGGACTCTTCCTGTATCTTTATATAATGACATCGATGGTACCTTACATCATGGCGACAAATCCCAGGGCTCCGCTTAAAGAAAGTGTGATCCTGTCAAAGACCATGATGGAAGGCAACAAGTGGAAGATAGCAAAGCTCCGCTTAAGCTATATAGGATGGGACGTCCTTTCAATCATAACGCTTGGCCTTTTGAACCTGCTATATATCACACCCTCGTTTTATCTGGCAACCGGCAGGGTATATGTCGCATTGCGTGAAAAGGCAATAACAGATAATGTCAGGTATTCATATATCATTGAAGGTGAAACTGAAGCATTCCTTCCTAAGGCATTAAAGCCCAATAAGTTCGGTCAGATGATAGAAGACAGGAATCCGATCAGAAAGTACTCTATCATCAATATAATCCTTATGTTTTTCATTTTTGCGATCGTTGGATGGTGTTGGGAAGTACTGATCCATATCGTAAAGGATGGCGTATTTATCAACCGTGGTATGATGCATGGACCGTGGCTGCCGATATATGGCTTCGGAGGGGCCGGAATAGTGTATTTCTTAAACAGATTTGCTAAGAAACCGGGACTGCTGATCGCCTCGATATTTGTGGGATGCGGTATCCTGGAATATGTGGCACATTGGTATTTTGAAATTACAAAGGGTACAAAATGGTGGGATTATACCAATTATTTCCTCAATCTTAACGGCAGGATCTGTTTCGAAGGTCTATTTGTATTCTGCGTTGCAGGAGTTTTTGCGGTGTATGTGGCAGGACCGGCCCTGGACGATCTGCTGAAAAAAGTTCCGGGCAAGGTCAAATGGCCAATTGCATCAGTATTACTTGCGATTTTCCTTGTAGACATGAGGTATTCGCATTTCTATCCGAATATGGGTAAGGGAATCACTGATTACGGTAAAAATAAGTAATCATGGCACAGAAACAGAAGAACGGAATAGATATTTAATAGATACTAATAGATATTAATAGATACCAAATAGATCGGAAAGACCTGATTATGGAAGCATACAAATACATGACACTTGTGCTTATATTATTCGCACTTGTACCGACAGTATATTACTTTTTCTTATTCCGCAGGATCTTCAGGACTGCAGGTGCAGATCATACTAAGCCGATATGGGTATGTGCGGACATCCTGCTGTGTCTGGGCGCGTGGCATTTTATGAGCCATGTGACATCGGGAGTGGCGATTTTTCTGTATCTGATCGCACTGACAGATCTGCTGGTGCTTCTGATCGATCTCATAATCCGAAAGGCCTCCGGCAAAACCAATGATGAAGCAGGCAGGCACGTGTGGAAGAGAATATTCGGATACTGTCTTATCCCGATAGTCCTGATAACCGGATATTTTATCTTTGGTTCTATCAATATGCGCAGCGTTCGGGAGACGCATTATACCGTTACAACGCCGAAAGAAATCACAGATGGAGGATACAGGGTCTGCTTCGTATCAGATGTACATTGCGGAATAGCAAATGACACAGAAGATTATGAGCTTATTTGCCGTAGAATTGCTGGTGCGCAGCCTGACATCGTGATCCTCGGAGGAGATATGCTCGATTTCAATTCGCAGCAGGAAGCTGTAGAAGAGATGTTCGCTGCCTTCGGATCGATAAAGACTAAGGATGGTATTTATTATATTTTCGGGAACCATGACCGTACAGCTGATTATAAGGAGAGTGTTTTCTCTGAGCAATGGATCATTGATCAGTGTGAGAGCAACGGGATAGCAGTACTGCAGGATGAGTGGCTTGATTTGGGTAACGGTATTAATATGCTTGGACGTGAGGATGCCACAACCAAGTATGACAGGATAAGGAAGTCTTTGGATGAGCTTTTTGAGGGTGTTGATGTAAGCGAATTCATACTTGTGGCCGATCATCAGCCGTCAGAATATGCACAGCTGGCTCAGCACGGCACGGATCTTGCTCTGGCCGGACATCTTCATGCAGGGCAACTGTTTCCGTCAAGCCTCCTCCTGGTACCTTTTAACGACGAACATGTGAACTATGGCAGATATCTTATCACGCAGGATGGGAATGTACGTGCTCCTGCTGACGGACCGGCAAAGGACGGAGAAGGCACTGCTACCGCAATAATCACATCCGGTCTGGCCGGCTGGTCTTATCCGATACGTACGGCAGGCTGCTCAGAATACTGTATCATCGATATCGTTAATGAATAGAAACAGTATGCTTATCCTGCCTGACCTTAAACAAACGGGTCTTGAAAAGCGCAGGATACGCAGCCGTAAATATCAAAACACAGATAAAATTGCGCAGGAATTTGGCTGATGAAGGATCCATGACCAAGAAAAGCATCTTCAGTATGACCACATACATAAGCGCAAAACAGAATGCTCCGACAGTACAGCGCAAAATTGTTTCTTTTTTCGACGCAGACATAGGGAAACCGATAAATTTCTGCTCCAGGAACATTCCGATCCCTAAACCGGCAATCGAACCGCAGCTTGCCACTGTATCAGGAAACATATCCCTTGGATCAACGATCAGGCTTTTATCCGGAGCGTAATCCAGGGGATAAGTCTTATTAAGAATATAAATCACGCTAAAAAATGCCAGACAAATGGATACGGGCAAAAAAATCTTTGCGAAGCGGTTTGCATCAAATGTATCAGAAAGCATCGGGCGCATGATAATGGACATAATTGATCCGATGATGGCACCTGTACAGACATCCGCCAAGGTATGACATCCAAGGAACATGCGCGAAAATAATATCAATATTACAAGGATGGATGTGATCACAGTCCTTTTTTTGTGTCCGGGAAATGCGAATGCCAGTGATGCGCATACTGATGCTGACGCACAGCTATGGCTGCTGGGGAAAGAATAATTTGTCGCCATACCGACAGCCTGCACAGCCGGTGTCAGCCTGGCATCAAGTATCCATGGCCTGTACACGCAGAAAGTGACCTTAATAAGTTCGTTTAATAAAAGTGCAGCTGCGAGAGAAACGAACATATAAGATCCTTTCTTTTTGTCTATTGTCCAGAATGTAAAGAACGAAATAACCGGTGCCAGCAGGATCACGCTGTCAGAAAACGCCGATATGAAAAATACGATCCATTCAGGAAAAGCTGTTCTGATGGTCTGAAGTGCATAAAGCAGGTCCATAAATCAATTGCCTCATTAATCAAATGTCATATTGTTAAAGAGCTACATGCTCACGGAATTTATTATATCTGTAAGCCGTGCTTCACGCAACGCAAACTCGTTAACAGATACGTACCTTTGAAAATACAGACAACTATTTGTTAAAGTGGTGTTTCGCGAATAGTTAGATATAGAAAGCCATACTCCAGCATCATATTCCGGTTCATCAGATATACAGCCCGTTAATAAAAAGAAGGCCCGTTTTCCGGACCTTCTTTGGTATTTTACTGCTCTTCCGACTAAAGACATGATTACTGATCGTCTTTATTATCAATTTTGAGATGACTGTTGCGGTATCTGGAATAAAGCATGAATATGTAGAATACGGCAATAACCAGATTGGTGATCATGAGGCTTGTAATATTTATTACGGAATTGATCACTGATGCTCTGAAGATAAATATCATCAGATTTATGAATGCCGGATTAACGATTCCCATACCGTATAAGAATGATTTCTCCAGATATATGTCACGGTCAATTATGACACCAAGCAGGCTGAGTATCTGTATTCCAAAGATTGCCACATGGAACCATCCAAGACCACAGGTAAGGAATACAATTGTAAGAAAAGCAGTTCCAACTGCGAATACTATTGTAAAGATCTTAAAATATGAAGATTTGCGGAGATAGACACGTTTTAACTCATAAAGTATTGATAATACAGGCAGTGCTATAAAGCTTTTGGAACAAATACCGTATACAATATTGTCGGATAAGTTTGCAGATAATGACGAAAGGATATTCAATATCACAAGAAACAGCATTACGGCGATAATCACTAACTTCAGCCATCCGGGAACTATAAATTCTTTTGTTTTATCTTTGGAATTCATATCGACTTCACCTCCTGTCACTGATTCATATTGTATCATTATGCCACAGCTCTTTCCATAAAATATTCTGTGACAACGAAGTAATATGTCATTGACCGATGAAGTCGGAAGTCGGCTTTATGTCTGTCTCATATCCGGGTAGACGGATTCTGTAAGACGACTGCGTAGTCACCGATGCGTTCATTCGCAGTTTCCGTGGGGAGACGGAATACATGATACTGACAGAGCAAAAGAACATATGAACAGTCACTTATATGCTGTGATACCAGGCAGTCATTCACAGAAACGTATAACAGCGAGATAACATCCGGCATGTATAGTATCGGTATAAATATTATTGATGCGCTTGATCTTCTCTATATACTCACTGTCTGTGAAAACACCTGAGGTATTATACTCACGTGCAATATCTGTAAGGGTCTCGCCCTGAGCGATCTTAATTGAATCGTATACGGCTGTTGTACTTATCTTCTCCTGGGTCTCTGCCTTAACGGATACAGATGTGAAACAGATTATGATACCCACTGCAAGAACTAATGATATTGAAAGTAAGATCCATCTTTTCATACGCGTCCTCCGAACTTATGTTCTGGAAATATCTTACTGCTCGAACGTACGTTTGTCAAGCAGAAAAACGAACATAAGTTTGCATATTTGTCGAACATATGTTATAATTCATACAGATCAGGTATGAAAGGAGCGGCTATGGACAAATTAACTGTGAAGCAGCAGGAGATCCTTGCATATATTAAAGATTATGTTTTAAAGAAGAATTATCCTCCTTCGGTAAGGGAAATAGGCGAAGCAGTTGATCTCAGATCGACCTCTTCTGTTTTCGCTCAGCTCAATAATCTTGAGGAAAAGGGCTATATACGCAGAGCCAAGGATAAATCCAGGACTATCGAGATCACAGACGAGGACTTCAATCCTACAAAACGTGAGCTTACCAATGTACCGATGCTCGGCAGGGTTGCGGCAGGTCTTCCACTGCTGGCTGAGGAAAACATCACGGATTACTTTCCTATCCCGGTAGATTTCCTTCCCAATGCAGAGACCTTTATGCTCAAGGTCAAGGGCGATTCCATGATCAACGTCGGCATTTTTGACGGCGATAATCTTCTTGTTGAACGTGTCCCCACCGCCAGAAACGGTGAGATCGTCGTTGCACTTGTTGAGGATGGAGCCACGGTCAAGCGCTTCTACCGTGAGAATGGTCACTACAGACTCCAGCCTGAGAACGATGCCATGGATCCTATTATTGTGGACAACGTCACAGTACTAGGCAAGGTAATAGGACTTTTTCGTATGATGTGACTTTCAGGGATGCACATGCCCCCTGAGCGCTCTATATCCCTGTACCGCTTCCTTTTACTTCATTAAGAGACTGCTGATCAAGGATACTTTTTTCTGCAGCGTTTTCAAGAGAGGCCTTGATTCTTGTACATTTGGGATATCTGAAAGCGGTTGCTTATGGAATCAGTATTTCCTTAAATATAATGTCTGAAATTTCGAAGGCGAGTGCTGCAGCACTCGCCTTCGAACTGGTATATTCACTTTTGGATTTCTAACCGGCATTCCGTATACTGCCGGTATAGCCGCTGTCAGATCTCTGCCGGATTCAGATCCTTTCCGTCTGACCAGATACGCTCGATATCATAATACAGTCTCTGCTCTTCATTGAAGATGTGGATGATAAAGTCTCTGTAGTCCATAAGAATCCAGCCGGATGTATTGCCGCCCTCGATCTGTTTCGGTCTGATTTTTTCTTTTGCGAGCTTCTCTTCAACCTCTTCAGCCATAGCCTTTATCTGATTGAGATTCTTACCGCTTGCAATAACAAAATAATCTGCCACTACGGAAACTCCGGAGATGTCGATTACCTTTATCCTTTCTCCTTTTTTCTCCTCAAGAGCAGCAATTGCGATTTTCAATGCTTCTTTATTACCTATCATGAATACCGTTCTCCTTTAAATATTCGTAACATTCGATAGTATGCGGATCCATCGGCAGCTTCCGCATCTCCACATAGGGTATTGTCTCAGCTGCAATTCGAAATACCGCATAGGTGAGATCATCAAAAGCAGACTTCCTGATTTCCGGAAGAATTGTGATCATATCCCTGCAGGGCTCGATAAAATCCGCTACAAAAATGATCTTATCCAGTAAAGCCATGTTGGCCTTGCCGGTCGTGTGCCATCGTATAGCTGAAAGTATCTCCACATCAGTGATACCGAAATTTTTCTGTGCAATTATGGGAGCACAAACAGCATGAAGTGTGTTCGGTGTATACGCCTCATCTCCTGCCAGATCAGCCAGCTCCTCCTGTGAATACCCCTTGGCACAGTCGTGGAGGAGTCCTGCCAGCTCAGCTTTATAGACATCAGCACCATGTCTCATCGCAAGACTTGCTGCAGTGTATTCCACACCGAGGGTATGCTCATACCGGTGCTCTGAAAGGCATTCCTTCAGCTGTTCTCTGATGCTGTATATAATTTCTCTGTCCATATATACTCTTCTACCTTTGGAGGAACCAGACCTGCAATGCTCTCTCCCGCTGCAACCCTGTTCCTGAGATCTGTGGAAGAGATATTGACATAATCTGAATCTATGATACTGATCCTTGCGCCGTAGCGCTCCTTTAGATATGCTGTCTGGGCGCCTATGGATCTGCTATGCGCACCCGCACTCCTTACTGCCACAATTAATTCTGTCGGTGCCATAACTTCCTCGGGATGATACCAGGTCTCGATGGCATCTAGACTGTCTTCCCCGATGATAAAGAAAAACCTGTATCCGGGATAGTCTTTTCTGAGCTCCCGCAGAGTCTGCGCTGTATAGGAGGGCTGCGTAAGCCGTACTTCATAATCAGACGGGAGCATGAAAGTTTCCTTTTCAGCTGCAAGGCGTACCATATTATAACGGTGCTGAAATCCGGTCACGCTGTGCTCCCTTTTGTGGGGCGGGTCAGGTGATACCAGCATCCATACCTCGTCAAGTGAAAACTGTTCATATGCATTGCGTGCGAGGACTATGTGACCGTTGTGAATCGGGTCAAAGGTCCCGCCCAAAAGGCCGATCCTCTTCATTTAACCAGTCTGATCTTCCTGTTTTCAGGCTTTCTTGCCTGACGGAACAATACTATCTTGCGTCCGATAACCTGGACAATTTCACTGTCGGTGTGCTCTGCGATAGCCTCAGCGATGGATCTGAGGTCATCATCACAGTTTTTAAGTACACTTATCTTTATTAACTCTCTGGCCTCAAGAGCCTCCTCGGCTGCACTGAGAAACTCCTCTGTAAGAGATTCCTTGCCTATGTTAAGGATAGCATCCATGGTCATTGCCAGACTCTTGAGCTGTGCTCTCTGCTTACTTGTCATTGCTCTGTATAATTTCCTCTGAATATTTTGGTTGATTCTCTGAAAATCCTTTGTGAATTCTCCGAAAAATCCCTGTAAATTCTATGAAAACTTCCCGCGAATTCTTGTTAATCCCCTGAGAAATTCCTGTGAATCCTTTGAGAATTACCTGTGAATCCTTTGAAAATCCCCTGAAAAATTCCTGTGAATCCTTTGAAAATCCCCTGTGAATTAAGTCATGACCGGAAGGTCTGATACGTGATTACTTATAATAGTCAAACTCATGCCCGTACATGCGGACCGTGTCACCTTCCTTAATGCCCAGAGCCTCAAGCTGGTCAAGGATCCCGGCTTCCTTCAGGAACTTCTGGAAGAAATCAAAGCCCTTCTCGGTATCAAGGTTGGTATATCCGAGCATCTTCTCTATGCGGGGACCCTCCACGACGTACTTCTCTCCGTCCTTAGTCTCCTCTTTGGTGACGGTATAGGGAAGATTTGCATCATCATTATACTCTACATCGTATTCCTTTTCAAATACGCGTACTTCGCGCGGCATATCCCTTATGACCTCCCAGATGGCTTTGCGGAGTTCATCTGTACCGGAGTGGGTAAATGCAGATATCGGCAGCACTCTGATATCCGGATAGGCTTCCTGTATGCGCGCAACGGGATCATCGGCTGACGGATCAAGAATATCTGTCTTGTTGGCTGCAATGAGCATAGGCTTCTCCAGGAGCCGATCATCATATCTCCTGAGCTCGTCCATCATGACCTTAAGATCATTAACAGGATCACGCCCTTCCGTACCTGCGGCATCTACCACATGAAGCAGCATCTTGGTACGCTCAATGTGTCTGAGGAAATAATGTCCCAGTCCGGCACCCTCAGCAGCACCCTCTATCAGACCGGGGATATCAGCCATAATAAAGCTGCTGCCATCTCCCATGTCGATGACGCCCAGATTAGGCGTTAATGTAGTAAAAGGATAGTCGGCGATCCTGGGTCTTGCGTTGGACACGGCAGAGATAAGCGTGGATTTACCCGCATTTGGGTAGCCCACAAGTCCTACATCAGCGATCACCTTGAGCTCAAGCAATACCTGAAGCTCCTTGCCGGGCTGTCCGGGTTTTGCATACTTGGGTACCTGCATGGTAGAAGTTGCGTAATGCATATTGCCGGTACCGCCCTTGCCGCCGCGCAGTATGATCTCACGGCGATGGTCTCCGCTCATATCGGCTATGACCTTCTCCGACTGAAGCTCCTTGATCACGGTACCTTCCGGTACTCTGATGATCAGATCATCTGCATTGGCACCGTGACAGCGGCGCTTGCCGCCGGGCTCACCGTTTCCTGCAACATATTTTGTCTTGTGTTTAAAGTCAATAAGCGTGTTAAGACCGTCATCAACTACAAAGATGATGTCACCGCCCTTTCCGCCGTCACCTCCGTCGGGACCGCCTGCCGCAACGAATTTTTCACGCCTGAAGCTGATATGGCCGTCTCCGCCGTTACCTGATTTAATTACTATTTTAGCTCTGTCTGCAAACATAATATCCTGTTACATTCTTTGAGACCGTTCATGTACACGTGCGCACCCGCATATGCGCCTGACGGAATCATATAATAATTGTTATCGTAATATAGCTGCTGTTACTGCGCTGTCCGGCGCGAAGTCTTACACGAATCAGTCCTGAGACCCTGACCTTGGATCCTGACCGAAGTAATAACAGGCCGCCGCGGTCCGGAATTTACTTGCGCTCACCCTTTTTGCTCTTGTACTTAACAACAAGGATCTTCTTCTCCTTGCCCTCACGCACAGCGGCTGCTGTTACAGTGACACCGGATGCTGCAGATGTACCGATCACAGCTGATGTGAATAAAAGGGCCTCATACAACTGTATGAAGCCCTCGCCTTGTCTGATGAATTACTTCTCCGGATAAACAGAAACCTGCTTGCGATACTTATCCATTCTCTCGAACTTAACATATCCGTCAGCAGTTGCAAATAATGTATCATCACCGCCGCGGCCTACGTTAGTACCTGGATGAATATGTGTACCACGCTGTCTGTAGAGAATATTTCCTGCCAATACAAACTGTCCGTCTGCTCTCTTGGCACCTAAACGCTTGGACTCGGAATCACGACCGTTCTTAGTAGAACCGACACCCTTTTTATGAGCCATGCCTGTTTCCTCCTTCTTTCTAAACTTGGAATGCTTTTACATTAATCGTTGATCTTGTCAATCTTAACCATTGTGAACAGCTGTCTGTGACCGTTCTTCTTGCGCTCACCCTTTTTGCTCTTGTACTTAACAACAAGGACCTTCTTCTCCTTGCCCTCGCGTACAACGGTTGCTGTTACAGTGACACCAGATACTGTAGGTGTACCGATCTTCATAGTTCCATCATTAACTGCAAGAACCTGATCAAATCTTACTGTCTCACCCTCAGCGACTCCAAGCTTCTCAACCTTAATGATATCGCCTTCAGATACCTTGTACTGCTTGCCGCCTGTTGCAATAATAGCGTACATTGTGGATCCTCCTCTAATCATTACTCGCCAAATACGGTGATCACTATGCGTGATACTTATAACCTCTTTGAGCGGCATACCGAAGTATTTTAGCATCCGTGGCCTGTAATGTCAATGATATACTGCAATTTTGTTACCTTTTGTTACCGTTGGTTACCGCTTTGCTGCAGCTATTATCCGGTTAGAATTATCACAGGCATTGCGGGTGTGAAAAGCCGCCATGCCATCTGCCCGGGACGAAAATTAAAGGAAATAAAATGCAGCGTGCATAATTGACACAGCAATGGTCAGGTATGAAATAAGCAAGCAAATGTGCAATATCAGTCACGGAGTACATACTTCTGTTGTATGGTATAACAAACTTTGATATAATACAACCAACTTTGGGCGAAAAGTCCATAATATTTAGGAGGAAAAAATATGAAGAAAATTATTGCTCTCCTGCTTGCATCAGTTATGGTGATCGGCATGGCAGCCGGCTGCGGTGCAAAGACAGAGACCAAGGCTGAAGCAAAGACCGAGGAAAAGGCAGCTGATTCCGAAGGAAAGATCAAGATCGGTATCTCAATGCCGACATACGCCGAGGAGCGCTGGTCAGTTGATGAGAAGGCAATGAAGGAAGAATGTGAGAAGCTCGGTGTAGAGTGCGTATCAGCATGTGCAGAGGGTGACTCCAACAAGCAGAAGGATCAGGTTTCCACAATGATCGCTCAGGGCATTCAGGCTCTTATCATTGCCCCCAACGACGGAAACGCAGCAGCAGCTATCGTTGAAGAGTGCAAGAAGAACGGCATCTATGTACTCTCCTATGACCGTATGATCACAGGTACCAAGGATCTTGATCTCTACATTACATTTGACTCATGGTATCAGGGAAATCTTCAGGGCAACTTCATTAAAGAGAACCTTGAGAAGAAGTACGGCGAAGTTAAGGGCAACATTATTGTTCTGCACGGTGATCCCGGTGACTCATGTGCACCTCTCTACTACGGCGGTGGTATCGAGCCTCTTCAGGAGTACATCGACAAGGGAGCAATCAATGTTATCTCTGATAATGAGTGTATCGGCTGGCAGCCGTCAGAGGCTACAAAGCACGTTGAGAACGCTATGTCTATCGCAGCTGCTCAGGGAATCGAGATCGATGCTGTCCTTTCACCCAACGATGGTCTTGCATCAGGTGCGATCGCAGCACTCGGCGACGAGCAGGCCAAGAAGACCTTCATCACCGGAATGGACTGCGAAGTTGCAGCATGCCAGAGGATCCTTGCAGGTACACAGTCTATGACAGTATTCGGTGATTCACGTGATATGGGCCGCAAGGCTGTTGATGCTGCAGTAGAGCTTGTTAAGAACGGCAAGTATGATACAAAGGGCAACACAATGGTAGGCGCAGATGCAGACGGAAATCCGATCGATGTTCCGGCTGTTCTCGTAACATGCGAATATGTTGACAAGAACAACATGAATATCGTATGGGAGTCAGGCTATCATACAGAAGAAGAAATCAAGGGCAAATAATTAATAGTGTACTTTATCCCAGTCGGCTTCGTGCCGGCTGGGTATTGTATTGTCAGGTCAGCAAATAACGACAAGGATTGGTTAACTATGGAAGATTTTATCCTGCAGATGCAGAATATTACTAAAACCTTCCCGGGCGTCAAAGCACTCGATAATGTCAGCTTCGACGTAAGGCGTGGTGAGATCCACGCTCTGGTAGGTGAAAACGGTGCCGGAAAGTCTACTCTCATGAAGGTTCTCAGCGGAATACACGTATACGGTACATATGAAGGCAATATAGTATATAACGGCGAGATTCAGAAGTTCAGATCAACAAGAGATTCAGAACATGCCGGAATAGCAATTATCAATCAGGAGCTTGCTTTATGTACAAACCTCAATATTGCGGAAAGCATATTCCTGGGCAATGAAATCAAAAACAAACAGGGCATAATAAATTGGCCTGAGACATATAAAAGGACATCGGAAGCTCTCGAAAGGGTTCACCTCAGCATCAACCCTGAGACAAAGGTACTCAGTCTGGGTGTCGGTCAGATGCAGCTGCTCGAGATAGCCAAAGCGATCAGCAAGAACGCAAGACTTCTCATCCTGGATGAGCCTACGGCAGCACTTACAGATGATGAGTCAGCCAGACTCCTCTCTCTCATCCGTGAGTTCCGGTCAGAAGGCGTGACTTGTATCTATATTTCACATAAGCTTGATGAGGTAATGAGCATTGCAGACACCATCACGGTACTTCGGGACGGACAGACAGTCATCACAAAAGCCAGAAATGAAATCACCAAATCAGAAATGATCTCATATATGGTAGGACGCAGCCTTACCCAGATGTTCCCCCGCAGGGAGCATCATCCGGGAGAAGTTCTCTTTGAAATGAAGGACTGGTCTGTTGATCACCCGCAGATCAAGGATAAGGAAGTTCTGCATAATATCAATATCAATGTGCGCCGCGGAGAGATCGTAGGTATTGCAGGTCTCATGGGTGCCGGGCGTACAGAACTTATGATGAGCCTTATCGGTGCCTATGGCAACAATATTCGCGGTCAGGCATATTACAATGGTGAAAAGATCGAGATCCACAGCAGTGAGGATGCGATTAAAAACGGTATCTGCTATGTATCTGAAGACCGAAAGCGTTACGGGCTTATCCTCATGCAGGATATCAGGTTCAATGTCTCTCTTCCGGTTCTGCAGAGACTTTCAAAGGGTGGCGTGATCGATGACAATGAGCTTCTTAAGGAGGTTGCTGAGTATGTGACTGCACTCAATGTAAAGACTCCCTCCCTCGAGCAGCTTACCCGCAACCTTTCAGGCGGCAATATGCAGAAGGTAGTACTTGCCAAGTGGCTTATGACACACCCGACAGTTCTTATCATGGATGAGCCTACCAGAGGTATCGACGTAGGTGCCAAGGTCGAGATCTACAATATCATGAATGATCTGGTGGATAAAGGAATGAGTGTCATCATGATATCATCTGAGCTCCCCGAGGTATTGGGAATGAGCGACAGGATCTATGTAATGCACGAAGGAAGTATTACCGGTGAGCTTGATTACAGGGATGCAACTCAGGAGCTGGTTATGGAGTACTGTACCGGCGAAAAACATATGAATAAGAATAATTGAGAAGGGGCCATACAATGCAGGAATTAAAAAATACTATCAGAAGAAATATTCAGCAATACACCATGATCATTCTTCTTGCCGTGATCTGGATCGTATTTGGAATCACTACACAGGGAGTATTCCTTACTCCTATGAACATTACTAATCTTTTCCTCCAGATGGCATTCATCGGTATTGCATCAAGTACCATGGTACTTATAATGGTCTGCGGTCATATCGATCTTTCTGTAGGATCGGTTATCGGTTTCTGCGGTGCGCTCATAGCATACTTCCTCAAGTTTGCAAACTGGGGTATAGTGCCGGCGCTTATTGTAACAATACTTGCAGGTTCACTCGTTGGTCTCTGGCAGGGCTTCTGGGTTGCCAGGATGCACCTTCCTGCATTCATCGTTACGCTTTCATCCGAGTGGGTATTCAGAGGACTCATTATCGCTGTTACTAATTCCCAGACGATCCAGCCCAATAATGAAGCCTTCAAGGTTATCGGACAGGGATACCTTCCCAATATCTTCGGCGCGGATGCATCGATCAACGGGACTGCTCTTCTTGTCGGAGTAATTGCCATAGTCATTTTTATAATCACACAGTTCAATATCCGCAGAAATAAGAAGAAATACAATTTTGCAGTCGAGTCTAAAGGTCTCTTTGCTGCAAGGCTTATACTTCTCAGTGCTGTGATTGCAGTCTTCTTCTGGATCTTTGCTCAGGACCGTGGCGTGGCAGTACCTCTTTTAATTCTGGCAGTTGTCATCCTGGGAGTAAGCTTTGTATCTCTTAATACAGCCTTCGGACGTCATATATATGCTATCGGCGGCAACCGTGAGGCAGCAGCTCTCTCAGGTGTCAATGTTCAGAAGGTCACATGGATACTCTTCATCCTTGAAGGTACCATGGCAGCTGTTTCCGGTATCGTATATACAGCAAGACTTAATTCTGCAGCTATAGCAGCAGGTCAGGGCAATGAAACAGACGTTATCGCTTCTGCGATCATCGGAGGTACATCACCTGCAGGTGGCAAGGGTAAGGTCGTCGGCTGTGTGATCGGAGCTCTTGTAATGGCTTCTCTCGAAAACGGTATGTCTATCCTCTCTATGGGATCCTTTGAGAAGTACCTTGCAAAGGGTCTTGTCCTTCTGTTCGCTGTTGCAATTGATGAGGTCACAAAGAACGCAAAGAATTAAACAGGCAGCAGCAATAACACATGCATCAGCAATAACTAATACCGAATGAATTCATTGCATAAGAAGTGGGTGAAGCGTTTCTGCTTCACCCACCTGCTATTAGTGCTATTTGATTGTAAACCCCAACGGTTGCCCCCAACCATTGTCGGAGTTATTCGGCATTCCCTAACGGTAGCCACCAACATTCGGAGTCAAACTCCAACGAATGTCGATTACCCGAAGGCCTTCTACTTCGTAAAATCTCAAGGCTTTAACCGTCAGATGTGATTGTTTCGAAAATTCACTTATCTTCAACATTTCCCAAATCTTATCCTTCCTACATTTGCCACTTTATGCTATCCCCTAAGGTACGAATCAAGAGCCTGCGTCTATCACGAGTGCTCCGTCACCTCCCACGGTTTTGTTATCCGGGGTCTTTTCCTTTCGGTACATAGAACCGTAGGGGCGCCCTTTGCCTGAATATGTCCAGTAGCCCGCTTTCATCCTGACCCATGTAGCACCATTTTTGTCTTCAGACATATAATAGTAATTGCCATTATCATAAACCCATCCGACTTTCATCTTGCCGGTCTTAGGGTCAAGATAATACCAATTGCAATCCCTTGAATCCAAGTGCCAGCCCCGGTCCATGGCTCCCTCTCGTCTGTCTTTTACCTCATGCAGGTAATACCATGATCCGTCTGTGTCCAGATACCATCCTGTATCCATAACACCATTTTCGTTGAAATGGTAGTATTCCGTGTCAGTACCCGATCTGGTCTTGCCCCACCCCGTAACAGGCTTGCCGTCTTTGCCGATAAATGACCATGTGCCATCTTCATCCTGTTTCCAGTCACCGCTGAGTTGTACCGCATTGGCCGGGCCATCCTCTGCAGGGATGAGTGATCCGCCTGATGAGCCTCCTTTTCTCTTAGGTACAGGTGCATCATTTATGATGACCGTAACCGTCTTGTTGCCGCCGCACTGATCCACTGTCATGAAAAGCTGTGTAGTACCTGATGCCACGCCTGTGATTACATCCCCGTCAAGCCGTGCCACAAGACCGTCCTCTACAGCATAAATCGGTTTTACTTCTCCGAAATACACTGACTCATCAAAACTGCCGTTTAGTGTCAAGCTCTGTCCCACGGTTAATATGATCTGATCGTTTGTCGCACCCTCAATTGTAAGTCCCGAAGGCTGTTTCATATATCCTCTTACATATTGTGGGCTTGAACACTCCTGCGTGCCGCGTTTCACCTGAAGCATAAGATGTGCATATCTGTAGTATGCCGTATCCTTCGTGATCGGGATAAGTCTGTTGAAATCCTGTTTTCCGCTTACCATGCCTGTCAATGGTATCTTAGCAAGTATATTGTCACCATCATCAGCTATCACAAGCACATCCTGGCTGCTGCCTGCAACCACTCCGGCATCCTCAACCGTACCTGTTATCCGGAAGTTATTTCCTTCCTGATTTATAGATACGTTTGCGATATTGTAATTTGGAAGCTGGCTGCCAAATGAGAGAGTTTTCTTGGACGTATAATCCGGGCCCCTCTTTGGCTTGGTTTCTGCATAGAGCGACAGTTTATTAATATTCTTAAGTGCGTCCTCAGTCATTGTAAATGTCTCTGTGACAGTGCGCTTCTCATTAACCACAAGTGGTCTTGCAACGGTACCTGCTTTAGTCATGCCGTCTATTGTTTTTCCGTCAGCACATATCTGCAGCTTATAATCAAATGATTCAGTTTGCTCGTTGCCAAGGTTTGTAAACTCTACCGTGACTTCAAACTGCTCGCCTGCCTTATTTGGCAGCCTTACAGTCGAAACGCTTGTCGGAACTGCAATACCTGCAGATGTCATAACTGTTTCTTTCAGGTTTGAGTCAATCAGTTCGGTAGTTTCACTTGCCAGGTCAACACTATAGCTGTTGCTCATCATAAGCAGTGATCCATCACTAAGTTCTGAAAATTGCGGAAGTCCGTTGATTTCCTTCGAATTAGTAATTCTAATTCCATTTGACCATCCTGAAGGAGTGGCCTTACCGGTCACAGAATCGGCAGCATTACGCATCAGAGAAGCAACATAGACATCCTGCTGAGGTATGTATTCTTCCTCTGACCCATCCAGCTTATCCTCTGTGCTTTCTGCCCATGCAAGATGCAGATTATCATTGGAATCTGCAAACACGCTGTAATCCGTAAGGCTGCTGCCACTACGATCACATCCTGCATACATACTGCCAATAGACTGTATTAATTCCTGCCGTCCGGCCTCATCATCGATTCCTATCAATTCTGAAAGGTCAACATAATTGATGGTACTTTCCGATGAGTTCATCTGGGTTTGTGCATCAGTTTGTCCATTCTCGATCCAGAACATATATGCCGTATCATCGTTCTGGACCAGCTTGATGTGGTTTTCACCTACAGCATTATTGGTGATCCTTATCGGAGTACCGAATGTATGTGTGGCTGTATCAAAGGTCTGGAGATAAATCTCCTGGTCCTCTGTGGTGCTCATGTTGTTGTCGGTATCCACAACATAAGCATATATACCCACATTCTTCTTGGTCTTATACAGATTCTTTACCACGTCCTGATGTGAAGCAACATAAGCATCAAGCTTACTTTCAGCAGCTTCATCAGCATTTTTCAATTCGTTGTAATCGACATCGGCAAGTGTACATATCTTACGGACCATCTCATCAATGTTGTCATGAAGACTTGCTTCAATAATTGCATAATCACTGATGACAGGATTATTTATTCCAAACTCGCTGATAGGAGATGCTACGAAACGCTGTCCGTTAAGCTGTGCTTTTACGATTTCTGCCTTTACAGGGTCATCAGGAAGCTCTCCATCGAGGTATTCATCCGTCAGCCACTTGCCCTTGCCTCCATCAGCGCTGTCATCATATATCCGGTACGCGATTTCGGCCTTATTGGTCTGCGGCATTGAATATTTGATGAGGTCTTCTGATGTAGTGATATCCCCAACATATGATTTGAGATAGAACACAAACGTCTTTCCGGTCGACTCATCATAGACTGCAATCGGATTTGCATTCATATAACCGTCATCCGTGATCTGTGTTATATCCTTGATCTTTTTGTCAGACTTATCGAAACGGGCAGTAAATATCTGCTGTGACTTTAAGATTTCAGAATATGATGCTGTTCCAATATTAGTCATAGGATCTTTTCCGGATGCCCATGTGATCAGTACGTCCCCTCCTCTGTCACATACATACGGGCTGAAATCCGCCGTTGTGTCACTTGGATCTATCGGTTCCGGATCTGACCATGTCTCCTGATCTTCATCGTAGATTGAATACATGAGCCTTGTCCGGTCTACTGATTCCCTGTCAAAGTCATCTTCAAGATAAGTCATCATTATTTTCTTTGAAGCGTTTGAAGGTGTCTGTACTTCCACCAGTTTCTGGGAGGCATCATCATATGAATGGCATATTATGTTGCGTCCGGTTATACTGCCCTCCCATTCGCTGTCCAGTCCCCGGATCGATTCGCGCGTATCAAAATGGCCTACAAATGTCGACTCCTTGCTAAGACGGGCTTTAGGGATTATATCTCCGAGTTCCTGACTTGTTTCATCAATCTCACTTGTTGTCTCTTCATCCGTTTCACCCACCTTAATATCCGCATAATAGCCTGCTCGCCACGGTTGATCTTTTGTGAAACTGAGTACCGGTACCGGAATTGAGAATACTATCACATCTGCCCAGAACTTTAGATGTCCTGTCGCATAAAAGCCTGTAGGATTGACCTTAGGGTAGTTCTTGGTTATGGCCTTATTGTTGATGAAATGGAAGGAGAACGCAAAACCTCCCCTTACTCCCAATGTCTTACAGATTCCTACCCCTGCATAAGCATTGACGTAGAATATCATGCGCAGGATGAAATTTGTATGGGTGTTGCTTGTAAGTTTTGTCAAAAAGTCCTGATCCAGCCTGGTGATTTCCCATTCCTTTGGAGTCTTTTCCTTGTCATAAGCAGCTCCCCATTCAAGTAGCATCTGAGCTTCTAAATCTCCTCCAACATACGTAGGGACTCCTCCAACAAGGAAGTAATGCGTATACCTGAAGGTTCCTATGAATCCGCCATATGCTCCGCCTCCGAGGAAACGGTATACAAGCTTATATCCTCCCTTCTGGGTCGGTACCATCTGGGCCTGGAATTCAAAGTAAAGACCCACTATCGGTCTAAATCCCCAAGCCTTGATTCCAATTCCTGTCGTACCGGACTCTTCAGCATCCTGGGCTTCTTTAAGTTTATTGATCAATGTCTCCATGCCTTCGCCCAGATCCGATACTCCGTACATTACCTTAGTATCAGACTTAGCCAGTCCATACTTATCAAAGTGACTTCCCGCCGCAGGGAAGCTGGCTCCGAAGTTCACTCTTATTCCATTATCGACTGTAGTCTCTATTCCAAGGTTGAGATAGCTTAATGAAAGCATTGTTGTAAGATTACCAATGACCGGAAGCTTAAAACCATCAGTAGACGGTACGACCAGCTTTGTAAACTCAGGACTTGTGGGTGCTTCTTCAACAAAAGACATGCCTGTATTGATCGGAGGATAGGTCACTTCGTTAGAAATAACATCCGTTCCGTCGTCAGTTTTTCTGTCAGTAACGACCCTTGCAAACAGCAGATCCCCTGCCTTGTAATCCAGATAATGTCCTTTGGCAAATACATATGGACTACTCCATTTCTTGGGATCGGTTCCCTCGCTAGGTGCATCGATTTTATATACTGCCTTCTCAGTATGATCACCGTATACGACGAATTCGACTCGTTTCACTGATTCCTTGGCTGTCATGCTTTTACCCTTCTGCATATAGGTATAAGTGAAATCATTACCAAACTCATTCGTATCCGTAGTTCCCGCACTAAGAAGCGTACCTGATACGGTAGACTCATTTCCGATGACGATGTATTTAATCGAATCTGCAATCAGTATCCCTGTTTTTCTGTCAAAGCTGTTGCCCTTAAGGAATGTAAACCTTGGATGTGTCTTGCTCTGGGTATTGAATACTATCCTTCCAATATCTATATCCTTTTTATTCTCAAGCTTGACAGACCGGTATACAGCATCCCTGTCCGTACCGATTCTCGTCTTTACATAATAATTCTTTATTCCGGCAAACTCTGTTGTTGAGAACACACCGTCTTTGTCTGTAATACCATAGTGAGTAACATCAACCAGTATCGGAAGTCCTGAGGCCGGTATCCATCCCTCAAGTGTCTTGGTTTCTCCCAATTGAGCCACATCGTAGTACACCTTTCCCGTAATGCTGTACTTCTGCTGCACTCCCCTTTCGGCGGTTAACAGGACTACGTTTTCTTCCTTTTTCTGGCTGCCGTCAAAGTAGTATGTGTTCTGGCTGTACTTTTCTTTATGGTTTATGTCCTGCCATACCGGGATCATGCCTGCGCATCCGTCCTTAAGGTACGCAGTAAGCACAAACACCCTGCCCGGGATCTTCTGCGGGTCACTTTCTATAATATAATAAAGGTAATTACCGGATGCCTCGACGGATAATGCATCTGCAAAAAAGCCCTTGTCATGGTCAAACAGCTTGTCATCTGTCTTGGCTATTCTCACGACTACCCGGTTGTCCCACTTGCTCAGATTGGCTCTTATTGTCTGCTCCTGCTTATCTGCAATTTCTTTTACATATCCTTTTCCAAGGTCACCCTCCATGACCCAGGTTGTACGCGTGGGCTGTCCCTCTACCAGAAAATCAATTCCGGAATACACGTATTCCGTCTTGTACTCATCCTTGATATTTGCCTGATATCTCACGCAGTCGCCCATACCGTAGGTATAATAGGTCATGTCTCCGACCTTTTTGCCGGTCTTCTGCGTGATCACATTGTTATCATCAACATCCCAAAGCACAAGATCACATCTCGCATCCTCTTTATACTTGAGTACTGCAGGCTTATTCTTTACAATTGCCCGGATGGAGAATTTTCCCTTGTTTCCCCTGAATCCGTGTGCCTCATCTTTTACCTTTTCAAGAGTAAGGGCATCAAATTTATCTATGCGCTGAAGCAGGTTATTGGTGAGTTCAAAGGTCGCACTTGAGGGATACTCATTATCCTTAGCCGACCAGATATTCATTCCCTTGCCTGAAGAGTCCACTACCTCCAGTCCCGCTATGTATGCGATCGGATTGTCCTCATCAGAAAGTCCGACAGTCACCGTATGACCAGACACCGTGGTAATGGTATTATTTGTTTTTCCCTCGACTATCTTCGTCAGATGTGCATTCTGATATACCTTATTGCTGCTTTCGCTGTTCTTTATCCTTTTTCCCTGATCGGTAATAAGTGTGAACGGCTGTGATGTCTCCAGCGTGATTTCAAATGGTCTCTTGATAGGTGTAATGCCATAGATATACAGATGCGGAAAACCCCACCTTGCTGTCTCAATGAATAAGCCAAATTCCCAGACTGCGTTGTACTTGGTCGATGACCAGTAGCAGTCCGTCCTTCTATCCCAATTCTTTACACTTCTTCCATAGTGATCGATACTCGGAGGCTCTGCTTTCACATATGTATATACCCCCACGTCTGCAACTTTAAGCTCACTTCCACCGTTCTCTTTTTTCCATTCAACCTGCATTCCGTTCCAGTCAAGGCGCGTCTCCCATGGATGAAAGTTGAAACCGACACGGGTGGCAGCGCCACTTTGCGCGATATGACGTCGCGTATATAACTCCCACGCCTTTATGTCGGACCTATATATTACGCTACCTGCGGCATCAGCATGGGCCCAGACTACTTGCTGTTTCATATCATCGCCGTAAACCTTGGCATTTCTGTCGAGAATGATATCCCACCATTCCATGCCCTCCAGGTTGGCCGTGCCGTCGTCTGATATTACATCATAGTCATGTTCTATTTCATCCTGCTCCTCACCGGCTGCAGCAGCCTTAAGCGGTGCTGCAGAAGGATCGGACTGTGATGTGGTTTCCAGCGTAGTCTCAAAGCTCTTATCCGTAGGACGTATCGTACATATTGCCTCTGTGATATCTCCAAGCTCACAGCCTACCGGTTCCTGAAGCTTTACTTTAAACTGGACATCCTCGGTAAGTCCTGTGCTCACGATAGGGATTTTTACTGCTCTTTCTTTTACGCCGTACACAAAGTAATTCGCAGCATGGACCTCAGAGAACTGTGTCTCCGGCTCTGCGGTTATGCTTTCAGTATCTATCATTACGCTTGCAAGCTCATTGAGATTTCCTTTACGCTCCACGCTTACGGAAACATAACCGTTTGCAGGCACATACTCTGCAGATGTGAACTGGACGGTATCCGGCACATACTCTTCATCATCGTTGATGATCATGATGAAGGTGCTGTACTCCTTGCTGACTGTACTGTCATCCACGCTTCCGAGAGAAAACTCTGCCTGGAGATTGCCCTGTGATTTATCGTCATCGATCACTTCGATTTTCACATAGCGTTCTGAGACTCCGGGCTTAAAGTCAATATCGATGTATGTCGAAGACAGCTGCCTCAGTATTTCTTCCCTGCTCTCCGAAAAATACGGATCTTCAACATTTTCCTCACCGAAGCTATCCATGTTTATGCCCAGCAGATCACTTTCGCTGTCATAGCTCATAGAGGTCTTATCATTGGTTATACCGGTCTGCAGTTCCTTGAGCTGAGCAAGAGAAAGATGCTGCAGGGCTGAAGTGACTTTAATTGGTTCAATATCAGATGCTTCGGAAAAAGTAGCATCGTTGATCACTGCTCCGTCAAGACCTGTTTCTGAATAAGAAGCATCTTCCTCCTCTGCAGGCTTAACGCTTTCTTTTGATGCTGCCTCTGATAATGATGCATCAGCATCATCACTTTTTGCATCGGAAGACGAGGCAGTCTCATCGTTAAGATAAGCTTTTGCCTCCTTTAGATCTTCTTCCTGTTCTTCTTTCTCCAGCTGGTTCTCCGCCGTGATCAGTCCTTCAACTACTGCATCAGAATAGTTATATTCCGTGACTTTATCAGAGCTCATTACTTCTGTAATGGACTTAGACGTATCCGTATTCTGGGCACCCTTTTCTATGATGGATGCGTCTGAAATACGTACTGTGTAATCCTCTCCGTACTTTGCGGTCACATCCAGCATATGGAGCCTTACAGTGGCTTTATTGTCTGCCGCTCCATTGCGAACCACCTTCAGCATATACGGCCCTTTTTCATTTTCATTGAATTCTGCCGTCTCGCTGCCCAGATAGAATGCACCAGATTCCATATCCGATGTATATATACTTCTTTCCGGCACGAGTACATAACTTTCCTGCGCTGCTAATGAAGTCATGGGAATGCTGGTGAATAGCATTACAAATGCCATTAAAACCGCCAGCTTGCGTAAAATTGTCTTATTCATGGTCACACCCCCCTGTGAGTTTTCAACTAGATTATACCTTACATACTTATGGACATTCAATCCGTATAAAAGTACCGCATAGACTTTACTTTCAGGGCTTAAGCCTATGCAGAATGAACCACAATTTGCGTGAATAATCGCTAGAATCACGAAAAATCCTTGATTAATCATAGTTTTTGGCTAAACTATTAATAACATGTTTTGTTCATCCGGCCGAACAATAGGAGGCCATATGCGATATTTATCTACCACTGAAACTGCAGAGAAATGGAATATCAGTCCAAGACGTGTCGCCAAGCTCGCTTCTGAAGGAAGGATTGAGGGTGCAATCATAGTCGGCAACAGCTGGATGATACCGGATATCGCTCCCAAACCTGAAGACGGCAGAAAGAAGAGTAATCGTCCTGAATGTGATGACCGTTATATTTTTCCTGACCTCATCTATTGTTTTTCCTCAAATGATGATCCTAATGAACTGCCCCCCGATGAAAAGCAGCTGTATGACGGGATCGTGCAGTTTTGCAAGACCGAATATGCAGAGTGTATCCGTACTCTTGATGCGCTGCTTCAAAAAACAGAACGATTGTGCCTCAAGATAGGAGCCTATTATTATCTGACTATGGCATATATCGTAGAATTGCAGTTTGACAAGGCTGTAGAAGCATTTGACACATGTAACAGGGCAATTACCTCCGCAGACCGTCATCAGGATGAGCTATTGCTCATAAAGCGTGAGCTGGACAGTGTTATTTACGGAACATCGCAATTTTCAGAGCCACTGGAAATTGATATCGATTCTTGCTACTCAAAGGGATTTCTTCCGTTTCTTGCGGAAGAAAATGCATATTCTGATGTATGCAGCTTATATACAGATGCACCACGTAATACCACCGCATCTCACGAGATCATCTGCATGGAGCTTGAGAGAAACGGTTATTTTCATGCCGCAATGCTGATCCATCTATACCTTTCAATAATGTATTCCTTTTTTCGCAACGAAAATAAGCGGGATCTTCATATTAGAAAAGCTGTCGATTTAACACTGAAGCATGAGAACTATTCGCTTTTTGCATTATTTCTTGTATTCTACCAGGAAGGCATACTGGTAATTAAAAAATACTATCCTAAGGAAACCGTTGATCTGTTGCAGAAAGCATCAAACACATGGCTAAGGGCTTACCCTGCATATCTAAAATATCATATTAACTTCAACACTTTACTGGATTTAACTGAATTGGACTATACGCTTCTTTTTTGGGCACGGACAGGTAGTTCCATCAATCAGATGGCTTTACTGGAGGATGTCAGTGTCTCTACCATTAAGAAGCAGCTAGGCAAGCTGTATAGAAAGATGGATGTCAGAAACAAGAGGGAACTTCTTGAAAAATTCAGCCGGGAAGTCCATTATATGAGACAGATTCATTAAATCTCATATCAGCGAATTTGACGCGCGGAGCATTTTAATTCGGCATCCCCCAAAGGTAGCCCCCAACATTCTGAGTTAAACCACAATGAATGTCGATTCCTACATCAGCAATAACACATACATAAGCATTAATACATACATAAGGAGCCGTCGCACTATTGATTATCTAATCGTCAGTGCGACGGCCCTTCTATTTGCTGAACTTAACATATACCACTTAAATCAATTTGATATTCATGATCCTGCAAAAGTCTTTAACAGCTTCAGAGTAGTCTCCGAATGCGACTATCACGTGCTGACAGCTCACCTTCTGTGCAAACTCCTCAACTGTACAGCTGTCGGGGAATATCTCGAGGGACGGAAGCTGAGGTGCCGGATCGTCCCATCCGTATTCATTCCATGCAGGCGGAGTTTTTGCTTCTCCGGTGTACATATGAAGCTTGTACTCTCCGTTCATGTATATGAGCCTTATGCATGTCACGTATCCTGTCTTACATTTTGATACGTTGAGCAATGAGGTTGCAAGGAGTCCGAATGCTGCCGGGAGCACAGTCACGTCACCGTCAGTTGCTGCCTTGGGAATGAAATCAGGCACACCTGCGAGCACCGAGTCCTCAAAGAACTCATAGTACTCAAGATAAGGTACTATCTGACCGGTGATGTACTTCATGATAAGCTGTGATACAGCACCCATGATATCGTTTTCTGGTACAGTGAGCACGCTGCAGTAATGCTCAAGAAGCATGAAGACCATTGCAGGCGGGAAACCCAGGAGCTTTTTCATTCCGTCAACATCAAGAAGTGATATAGCTTCATATCCCCTCTCGTTGATCTTCTTTGCAAGTGCAAGCGCGTATTTAACGCCGCTTATTATGGTCTCATCCGGACATTCCTTCCTGAATACCCAGTTGTCCTTAACGTACCTGACACCATCATCGATATCCTTCTGATCGAGCTTTTCAATATTCTGCAGCATCTCAAGCATCTCAAAGCACTCCACCTCGGGACCGATCCTGCTGCGCATTGACTGTGACTCAAAGGTCGTTCCGTAGAGGAACATATCCCTGTATCCCATTGAACCTACATGGGCTTTCCTGAGCATAGCCTTTGCATGGGCAGCGCGCACGAATGAATCCACTTTGTCAAGCGGAGCATCCTTACCGATGATATTGTAGATATACTTGAAGTTATACCCAAGGGCTTCATAAGCCGGCCTAATAGCTGTAGTTCCTGCTTGCTCGGCAGTCGTAATGATTCTGCCATTCTCCTTCCATCCGCAGAGTCCCCAGAGAAGTATCGGAAGCTGTCTCCAGTTATCTGTCACACGGATGACGGAGTGTGTAGGAATCCACCCGCACACTACCGTAAGAAGACAATCAAACTCACCGGTTTTCAGTTTTGCGATAGCAGCATCTGCATATTTATACTCTTCGTCATCAATTACAAGACCTCCGTCCAGGATGTCCCAGTCATTGAAGTTATCTTTAAGGAGCTTTAATGCAGTATCATGCTTCTCAATAAGTTTCCCGATAGGAGTATTTACCTCACCAAAACATACATAACCAACTCGTTTCATTAGGCATCCCCCTTATTCCAGCCTCCATTAATACTTATCTCTTCTAATACCCCGGAGCTGACCTTATATACTATCTACTCAGCGGCAGCACTCGCTGCACTCTCCACCTGAACTTCTGCGGCAGCCTCAGGCGGATCTATCCTGTGCACTCCGGTCACCTTTTCAATATGCTGACTGCTCGTTACCACTCCCGCACTGGGCTTATACTCTTCAGGCTGCGGGTTAAGAAACTGATGAAGACTGACCACATTGCTCTCGAGTGTTGCAGGTACCACGCAGCTGCCACGGTTCTTTATCTTCTTAACTGTATTCTCTGAGGGCCATCCCTTTGAGCCGACAATTTTATAGTTGCCCATATTTTTAAGCAGCGGCACAAGGCTCGTAATACTCATACTGGTATTTATCTGTGGGAGGATAGTCTCGGCTATGGTCACAAGAGTCTCCAGATCGGCCTGCTGGGCCTTTTCCAGACAGAGAGCTATAACCTTGCGCTGACGTTCAGTGCGCTTGAAATCATTGTCCATAAGTCTCAGACGGGAATATGCTACAGACTGTACTCCGTCCAGATGCTGCATTCCGGGAGCCTTAAGCTGTACTGAACCGACACCTGTTGAATTGACTGTCTCAGTTATGAATCCGTTGATGCACTTGAACTCTTTATCGGTGATCTCAAGATCGATCCCACCGAGAAGATTTATACCCTCTGCCACAGCCTTCCAGGTGAATGCTGCGTAATCATCCGCCTTTATATCAGTGTTGTGCTCAAGAGCCCATAAAGCCTGTTCAGGGCCGCCCCTGTGATATGCCTGATTGAATTTATGGTAAACATCGTCCTCCTGTATCTGCACATAAGTATCACGGTATATAGAAACAAGCTTGATCTCTCCGTTGTCCTGATTGATCTGTACGATCATATTTACATCAGATAAAGCTCCTTTACCTGTATTCCCGTCTCTTGAATCAAGACCGAACACAGCGATGGTATACATGCCGGTAGCACCGTCAGCCAGGAACATGGCGTATACCGGACATGCCGCAAGTACAAGGAGCACAGCAGCCACGATCCATACCCACCACTTGCTCTTCCTTTTTCCTGCTTTAGTCTTTGATTTCGGCCTGGATGCAGCTGATCTGTCAGCAGATGTCTCAGAGATATCTTTATGACTCATCTCTGACTCTCTCTGCAGCCTGGATTCTTCCCTTATCTTCCTCAGCCTTGCAAGATCAGCAAGATATCTGCGCCTGTCATCATCATTTTCAAAGATCAAATCATCAGGTATATTACAATCCATAAGTATCATTCCGACCCGGCTGTTATGCTGAGACCGGATACTCCTTTCCTTAGTTTCTCAATTAACTCAACAGACTATAACACAAAAAACAGGATAAAAAAAGAGCCGAAATTCTTCATAATTGATGAATATTTCGGCTCTCTGAGTTAATGATTATTTCACAACGCCCTTCTGAAGGATGATATTTGCATAGATCTCGGTCTCTCCGGTCTGAAGGATACAATAGCATTTCTTGGCCTGCTCGTAGAATTCAAATCTCTCGTAGGAACCGAAAGCCTTTGCGCCGCGCTTATCATATTTCTTTACAGTCTTCTTGTACTCTTTCCATACCGGGATGTCAAGATCTCTGTCACACTCCATCTTCTCCATGAGCATACATGGAGTATCTGTGTATGAATCAAGAGGCATGACCTGAAGGATAGCATCGATTATCTCATTGACACCATGTCCGTCAAGTCTGAGCACTACACAGTTCTCAGGTTTTCCCATAGATGTACCGGGGAAGTTGCCGTCTCCGATACAGATACGGTCGCCATGACCCATCTCACAGAGGACCTTCAATAATTCGGGTGAAAGTATTGCAGGAATACCCTTAAGCATAAGTCACCTCCGCATCAGTTGATATTCTTATACATAGGACCGTAGGCTGCACATGCTCTGTAGTCCTGACCTTCCTTATCCATACCGAAGGCATTCCATGCTGCCGGTCTGAAGATATCACTGTCAGCAACATTGTGCATACATACAGGGATCCTGAGCATAGAACACATTGTGATAAGGTCTGCGCCTACATGTCCGTAGCAGATAGCACCGTGATTTGCTCCCCAGTTATTCATTACCGAGTAAGCATTTTCAAATGCACTGCCTGCCTTGTGGTCACATCTCGGTGTGAACCAGGTACATGGCCATGTCGGATTGGTCCTTTCCATAAGAGTATCTGTGACCTCATCCGGAAGATCAACAGTCCAGCCCTCAGCTATCTGGAGTACAGGACCAAGACCCTTTACGAGATTAAGCCTGATCATTGTTGCAGGCATCTCAGCCTTGGTTACATAATGTGAAGAGAAACCGCCGCCGCGGAAATTATCAAAGCCGGCCTCACACCATACAGTGGCGTCTGTCATGGCCTTGATATCCTTTGGTGTTACCTCCCACCATCTCTTCATCTCCGGCTTTCCGCCCTTGCCCCTTGCAGCTGCGGAACCGTCGAGACATGCGGCACCTGAATTAAGCAGATGGATGATACCTCCGTTTTCTTTTGCATGGCCTTCAAACTCATATCCGGTAACTCTCTTTGTAGCATCCGGTGACCAGTATGTACGTACATCAGCAAAAATTGATGCACGTCCCGTAAGCAGTCTCATAAACAGCATACCGAGTCCGTTAAGCACATCATTTTCTGTTGCAAGTGTATAAGGCTCACGAGCTCCCTGATAATCAAAGGTCGATGAAAGGAATGCCTCCGGATAGTCACAGTTGGGCCAGTGATCGGTCCACTGTCTCTGTCCCTGGAAGCCGGCACAGATAGCATTATGCCCCAGCTTCTCCTCATCAAACTGCTTCGGCAGATTGGGGTTGCCGCACATAAGATCCTTGATAATGCAGTACATCTTAACGGTAAACTCCCACTGCTTGTCCTTCTCTTTGTCTGAGAATTTTACAGACTTGGGATTATCATCGCGTCCTTCTTTGCAATGCTCTTTAGTCCACTTAAGAGCCTTTGCGACATCCTTTTTATCATAGATACCCTCTTCCATACGGCGGAGGATCTCAACCTCATCGACAGACTCAACACGCAGTCCCAGATATTCCTCCATGAACTGCTGGTCAATGATAGAACCACCGATTCCCATACACATAGAACCGATCTGAAGATAGCTCTTGCCGCGCATAGTAGCAACTGCAATGGCTGCCCTTCCGAATCTTAACAGCTTCTCCTGTACGTCCTCAGGAATATCAGTTACCTGATCCCTGTCCTGGACCTCATGTCCATAGATACCGAAAGCGGGAAGACCCTTCTGCGCATGTGTAGCCAGAACTGATGCAAGATAAACCGCACCCGGTCTCTCAGTGCCGTTGAAGCCCCACACGCCCTTGATAGTCATAGGATCCATATCCATTGTCTCAGAACCATAGCACCAGCATGGCGTTACTGAAAGCGTGATGGAAACACCTGCTTTTTTGAATTGCTCTGCGCATGCTGCAGATTCCGGCACACGTCCGATAGAGTGATCTGCGATAACAACCTTTGCATGCTCTCCGTTTGAGTAATAGAGGTTCTTCTCAAACAGCTCTTTTGCTGCAATAGCCATTGCCATAACCTGTCCTTCAAGGCTGTCTCTGAGTGCAAGAGGACCCTGACGGCCGTCAACGATAGGACGAATACCGATCACCGGATAGTCGCCCACATAACGATTCTTTCCTGCTGCCATACTTTTTGCTCCTTTACAAAGTAAATAAAAAACAAAAATAACTACTGTTATTTTATACTTTAGTACCTGTTGAGTCAATGAGACTTAAGCAGTATTGTCTGTCTTTCTCCAGCTGGGCTTTCAACTCTTCGACTGAAGAAAAACGGATCTCATCCCGTATGTGTCTCAAAAACTCCACCTGTATAAACTGACCGTATAGAACCTCATTAAAATCAAAAATATGAGTCTCACACCTGATGATGTGACCGAAGCTGTCAGTGTCGATAGAGGGATTGCTTCCGATGTTTGTCATAGAATAAAGTCTGCGTCCGTCAGAAAGGAGCGTTTTTGTCAGATATACTCCCTCCTTAGGGAACAGCTTTCCCTCTTCCGGTATTATATTGGCAGTACCGAAGCCTAGCTTCCGGCTGCCCAGTTTATTGCCTGTACGTGCAATTCCGGATACAGTGTATGGACGGCCGTTAAGGACAGCTGCTTTTTCAACATTTCCGTTTCTGATAAGACTGCGTACGGCAGTAGAACTTATCTCTTCGTTCCCGCCTGAGACCTTTTCGATAATTGTGACCTTAAAGCCAAGCTCAGGACCCAGTGTCCTGAGGAGATCCGCATTGCCGGATCTGTTATGCCCGAAGGAGCAGTCAGTACCTGCTACTATGTGCTTCATATTCAGGCGTGCAATAAGTACTTCTCTGATAAACACTTCGGCTTCCATATTTTTTGTCTCATCAGTAAACGGAAACTCTATCAGGTAATCAACATCCTCGTGTTTCAGCAGTCTCCTCTTCTCTGCCATTGTTGACATCTGGGGAGTATCAAAAAAAGCAAATGAGAATGCTGCTGACTTCAGCATCTCATCTGCCTTGATCTGTCTCATGACAGCAAATATCTTCTGATGTCCGATATGGTCACCGTCAAACTTGCCGATAGATACTACTGTCGGCTCGCTTATTATAAAATCTGTGTTGTTGGATATGATCTGCATTAAATATCAGTCTTACTCTTGATGGATGCTCTCTTTCTAAGCATTGAATCAAGTATTTTCTTACGGATGCGCAGGTTTTCCGGAGTGACCTCAAGCAGCTCGTCAGTGTCGATGAAATCAAGACACTGTTCAAGACTCATGATCTTGGGCGGGACAAGTCTCAGGGCTTCATCTGCGCTGGAGGATCTTGTGTTTGTCAGCTTCTTGGTCTTGCATACATTGATCTCAACGTCCTCGGACTTGCCGGTCTGACCGATGACCATCCCGGCATACACCTTGATACCGGGACCTATGAACAGCTGCCCTCTCTCCTGGGCATTAAACAGTCCGTAGGTAATTGATTCACCGCTTTCAAAGCAGATAATAGAACCGCTGCGTCTGTAGAACATATCTCCCTTGTAAGGAGCATATCCGTCAAACTCAGTATTAATGATACCCTCACCCTTGGTATCTGTCATAAACTCACCGCGGTACCCGATAAGTCCGCGGGATGGAATTGAAAATTCAAGCCGCGTGCTGTTTCCATGGATGGGAGTCATGCCCATGAGCTCACCCTTACGCCCTGTCAGCTTCTGGATCACAGAGCCGGTGTACTCATCGGGGACATCGATATATGCTATCTCAAAGGGTTCAAGCTTCTGGTTACGCTCATTATACTTAAGGATGACCTCAGCCTTGCTGACTGCAAACTCATAGCCCTCTCTTCTCATGTTTTCGATAAGGACTGAGAGGTGGAGCTCACCGCGGCCGCTCACCTTAAACGTATCCGGGGAATCAGTTTCCTCCACTCTGAGTGACACGTCAGTATTCAGCTCCCGGAACAGTCTGTCACGTATATGTCTGGATGTGACATATTTTCCTTCCTGTCCGGCAAGCGGAGAATCGTTTACCATAAAAAACATAGAGATCGTTGGCTCGGATATCTTCTGGAAAGGAATGCTCTCCGGGTGTTCGGGTGAAGTGATAGTATCTCCTATGTGAATATCAGAGATTCCGCTGATCGCAACTATGCTTCCGATACCGGCTTCGGTTACTTCAACACGGTTAAGACCCTCAAATTCATACAGCTTTCCTATCCTGACCTTTCTGAGCTTATCAGGCTCATGGTGGTTCACAATGGCGCAGTCCTGATTGATCCTGATGCTGCCGTTATCGACCTTTCCGATGCCTATGCGCCCTACATATTCATTGTAATCTATAGTGCTGATAAGTATCTGAGTATCTGCTTCGGGGTCACCTTCCGGTGCCGGGATCGAATTTATTATAGTCTCAAATAGCGGGGACATATCACTGCTGCCATCATTAAGCTGATATCTGCACCAGCCGCTTCTTGCACTGGCATAAACAAAAGGACATTCAAGCTGACGTTCATTGGCATCAAGATCCATGAGAAGTTCAAGCACTTCATCCTCCACCTCGTCAGGTCTGGCCTCCGCCCTGTCGCATTTATTGATACAGCAGATAATGTCAAGATCAAGCTCCAGTGCCTTCTTGAGCACAAACTTGGTCTGTGGCATCACGCCTTCATATGCATCCACGACAAGTATCACTCCGTTGACCATCTTGAGCACACGCTCGACCTCACCACCGAAATCCGCATGTCCGGGAGTATCAATAATATTGATCTTCACTCCTTTGTAATTGACTGCAGTATTCTTGGAAAGGATCGTAATACCGCGCTCTCGCTCGATATCGTTGGAATCCATTACTCTGTCAACTACTTCCTGATTTGCTCTGAAGATGCCGCTCTGTCTCAGAAGCTGATCCACCAGAGTAGTCTTGCCATGATCGACATGGGCAATTATTGCTACGTTTCTGATATCTTCTCTTTTTTCTCTCATAATAAACTGACCTTACCGTTCACCAAAATAAAATATCTGTCTTCTTCTCTATCAGAAAGCACTGCTCTGGCAGCACTCATTTCCTCAACCTTATTCATTATATTCAAACTTTCTGATTTGTCTACTGCAAGAGAGATTTTTACCTTGTCAGAAAAATCAGTACTGCAGATATACAGGTTTTCCTTCTCAGCAATCCGCTGCAGCCTGCCGTAAAAATCATAATCAATAACGTAGTGAAGAAGCTCTCCATGATGTCTCTCAATTATCGTTGCATTGGCCAGACCGTCTTTAACAGCACCCTGATATGCCCGCACCAGTCCTCCCGTACCCAGCAGTGTACCTCCGAAATACCGGGTGACCACAGCAAGAATATCGTGGATCCCCTGACCTTCTATGACGTCAAGCATTGGCTTTCCGGCAGTCTGAGACGGTTCACCGTCATCCGAAAATTTTTTTTGTTCCGGAAAAGCTCCGAAGGTATACGCATAGCAATGATGACCTGCATCCCAGTATTTCTTTCGTACTGCCTCCAGACAGGCAGTAATTTCACCTTCAGAATGGACGGGAAAAATATCACAAAGGAAGACAGATTTTCTGTCTTCATATCTGCCGCTTCCACCCTCGTAACAAATATTATAAGTATTCTTCATAGTTTATATTATAGAACTTTTATAGCGTATTTGGTATAATTATGTAGATTTGGAGGCGACATGAATTATTCCAGAAGAGCCACTGAAAAGAGGCTGAAAGACAATAATTCCAATTCCAGAAAGATATTCAACAAGCTGATCCTTATATCAGTAAGGATCCTTCTTATTGTTGTGATATTAAGCACTGTTTTCGCCATTAGTGCCGCTGTCGGCATCTTTATGGGTATAGTCGATAATACTCCTCAGATCAGTATAGAGAGCATCGTGCCCATGGGCTATGCCACCAATGTCTATAATTCATCCGGGCAGCTGACGGATACTCTTGTCATGGAGGGCAGCAACCGTGAAGAGGTCACCTACAGTGAGCTTCCTGATGATCTGATAAATGCTTTTGTTGCCATTGAGGATTCCCGATTCTGGCAGCACAATGGTATTGACGCAAGAGCAATCTTCAGAGCCGCCCGAGGTGTAATCACCGGCAATTCGGAAGGCGGCGGTTCTACTATCACCCAGCAGCTGATCAAAAACAATGTCTTTAACGGTGGATTTGAGAAAAGCTTCGGTGAAAAGCTTGAAAGAAAATTCCAGGAGCAGTATCTTGCCATGCAGCTTGAAAAGACCATGGACAAGAAGCTTATACTGACCAACTATCTGAATACTATCAATCTCGGTAATAACTCTCTCGGTGTCAAGGTCGCAGCAAGGAGATATTTTAACAAGGATGTTTCAGATCTCACGCTTTCCGAATGCGCCGTTATTGCCGGGATCACACAGAACCCGTCCAAGCTCAATCCCATCACCGGTAAGGAACGCAATGCTGAGAAACGTGAGATCATCCTGGAATATATGGAGGATCAGGGATATATTTCCGAGGAAGAAAAAAACGAGGCGCTGGCTGATCCTGTTTATGACAGGATCCAGAATGTTGATATCGTATCCAGGGAATCTATAAAAACATACTCCTATTTTACTGACGAACTGATTGCTCAGGTCACAGAGACGCTTAAGGAGGAATTTAACTACTCCGATACTCAGGCTCATAATCTTCTGTACAGCGGCGGTCTGTCTATTTATACAACTCAGGATCCGGACATTCAGAGCATTGTAGATAAGGAAGTCAATGATCCCGAAAACTATGTATCAACCAAATACGCCATTGAGTACAGACTCTCCTTGGAGGACAAGCTTGGCAACACGACTCATTATTCAGAAGAAAGCATGAAGACATGGGCTCAGAGCTCAGGTCACGACTGGACAGCACTGTACGAGACCGAGGAGGATGCCCGTGCCGCAGTTGAGCAGTACAGAGATGCAATGGCAGGAAACGGAGATACGATCCTGGGTGAATCGCTGGTGTGTACTCTCGAACCTCAGGTGAGCTTTGTGATCGTGGATCAGCATACAGGAGAAGTCAAGGCTCTCAGCGGAGGCAGAGGCAAAAAGACTGCGTCCCTCACTCTTAACAGGGCTACCGATACACTGAGGCAGCCGGGATCGACCTTTAAGGTACTGACTGCCTTCGGTCCTGCTATAGACTGCTGCGGTGCCACTCTTGCCAGCGTATACTATGATGAGCCGTATACTATCGGTACCAAGACCTTCAAAAACTGGTACAGCAGCGGCTACGGAGGCTGGTGCAGCATCAGGGATGGTATCGTGTACTCTATGAACATCATAGCTGTCAGATGCTTTGTAGAAACTGTCGGTCCTGATACTGCCATCAAATACTGCAGAGATCTTGGTATCACCTCTCTAACCGAATCAGATTATAACGCTTCAACGGCTCTGGGCGGCATCACTTACGGTGTTTCTAACCTTGAACTGACAGGCGCTTATGCTGCTATTGCCAACAGCGGTGCGTATACGAAGCCTCACCTTTTCACAAAGATTCTCGATCATGACGGTAAGGTCATATATGAATATGAAGCAGCATCGACACAGGTTTTCAAGCCCGCAACTGCATTTCTGCTTACGGACGCTCTGAAGGCTTCTATGCTTCCTTCCAAGCTGTATTCAAGCGGTGCAATGTCAGTAAGCTCCACATCCCCTGCAGCTCATCTTGACAATATGAGCTGTGCCGGAAAATCAGGCACTACCAGCAAGAGCTATGATATATGGTTCGTCGGCTTTACACCATATTATACTGCCGGTGTATGGGCAGGCTATGATAACAATGAATCTACACTTTCGGGTCAGTCCTCCTTCCATAAGCAGATATGGAAAAAGATCATGACTCAGGTCCATGATGGCCTGCCGGATCCGGGATTTGAGGTTCCGGAGGGTATTGTTCAGGCAGCTGTATGCAGAAAGTCAGGTTTCCTGCCCAACGAATACTGCGCTGCAGATCCCAGAGGCACTCCTGTATATACTGAGTATTTTGAGGAAGGCACAGTACCGACAGCAGCCTGCAATCACCACAATGAATTCGGTATTGATGTCCCCAGTGCCCAGTATACCGATGATCTCAGTGTGCATGTTGAACCCGAGGAGCCTGAAAGCGTTGAACCTTTGGAAATTGACGGATACGGACCTGCATTTAGCTTGATATCTCCTTCGGGCGGTACATATACTCCGGCACCGGAGATCGGTCCCGGTATCGACGATTCTGATTCTGGTCACAGCGGACAATACGTTGAGGCACCGCCACTGTCGTTCAATTAACTCGTATAGCCTTCAGTCCGCTTGGTTTATAATTGCGGGTTCGCAAGGTTACGGAACTTTGCAGTGACGCAGTCCTGTAATTCTGACTGCACTTCAGTGACTCAGCACGACATGCACCCAGCTGATGCTCAGACAGTAAAAATTGATGAGAAGCATTTTCTGTTACTTCGGATCAACGTCAGGAATGCGCGTAGCAATCACATAATATCATGATAAAACCGGTCTCCGAGCCGATGGATTTCCAGTTGGGCTTTCGGAGGCCGGTTCTTTTGCCGGATCAGGAACAGCCAATATACAATATCAGCCGATGCCGCCGTAGATCGCACCTGCTATCAGGGCAATGACTGTCATTGCACAGAATACGTATTTTCCGACCGGGTAAAACCACTTACCGATCTTCCTGTCACCGTATCCTGCATTGACTTCATCAAGTACTGTCTTTTTATCGAGGATCCAGAAGAACATGACAGCCGCAAGGAATGCACCGATCGGGCAGATATAGATTGATACAACATCCATCCACTGGCTTGTCCATGGCTGTATAAGAAGAGCCACCGCAGCACCAAATACACCAATTACGGCCACAGCCGGAATACGCTTCATCTTCAGCTTTTCCTGAAGGAAAGCAACAGGAGCCTCGTAAATATTGATGATGGAGCTTACGCCTGCAAATAGCACACAGATAAAGAAGATCATTCCTACTATCCTGCCACCCTGCATTCCGTTGAATACGTTGACAAGAAATACGAACATAAGTCCGGGCCCGCCGGATGAAAGCTCTGCGCCGCCTGCAGCCATCGCAGGAATGATGACAAATGCAGCGAGCAATGCAGCAACAGTATCAAATATCGCTACGTTTCTTGCAGAAGAAGGAATGGATTCCTTCCTTGAAAGATAAGAGCCGTATATCACTGAACCGTTGCCTGCAACAGACAATGAGAAAAATGCCTGGCCGAATGCAAATATCCACACCTGAGGATCAGCAAGACCCTTTGGATCAAGAGTAAAAATGTATTTATACCCTGCTCCTGCACCGCTGAGGGTTGCGACATAAACCGCAAGGATCAGCATAAGACCGAAAAGCACCGGCATCATCACCTTGTTGGCTTTTTCAATTCCTTTACCGATTCCAAACGCCATGATAAGAAGTGATATCAACAGACCTATGATGAGCCATACACCGTTTCCTATTCCAAAGATATGGCTGTTAAGCATCATGCCGACAGCTTCGCTTAATGCAGCGGATTCCGGAGCAGCAGTTCCGAAAGCGCCGCCGATATTTGCCATGTCTGTGCCAAGCGCATACAGATCACCCGAAATACCCATAAAACAGTATTTAAAGATCCAGCCGATCACTACGGTATACCCGATACCAAGCATCAATGCACCGATGATCGGGATCGCGCCGATCCATTCACCCGGGGCCTTTTTGCCGAAACGCTGTTCTGTAGCTTTTCCAAATGCGCCGACCGGTCCCGACTGTGCCCAGCGGCCGAATGTAAACTCTTCTATCACACCGGATGCTCCGATCAAAACAACAAATATGAAATATGGGATAAGAAATGTGAGACCGCCGAACTTAGATACCATTACGGGGAAACGCCAGATATTTCCCATTCCTACAGCAGAACCGATACAAGCGAGGATAAATCCCCATTTGGATCGGAAGCCGTCTCTTGTTTCTACATTATTGTTAGACATGTAACCCCTCCTGATTTTGTATTTCTGTGTGATTGACACTTTTCAGCCTGCAGATCCCTGTGTCATAAAAACCTGCAGGTTGTAAACATTATTTATCCGGATATGGTGATTTCTGCCGGACACTGATTCATTATATTACAGCAATACATTCGATCTCAATTAGTGCATCCTTGGGAAGTCTGGATACTTCTACAGCACTTCGGGCCGGATAGACACCCTCAAAGAAAGTCTGATAAACGGAATTCATCGTAGCAAAATTGTTCATGTCACTTAAAAACACCGTTGTCTTAATGACATTTTCCATTCCTGCACCTGCAGCTTCAAGGATCGCCTTGCAGTTTTCAAGTGACTGTCTGGTCTGCTCTTCGATTCCGTCCGGAAATGTCCCTGTTGCAGGGTTTACCGGGATCTGTCCCGAAGTAAATACTATGCTGCCGCACTGAATGCCGGGTGAGTATGGACCGATCGCAGCAGGAGCATTCTCCGGTTTTAACATTTTTTTCATTTGCCACCTCCAACAGTTTATAGATTTCTTCACTAATTAAACAAGCTATGTATCAGGAACGTGTCATCTGTTATATTCCACGCTCTTCTCTTGCTTTATCGGCATATTCGCTTTCCGGGAATCGCTCGATCACTTCATTAAAGAGTTCACTTGCACGATCAGTGTTGCCGCCTTTTTTATAAGCAAGTCCTTCCTTGAATACCGGTTCGGGACGATCAGGACATATCAGTATGCACAGCTTGTAATTATCAATTGCAGAGTCCCAGTTGCCTGCCTGCATCGCCTTGTCTGCGACCGACAGGAAATGGTCATAGCCTTCACCCTCATAGTAGGCTTTAAGATCCCTGAAGCTCTGTTCAATGGATGCAGAGGAACCGTCCTCGATATTTATCATATACTTCGGATCTATCTGCGCATACAGCTTTGCGCCTTCCGTGAGTCTGTCACTTCTGTACGCATCGACCGCGCCAACCAGAAGCTGTACATTGGAAAGCAGCTCCTGATTTTCAGCCTCTGAGGCATTGCGTGCTGCTTTGATCGTTCCGTTTTCTTCCTCAAGAGCATCATTGCTTAATTCAAGATCGTTAACAGTACTGTTGACTCTGTTGAGCTGTTCACTGATGCTTATTACCTGCTCATTATACTCCTTGGCTATAGAAGCCTCCTTTATAGGCAGATAGATGAAGATGATACTCGCAGCTCCGATAAGAAGACCGATAAGTATATTGCCTATAGTAGACCATATGGAACTGCTCTTATAATTCTCGGGTATCAGCGTGCTGTCTGCTTTGATATCTTTTGTCTCGGACGCCTTTTCGCGGACACTCTTTTTTTTGCCCTGCTGCTCCTTCTGACGGCTTCTGATCGCATCAAGAAGCCGCAGTGCAAGCGGATTGCCTTTATCGATCCTGAGAGCATTCTGGACGCATTTATAGGATTTCTGAGGCTGATCATGGGCAAGGTATAAAAGTCCCAGCAAAGTACAGGCTCTTACATAGTCAGGGTGTTGGTCAACGATTTTGGCGAGCTGGATGATGGCAAGATCATCGCTGCCGCCCTGCGCAAGAGACAGAGCTTGGTTAAAGTTCTTTATTGTCAGACCGAAGGAATCCATAAGTCCCTGCTGACGCTGCAATTCATCAAGATATCTGTCTGCATCATTGTCTGACGGCTGCAGATTGAGACTCAGTACCCATTGGACAAGAGCATCAGAGACTTCGCCGATACGATAATAGATAAGTCCGAGGAGATTGCGGGCATTAATGTTACGTTTATTAAACTGCAGAGCCCTCTTAAGGGCTCCTGCAGCATTGGTAAGATCACCTTCTCGCGCAAGCTTAAGACCTTTATTATAGTATCCGTTGGAAATGTAAGAACATTTTCGGCTGAAGTCCATTACTGCTCCTTGGTAACATTTATGTTCTTGATCATATCAAGCATTACATCCTGGATGTCTGTAATATCGCTTCTTACGATTGCTTCTTCGACCTTGGTCACTTCAAGGCTCGGTTTGAAGTTTTTAAGTTCCTCATCAAAATTAAGCATTGTTTTTACCCTTTAGATTGCTGAGCTGTTCTGATACCTGAGCAAGCATCTGCTCATAACGGGCAAGCTTCTCCTTTTCTTCAAGTATCTTTGCTTCAGGAGCTTTAGAGATGAATTTTTCATTTCCAAGCATACCGTTAGAGCGCTTTATCTCTCCCAGCAGTCTGGCCTCTTCCTTTTCGAGTCTGTCGATTTCTTTGGATATATCCACCAGATCCTCAAGCGGGATAAACAGTGTGGCATTCGGGATAACTGCAGATACAGCATCCTCTGAGATACCGCACTTTTCCTTCTGTATGATAATATCGCTTGCACCTGCCAGTGACATGAAGAAGTCTCTGCAGTGTTCAAAACAAGCCGCCAGAGCCTCATCAGCAGAAACTATATAAACACAGGCTTTCCTGCTTGGCGGTACATTCATTGCAGTTCTCAGGTTTCTGATCTGCTTTACAGCGTCCTTTACACGCTCAACTTCTGATTCTTCCTTAACGAAAGAAGCAGCCGGATCATATACAGGCCAGTCGCTGATCATGATGGACTCAGCATCGTCATTGAGGTTAAGATAGATCTCCTCAGTTACGAAAGGCATGAAAGGATGAAGCAGCTTGAGTGCATCGTTGAGCACTTTTTTCAGTGTCCACAGCGCAGTATCTCTGGTAGGATCCTCCTTGTTCCAGAGTCTGGGCTTGACCATCTCAATATACCAGTCACAGAACTCTTCCCAGATGAAATCATAGATCTTGGAGAGAGCGATACCCAGCTCATACTTGTCCAGATTGTCGGTCACCTCTTTAACTACAGTATTACATCTTGATATTATCCACTTGTCTGCAGGTCTGAACTCGGCCGGTTTTACGAGCTTCTTTTCCTCATCAAGGTTCATCATAATAAATCTTGATGCGTTCCATACCTTGTTGGCAAAGTTTCTGCTTGCCTCAACCCTCTCCCAATAGAAGCGCATATCATTGCCGGGAGCATTTCCGGTGATAAGAGTCATCCTGAGAGCATCTGCGCCGTATTTATCAATAACTTCGATCGGATCGATACCGTTGCCCAGTGACTTGCTCATCTTTCTGCCAAGACTGTCCCTTACAAGTCCGTGGATAAGAACCGTATGGAAAGGACTTCCCCCGGTCTGCTCATATGCAGAGAATACCATCCTGATGACCCAGAAGAAGATGATATCATAGCCTGTCACAAGTACATCTGTGGGATAGAAATATTTATATTCCGGTGTATCCTCCGGCCACCCCAGTGTAGAGAACGGCCACAGAGCAGAGGAGAACCATGTATCAAGAGTATCCTCATCCTGCTTAAGAGCAGTACATCCGCATTTTGGACACTTGTCAGGAGCGGTGCCGGAAACCACTATCTCACCGCATTCACTGCAGTAATAAGCAGGGATCCTGTGTCCCCACCAAAGCTGGCGGCTGATACACCAGTCCTTGATATTATAGAGCCAGTGAAGATATGTCTTGGTAAAGCTTTCCGGAACGAACCTGAGCTCTCCCTTCTCGATAGCTTCAATTGCCGGCTTTGCCATCTCGTCCATCTTTACAAACCACTGCGGCTTGATCATAGGCTCGATCGTGGTCCCGCATCTGTCATGGGTTCCTACTGCGTGAGTATGCGGCACTACCTTGACAAGAAGTCCCAGCTCCTTAAGCTCCTCAACGATTGCTTTACGTGCCTCATAACGGTCCATACCGTTGTATTTGCAGTCTCTGTATGCGATCCTTGCATCATCATCAAGCATATGGATCTGAGGAAGATCATGTCTGAGACCAACCTCAAAATCGTTAGGATCATGTGCCGGAGTGATCTTTACACAGCCTGTTCCGAATTCCATGTCGGCATGCTCATCCGCAATTACCGGAATGTCTCTGTCTGTAAGAGGAAGATGAACATATTTACCGATGAGATCCTTATATCTTTCATCTTCGGGATTTACAGCGATCGCAGAGTCACCCAGCATAGTCTCGGGCCTTGTAGTGGCGATCTCAAGGAATCTTCCCTCCTCGCCGACAACAGGATAATTGATATGCCAGAAGAAGCTGTCCTGATCCTTATGCTCTACCTCTGCATCGGAAATACTTGTATGGCAGACCGGACACCAGTTGATGATCCTGTTGCCCTTGTAGATGTAACCTTTATTATAAAGGCGGATGAAGACCTCCTGTACAGCATTGGAGCATCCCTCATCAAGAGTAAATCTCTCGCGCTCCCAGTCAGCCGATGATCCAAGCTTGTGCAGCTGGTTGATGATCTTGCTGCCGTATTCCTCTCTCCACTCCCAGGCTTTTTTGAGAAAACCTTCACGGCCCAGATCGTGCTTGTCGATACCCTCCTTCCTGAGTTTATCGATGACCTTTACCTCTGTAGCTATTGCGGCATGGTCTGTACCCGGCTGCCACAATGCCTCATAGCCCTGCATTCTCTTGTAACGGATAAGGATATCCTGCAGAGTATTGTCAAGTGCATGTCCCATATGGAGCTGACCGGTGATATTAGGCGGCGGCATTACGATGGTGAAAGGCTTCTTGTTGGGATTTACATCCGCATGAAAATAATTTTTCTTCAGCCACTCTTCATATACACGTTCTTCGATTTCCGCAGGGTTATAGGTTTTCTGTAATTCTTTCATTTCTGTTCCTCTTTCTATAACATATTTCTGTATTTTCGCTTCCAGCGATTAAGTATTGTCTCAATTGATTTTCTTCTTTTCACTGCATCAAGACTGCGCAGTTCGTTTATCTCGTCCAATGAAGCATCATCGTCTGAGCTATGCATTATTTCTTCAAATTCATTATCCCATTCTGCAATGCTCTGTCCTTCAACAGCCTTCAGATACAGCTCTTTCTTTTCGATATCATCCTGAAGTCTGGCGAGAAAATAGATCTGTTTTTTTACTTCCTCGTCCTTCTTATACTCATATGCCTTCATATATGAAAGATATGCCTCATCAAGCTGATACAGATTGGCATACGTTGATCCCATATTCCGGCAGACTCGGTAGAAATATATGTCATCAGCTGTCTGATCCTTTGAAACAAACAGGCTTTTTTCATAATATGTTATTGCCTTACCGTACTGTCCGAGTTCAAAGAGCAGATCACCCTTCATACGGTAGAATTCGTATCTGGAAGTCTTTCTGATCTCATGGATCCTTGCTCTGAAATCCTCAATTTCCACGGATGAATAATAATCCGAAAAGCCAAGTATCGACAGAAGCACATCATCATGATCAGGCCACTCACTCATGCTTCTTTCCAGATTAACGATCTGCAGCCCTATCCGAAGATCATCTCTTAGAAAGCTCATAAGCCTTTGATTAACCAGTCCGTCCATTGCGATCAGCGGATAATTATATATCACGTAGCACAGCTCCTCAAGCGAGAAGACCCGCAGTCCCATATCGGGGATGAACAGCGGGTGGACAGCCTGCCTGTTTTCACACAGTATCAATCCCATAATGCAACCTCCTCGCTGACAGAATTGCCTGAAGAGGGAAACAAATCACCGAACCCCATATCCTTTACAACAACATACATGTGCCCGGCATTTTTGAACCTCACATGCATTGAAAGCTTCGAAGTCCTGTCAGGTCTGTCGGGAAGAAAGCTCAGTGGAATATGGACATTCTTTCGCTTTCTTTCATCCATTGGCACGATCGAGAGATCAAGATATTCAATATTGTAAGGGATCAGACTGATCGTGTTTTCTGCGGAATACCATGGGTCACCGATATTGATGATGGGATAGGCTATCACCCTGTCTTTTCTGTTGATATTGATATATACAGACGAATCTATCCTGCCATCACAAATCGGAGTGAATGAAAAAATAGGCTTTTCACTTGCCAGATCTGCTCCTCTGAAGCCCGCCCCGCGGGAAAACAGTTCTTCATCCGAAAATACCTTTCGACGGTTGCATACAAATCTCATAAACTCCTGTGCCCACTCTATCTCACTGAAACCGGCTCCTGTCACAAAAACTGATGAATAGACCTTGTTCTTAAAGAGACGCTCTGCGCATGAAAGCAGTATCTTGTCGGCAAGCTTTGATCCTGCCTCTTTCCTGAGTATATCCAGATTAAAGCTCTCATCAAGAAGCTCTTTATCCGCAAATACCAGTGTGCTTTTGGCTTTGCGCTGGACCTTCAGTTCATAATATGTCAGTTCATTATCCTCAAGTGAGAACAAAGCAACATTATTGTTTCTCATATCAGGACTCTGGCTCATCGTATAATAAATGAATGCTTCTGCCCTGCTGATAATACAGGTATTATTTCTGTCAATACCAAGCCTGCTTATGCTTTCATAAAGTCGGTCCACCGTATTAACGTCAATAGTGGGAATACAGAGCACTAAATATGTCGGCAGCAGGGACTCATCATTATCCACGGTCTTTCTGATTATCATCCGCAAAAACTCATACATCAGTGTAACAGAATTATACTCCGTACCATACAGAGTTGTGATCCTGTCCTTCTGGACAAAGGAGTAAAGCTTGTCAGTGATGATCCCTTTTCCCGCCAGCACACTCTCATAAGCTGTACTGCCGACCGACCATCCCATGTATTCTGAATCACGGCAGACGGCAGTGGGAAAAGTCCATATCCTCTCTTCCGAATAATATGAAAGGATAGTCCTTTGATCATTCATATCTATGCCAAGAATTCTTTTATTCACAAGGACCTCCTTCCTGTATTGAACTGTAATAAACTATAATAATACACAATAATCTATAATGAACTCACGATCCGATACCGAATAATCTTCTTACAGCATTCTCTTTGGATGCATAATTTCTCATCATCCCGATGATCTCATCATCGCCGGCTGAGGGCAGCCCGGCACATATAGCATTAAGCTCATGGAACTTAAATCCTCGTTTTTCCGAATGAATATCATCATAGCTCAGGCAACCGCTGTCTATCAGCTTCGTCTCCTCACCTTCAACAGCATAGACCTCATAGTTCCAGGTCTCACCAGCGAAAAGCACCTTGGTTTTGATATACAGGTTCATAATGCTGACACTTGCGGTCTCCGGCATCAGTTTATCTTCAGATGGTCTGATGCATGACCGAAACCTTATCTCAGTGCCGGGAGCGGCTTTATAAGAGATGATCTGATTGCACATAAAGTCTCCCGGGAGTGTGAAGTAACGCTCAAATCTCTTCAGATAATCAAGAGTGTATTTTTTGTCGAGAAGAAAATGTACAAGCTTTTTCGCCGTCTCTATCCTGCTTTTTGAGAGATTCTCAAGTCCCGAATAATACTTTGTGAGCGCAAAAATATAAATGAGCGGTGTGCCGGCAATTATTCCGTTATCTCTGACAGCATTTTCAAGGTAATCAAAGATTCTGCTGTCAATGCTGGTATCATCAAAGAAATAGGAAGACGATTTTATTGTGAAGTAAGCCTTTACGATACTTTCACTGGCCTTACGTCTTGTCACATACCATTCAAACACCTCATCAATATACTTCCGGTCATCAGAGAAGATCAGCTGGGCAAGCAGTCTTTCTTCAAGATCACAGGTATCGATACGCGCCGCAATTGATCTCTTCAGGACCTCATACATGATTTCTGTTGGTCCATAATAAGACTTACACATATACTCAAGAATGATATTGTCCTGATTATTGCTGCACTCAGTATACTCGCATAAAGTCATCAGGAGCTGTTCATTTAGATACTGTCCCTGCTGAATAAGATTAGTGCACAGCAGCCGCAGATTTCTGTCAGTAACTCCCTTATACCCGAATTCCCTGATCATTTCGTAGGCCTGTGAAAAACAGCCGCAGGTAATATATGCATTGCACAGATCTCTGCGTTCCCCGACGCTTAGATGAAGCATATTTATCTTAAGAAGAAAATCGGGATTATAGCCCGTTGCAGCATGCTGATTATAGTATTGTATCAGCCTGTTGATAATTAAAGCCTTGGCATCGTCATTAAGATCCTTCTCATACACTTCGTTTTCAAGCTGTAACACATCCTCACCGTTAATGGATCTCTTCAGCATCAGTTCATTTGTTTTCTTGATCCTTACTACACTGCTTGCCGGACAAAGCTTTTCGGCAGCACTCCGGAATGCGTTCTGCTGGAAGAGCTGTTCTTTTGTATATGGCACATCATAAAACCTGTTGCCGTAGGCGTCCTGAAAGAGGATGATCTCACCGGGATAGTATATCGGCAGTATTGCATTGCCGTCCACTGTGCTGAAGACACTTTCACCGGCAGCTGCAGCATATGTAATAACTACAGATCTGATATGCGGATTATCTGTCCTTATCCGATAGCAGTTAACCAGCTTAAGGTATTGGTCAGAAAGCTCCTGATCGATCATTTCAGGTCTTATTACATTGGCATACAGGTCCAGAAGATAATCATTGATATTCTGTTCCTTAAGCTGCGAAAGCGCAAACGTGACGATCCTGTCCTCATAGGATTTATACAGTGCAGTTGTCTTTTTCTTAAAACGTACGATATTAGAATAAAGTCTGGTTTTTGTCGGAATGTCCAGCCTGTCGCCTGACCGGTAATGATTAAGCACCCTGTCACTTATCACATAGTCAGGATCATTAGGCAATGTGTACAGATAATACTCATATAAACCATTGATGCTCAGATCCATCTCGACACCTTCAGCATAGGTCTTATGAGCAGATATCAGCTTCCTGTCTGACTTAATATAGGCACTGCATGAGGCCGATACTACTGCCTGAGTAATATTATCACTTATTATATGATACTTCCGTCCGAAATGGAGTGAATGGCTGTCGATGGATTTAGGCGCATACAGATATTCCGGATGATCATTAAGCAGCATACAGTAGTAATAATAAAGCCATGGACTGCGCGCACCGTAACTGAATACTTCCGAAAGGAAATTACGGAGCTGGATATCATTGCTCATAAGCTCTTCATCGAGTCGCAGCACATATATGAACAGATCGAGAAAATGCTGCTCCTCAATAAACTTCCTGCAAAGCCGTATGAAGGAAGCCTTGTCCCTGTGGTTTACAACTATCTCCAGAAATTCAAGCAGGAAATATTCATGTATCATTTCCTGCCGGTTATCTCTTACTGCAGATGAAACAGAATTCATAAGCATAAGAGTATCCCTGACCGCCCCTTTTTCATACAGAGCTTCAGCTTTAAGCAGAGTTATATATTCAGAACTGCGGTCGGAATCGATAATAGCATCCAGATGAGAGATCATACCGTCAAGAAGCTGCGTACTGTCATCTCTGCCCATATCATATGCGAGTCTGAGCTTTGCGTATTCAAAATAATGTCTTCTGTAGGTATCCGATTCACGCGGGATCTTCTGAGCGGAAACTGCGAGTCTCTTGTTAACTGACTTACCGCACATTCTTCCAAAATCAGCAGACTCCCGGGAATAATTACTGATTCGTATGCCGCAGGCAGCAATAAACTGCTCCAGAGCCACCTCTCTGTCCGGGCATTTTCTAAACTCACGATAAATCGTACTATAACGGAGATTGCGCATAAATGGTGCATTACAGAAATTGCTCAACCCAAAAATACGAAGAGCACTGTTTTTATCCTCTTCTGCTAAATCAGCAAAATCCTCCGGCGTATTGAGACATGACAGATCATGCTCCTCTTCCGCATCTTTTTTGTGGAAAACAAAAGGAATAATGAATTCTCCACCGTTGGTAACCAACGTGATCTGTCCGGTAAAAGCATCCTCATCATCGGTGGATCTCAGAAGTGCTTCAGCCACAAGCCTCAGACTGCTGCCGCCGAAGGCCGGATTCAACAGCTTCACTCTTGTATCCGAAGAATATGCCAGTCCCTTGACATATACACCGTTACCGGAGGTGATCATGATCCCCATTTTAACAGCAGTATTGGGAGTCAGTTCATATTCTATTGATCTTGGTTCCACAAAAATAAGCGGAGTACTGTCGTCGATATTGCCTTGTGCTAATTTGGTGATTTTTTCCCTCAACGGCACAATACCCCAAAATAATATTCCATATAATTCTAGCACAATTACACTTGAATTAAAAGGTGAGCCTTGCTATCATTTACTCATGATCAATGAACCGAAAACATTATATAAGCTTATGGTTCTGCATATGCTGAGGCAGGTCAATTTTCCTCTGACAGAAAACCAGATCTCGGATTTCTTCCTGAGCCATGACTATACCGGTTATTTTACTTTAAAGCAGGTTTTGGCTGAGCTTATAGATTCACGTCTGATCGATGTTGAATCCATCCATAATACTTCCAGATATGAGATAACCGAAGA